>CAZQTN010000001.1:0-34186 GCA_964596195.1 uncultured Ruminococcus sp.
GCTATGAATCCGAAGGTAATGCTGTTTGACGAGCCTACCTCGGCGCTCGACCCCGAGATGGTCGGCGAGGTTCTCGACCTTATCCGCGAGGTCGCAAACGAAGGTATGACGATGGTTATCGTCACTCACGAGATGGGCTTTGCCCGTGAGGTTGCCGACCGAGTCCTCTTTATGGACGGCGGCGTGATCAAGGAGCAGGGCACGCCCGAGGCGCTTTTTGGCGCTCCCAAGGACCCCAGACTCCAGGATTTTCTTTCCAAGGTTTTGTAATAAAAAATCACCGTCTGTTATACAGCAGACGGTGATTTTTTATTACACGGGTGCATACTTACACCCTTGCTTTGATCATTTCGTTTACCTTTTCTCTTATGGCGAGCATCGTGTCGGCGCACTTTGCGCACGTGTCAAAGCGTATCTCGCCGCCAAAGACCTCCTCCATAGCCGCAACGACCTCGTCGTGAGAGTAGAGCTTTTCGCACAGCTTCATAGCCTTCATATCCTGAAGTGCCTCGAAGAATACCTTAAGGCGCATAGACTCAAGGCAGGTGCCGTCGGGGCCGGGATAAACCGAATAAGCATCACCGGCAGGGAAGGCGAGGTCACAGTCGGTCACAAGGTATGGGTTGATCGGATTTTCCGAGAACTGATTGTTGTAGAAGTTGTAGCCCCAATGCAGGAAGCCAACGATATTGAACTTGTACATCTGCATACCGATCGAGCGGTTTCTGCACGCGGGCATAGACTGGTATCTGTTCGATACGTCCTTCCATTGGCTTACGCAGTAGTACGTCCAAAGGTTGGGCACCTTCTCCTCGAGGAAAGGCTCGATGTGGTTTGAGGAGCATATGGGGTTATCGAGTGCGCCCGTCTTGTAGAAGTCAAGCTTGGAGAGCGCGTCCATAATGGTGTAGTCTTTAAGCAGATCTGCGATTATTGCCTTTGCCGCCTTGTAGTTCTCAAGGTGCGCAACGCCGGGCTCGTCGGAAACGTGAAAGAAGCAACGCTTGTCGTTTCCGCTCTTTTTGAGGTGAGCGAGAAGCTCGGTAAGGAACTGACGGAGAAATGCGGAGTATTCGGGGCCCGCCGCCGCGGTCTCCCAGCCGAAGATCTTCTTGTACTCTCCGTCCACGGTTGCCATTACCTTAGGCGCGTGCTCTGCACCCCACTGGGTGAAGAAATGGGAGATCTCAAGATACTTGATGCCGACTCTGTCGCACATCTCGATCCAACGGTCGAGAAGTGAAAAATCAAAGGAATATTTTCCGTCGGTCACCGTCACTCCGACGAGCTGAGTGGTGAGGCGCTCGCCGCCTACCGCCGTGTCAAGCGGAGGGGTGAAAACGGGAGTAAGAAGCATATTGATTCCGTTGTCAGCCGCCACCCGTGCGAAGTTTTCGACCGTTTTCCAATGTCTTTCGCTCCATACGGGCACCTCGTAATACTGTGCAAGTCCGTCGGAGTGGAACCATTGAGTAAAGTATATATCCTCGTCGGGGAGTATGGCGTTAACTACCTCTACGGTCACGCTTGCCGCCGTTTTTACGTTGTTTTTGGAATCAAGCTCTACGGTAAGGGTGTAGTCGCCGGCCTCAATGTCCTTCGGCAGATTGATCTCTATCCAGCAGGACGAGAGCACGTTTGCGATTATTGATACCTTGCCGCCGTAATTGAGAGGCTCAAGCACGTCGGGGAAAAGACCGGGAGCTGTGCGAAGCATATTGTCATCAATTCCTGCGGGGTGCGTGGTCATTGTCACGGGAATGTGGCGTACGTTTCTGATATTTGCGTACCCTGCAAGAGATCCCGTGAGCACAGGCGCAGACCTGAAGGTGTAGCATGTCGGATCCTCGGGCGTGCATTCGTACTGGTAAAGGAACTGCACGGATACTCTCTCTCCCTTGAGAGCGGAGAGCTTTTCGAGAGTGGCGTAGTCCTCGATTTTGGTGTCGGAAAACGCCTTTTCAAGTGATGATGTGATCTTGGTCCTAAGCATATCTCTGACCTTCCTTTAATTTATTATTTGATCTCGAAGTAATCTTATAGCTTTTTTGAAATTGTCTGGCAGCTCGCATTCCACCTCGATTTTTTCGCCGGTGCACGGGTGCAAGAACGAGAGCCTTTTTGCGTGAAGCATCTGGCCGTCAAAAAGTGCAGGGTGCAGCTTCTCAAATCTCGTTCTTGCCGCTCCGTATACCTCGTCGCCCAGCAGGGGGTGTCCGAGATGAGCCATATGTACCCTTATCTGGTGCGTTCGTCCGGTTTCGAGGTACAATTTGATGTAGCTCGCCTCGCCGTATCTCTCTATGACCTCGTAGTGCGTTACCGCATTTTTTGCGTGCGCATCGGGTGAGGGGAGAACGGCCATTTTCTTTCTGTCCACGGGGTGCCGTCCGATCGGAGCATCCACCGTTCCCGAGTCGTTCTTAAAGCCACCGCGTACGATCGCGTGGTATTCGCGCACAACTCCGTGGTATTCAAGCTGCTCCGACAGACCCTTGTGTGCTGCATCGTTCTTTGCCACAACGAGCAGTCCCGAGGTGTCCTTGTCAATTCTATGTACGATGCCCGGACGCATCACACCGCCAATGCCGGAGAGTGAATCGCGACAATGAAAGAGCAGTGCGTTAACAAGCGTGCCCGAGTAGTTTCCGGGGGCGGGATGCACCACCATTCCCGATGGCTTGTTGATTACAATAACGTCCTCGTCCTCATATACGATATTGAGGGGGATGTCCTCCGCCTCGACCTCGTACGGCTCCGGCTCGGGTATCCTTATTTCTACTGTGTCGCCGGCCTTTACGGCGTATTTTTTTGACACGGGTGCGCCCGAAACGGTAATTTCACCCGTTTCTATGAGCTTTACGGCGCCGCTGCGCGACAGCTCGGTAACCTCTGATACGAAGGCATCGAGTCTTGCGCCCGCCTCGTCCTGTTCAACCTTGCGAATGATCATTTCTTTTTATCCTTGTTCGCTTTCGCAAGCTTGGATTCCCTAACAATATCAAGGACGAGCGAGAGGATGAGCATACCTGCACCTATACACACAAACGAGTCCGCAATATTGAATACCGCGAAATCGATAAGTGTGAAGTCGATGAAGTCGACGACGTATCCGAGCACCACGCGGTCTATCATATTTCCGATTCCGCCCGATACGATCAGCATCAGCGCAGAGGTGAAGAGCTTGCCCGTATTCGCACCCGAGTAGAGGTAGAGCGCGATGCCGATGATCGCCACCGTCGATACGGTCATAAACACCCATCTGTGATCGGCGAGCATGCCGAATGCCGCGCCCTTGTTTTCAACGTACGTCAGGTGTAAAACGCCCGACCAGATCGGCACGGTTGACACCGGCTGTAAGAATTTGACCGCCAGCAGCTTGGAGAGCTGATCGAGTCCTATCCCGCCGAGTATTACGGCGGTGTATATAACGTAATATATTGCTTTTAATTTTTTCACTTTTATCTCCTAGGCAAGCACTCCGTCAATGATCCAAAGAAGCAGATAAGTTATCATAAACGACATATCAAGCGGCGTGCTTTGAAAGATATTGAGCTTGTAGAACAATAGCCGCAGGGGCATTATTATCGGCTCGGTAATCGTATACGCGAGCGCGAACAGCTTGCTCTCCTCCGGGTTGACGAACCAGGAGAGTATGGCCCTCGCCGCCATCGCGATCATGACCATATTCAGCATCAGGTGAACGGTGGTCGATAAAACGTATAGCATCTTAAGAATAATTTCCCTTATCTTTGATAACAAAAGGCCGCAGCACCACGATCGTGAAGCACGTCATAGGTTTTCTGCGACCCTTCGGATTATCACTCGTGTACGTCTATTCCGTTCGGAGTGATTATGTAAGTGTTCTGAGCGACGTTCTTGATCTCGCCGTCCTTGGTGTAGGTAACACCGTTAAGGAAGTCAAGCATTCTGATCGTCGTAGGTCTGTCAAGCAGCTCGAGGTTGAGAACTACGGTACAGCCCTCGATTAGGTGATCTGCGATCGTGCTTACGTCGTCGAAGGTTGCGGGGCGCATAACCTTGAGCTCGATATTGCTGCCCTCGATGGATGCGGGTGCGGCTGCTACGGCAGGTGCGGGTGCAGGCGCAGGAGCGGGCTCCTCTACCTCCTCGTACTTCTTGAACTGTATCTCTTCCTCTTCCTCTTTCTTCTTCTTGAGTTTGTTGGCCCAATCTTCGAATAACATTTTTTGTTCTCCTATCGTTTTTCTAAATTTATTTTCTGAATAATCTGCGTCCGACACGCACAAGGGTCGAGCCCTCCTCGATCGCTACGCGATAGCTGTCGCTCATTCCCATTGACAGTATCGGCTCGTCACCGAAGCCGTAGCGCGCGTGAAGCTCGTCGAGCAGAGCTTTCGTCTGTCTGAAATAGCCGCGCAGCTCATCCTCCTCGCACTCCGCAGGTCCCATAGTCATAAGGCCGCGTACCTCAACGTGCGGAAGCGGTAGCATATCGCAGACCAACCGTTCTGCCTCCTTGGGCGTAACGCCGCCCTTGTTTTCCTCTTTTGCGGAGTTTATCTCGATGAGCACGGGGACGCGTCTGCCGATCTTCTCCGCCTGCCGCTCGATCTCCTCTGCCAGCTTCAGCGAATCGACCGAATGTATCAGTGCGACGTCCTTTATTATGAGCTTCACCTTGTTCCTTTGCAGCGTGCCTATCTCGTGCAGAATCGGTGAGTAACCGAGTCCTGTGAGTATATCCGCTCTGCGGCGCAGCTCCTGCGGACGATTTTCGCCTACATTCAGGGCTCCCAAGCGCACAAGCTCGCACAGCTCCTCGTCGGTGCCGCTCTTCGTGACCGCCACGAGTGTTGGCGCTTTTACACCAACGCGTTCTGCGATGGCGGCAAGCTCGTCGGTGAGTTCAAGGTAATTGTTTTTGATGTACGATAAGTCTTCCATATCCTCACCTTTCGTCGTTTATATTATTATATCATCTAAAATCACCAAATTCAAGGGGTAAAAGCCAAGTTTGCGAAAATATTTTACTTATTTAGGCATTGATTTTGCACGCGCGATAGTGTATAATATTTATATAATGCACTCTTTGGAGGTTTTAAATGCACGAAAGGATCATCGGTGCGGCTTTGCCGAGCGTGGCCGCGCTCTCATATCTCGGTGATGCGAGGCACTCGCTTTACGTCAGGGAAATGCTCGTGGGTCGCGGAATATCGAAGTCGGGCGAATTAAACAAGTTCTCGCTTGAATATGTCACCGCCGAGGCGCAGGCGGAGATGTACAGAAAAATAGAGCCGCATCTTTTAGACGACGAGCGCGAGGTCTTCAGGCGCGCGTTCAACTCGACGCATCTGAACCGACCGAAGCACGCAAGCATAACCGATTACCGCTGCGCCACGGGGTTTGAGGCCGTTATCGGAATGCTGCACTACATAGGCGATGAGAGCCGCCTTAAGGAGCTCCTCGATATTGCACATAAGGAAAAGGATGACTGAAAAATGATACAGAGAATAAAAGGCACAATGGACATACTCCCCAACGAGACCCCTCTTTTCAGATACATTGAGGGAATAATGCGCGAGGAGGCGGAAAAGTACGGCTACGGCGAGATCCGCACCCCCACCTTTGAGAACACCGAGCTTTTCGTACGCGGTGTCGGTGATACGACCGACGTGGTACAAAAGGAGATGTATACCTTTGCGGACAGAGAGGAAAACCGCTCTATATCTCTGCGCCCCGAGGGCACCGCATCGGTAGCCAGAGCCATAATCGAAAACGGCAAGTGCTCCGATCCCATGCCTCTTAAATACTATTACATAATCTCCTGCTTCCGCCACGAGAAGCCACAGGCCGGCAGAAGCCGCGAGTTCTTCCAGTTCGGCACCGAGATGTTCGGCTCGGACAACCCTGCATCCGACGCTACCGCAATAGCGCTTGCCGCATCGGTATTCAGACGCCTTGGTCTTAAGAACGTAAAATTGCACCTTAATTCCATCGGCTGTAAGGAATGCCGCCCCACTTACAGAGCGGCGCTCGTAAATTATTACAATTCCAAGATGGACGTTATCTGCGATACCTGTAAATCACGCCTTGAGAAGAATCCTCTGCGCCTGCTCGATTGCAAAAATCCCGATTGCGCCGCCCTTGCCAAGGCCGCGCCCAAAACGGTTGATCACCTTTGCGACACCTGCGCATCAAAGTTCGATATGCTTAAGTCCGCCCTTGACGCTATGGGCATTGAGTACGTCGTTGACTCCTCAATAGTCCGCGGACTCGATTACTACACCGGCGCCGTTTTCGAGTTTATCGCAGAGGGCATCGGCGCACAGTCCACCGTTTGCGGCGGCGGCAGATACGACGGACTCGTTGAGTCCCTCGGCGGCCCTGCACTTTCGGGCATCGGCTTCGGTATGGGACTTACCCGCGTTATTCTCGCGCTCCGCGAGGCGGGACTTGACAATATAGATCCCGTAAAGCCTCGCCTTTACGTTGCCGCCCTCGGTGAGCGCGCACAGATAAAGGCGCTTGCAATAGCCGAAAGACTTCGTCGCGAGGGCGCGTACGTTGAGTGCGACATAGTTGGCAGAAGCCTTAAGGCGCAGATGAAATACGCAAATAAGATAGGAGCGGGCTACACCCTCATTATCGGCGACTCCGAGGTGGATGCGGGCAGAGCACAGCTCCGTAATATGGAAAACGGCGAGCAGAGCGAGGTAGAGCTCGACTCGTTCACACTCTGATATGAAAGACAGAACCGAATTTTTACCCGTCAACAGACGGGACGTTGAGGCACGCAACTGGTCGGAGGTCGATTTTGTATTTGTCACGGGTGACGCATACGTAGATCACCCGACCTTTGGCGTGTCTATAATTACACGAGTCCTTGAGGCGGACGGCTTCCGCGTTGCGGTCCTTGCACAGCCCGATTATAAGAGCTGTGAGGATTTCAAGCGCTTCGGCCGCCCGCGTCTCGGCTTTCTCGTCTCGTCGGGAAATATTGATTCAATGGTCGCGCATTATACCGTCTCTAAAAAGAGGCGCTCGTACGACTATTACAGCCCCGGCGGTAAGATGGGGCGTCGCCCTGATCGCGCGGTGATCGTATACTGCAACAGAATAAGAGAGGCGTGGGGTGACGTGCCGATAATCATCGGCGGTCTTGAGGCATCCCTGCGCCGCTTTGCGCATTACGACTATTGGGAGGACAGGGTGCGTCGCAGCATCCTCGTCGATAGCCGTGCCGACGTGCTCACCTACGGTATGGGCGAAAATATACTTCGCCGCCTCGCCGCCCTGCTTGATAAGGGCGTGCCTATCAAAAAAATACGCGACGTGCGCGGCTGTGTTTATCTTGCCAAACGCGGCGAGAAGATATTTTTCGATTCGGTTGAGGTAGGCGACTACGATACCCTCAAAAGCGATAAGCAGGCCTATGCCAAGGCCTTTGCTACACAGTATAAAAACACCGATTCCGTGCGCGGAAAGGCTATCGTGGAGTACTACGACGACAAAATGCTTGTGCAGAATCCCCCGATGCCGCCTCTGGAGAGGGAAGAGCTTGACTACGTTTACTCTCTCCCGTATGCACGCGATTATCATCCCGATTATGAAGCAGAGGGCGGAGTCCCCGCCATAACGGAGGTAAAGTTCTCGATAACTCATAATCGCGGCTGCTTCGGCGCGTGTAACTTCTGTGCCATCGCCTTTCACCAGGGGCGCGAGGTGCGCTCAAGGAGCGAGAGGAGCGTTATTGCAGAGGCCGAGAAGATCGCGGCATTACCCGATTTCAAGGGCTATATAAACGACGTTGGCGGCCCGACCGCAAACTTCCGTTACCCCTCCTGCGATAAACAGCGCGAGGGCGGCGTTTGCCCCAACAAAAAGTGCTTAGCACCCACCCCGTGTAAAAATTTGAAGGTGGATCATACCGAATACGCGCATATGCTCACGGAAATAGAAAAGGTGAAGGGCGTCAAAAAGGTATTTGTACGTTCGGGCATACGCTTTGACTATCTGATCGCCGACCCGGACGACACGTTCTTCCGTCAGCTCGTTACTCATCACGTGTCGGGGCAGCTTAAGGTCGCGCCCGAGCACTGTGCAAACAACGCGCTCTCAATGATGGGCAAGCCGTCCGTCGAGGTGTTTGAAAAATTCAAGAAAAAGTATTTTTCTCTCTGTGCAGAGGCGGGACTTGAACAGTATCTCGTTCCTTACCTGATGTCCAGCCATCCGGGCACGACGATGAATGACGCGGTCGAGATGGCGCTCTGGCTCAAAAGATGGGGCTATTCCCCCGAGCAGGTGCAGGATTTCTATCCCACCCCCGGCACGATATCGACTGTAATGTACTACACGGGTATACACCCGATGACCGGAAAAAAGGTATACGTTACCACAGATTATCACGAAAAGCAGCTTCAGCGCGCTCTTTTACAGTTCTCACGCCCCGAAAATGCAAACCTCGTGCGAGAGGCGCTACGTATGGTGGGCAGAGAGGATCTTATCGGCAACTCGCCCGATTGCCTCGTGCGCCACGCGTTCGGTCAGTCCACGCGCGCCGAGGTCAAGGTGGATAAAAAGACGGGCAAGATAAAGAAGCCAACGGGCAAGCCGTCCGCAAAGGCCGCATCACGCCCCCCTGCATCCAAGGGCACTCACTCGGTAAAGAGCGGCGCCAAGGTCGACACACGTGGAGGCTCAACTGTGAAAAAAGCACGATCTGCGGCGCAAAACCGCACCGCTAAGGGCAGTTTTGACAACCGTGGACAGAGAAAAAACGCCAAAAGCAATAAAAACGCACGAAAAGTACGCTGATTTTTCTGCAAAATCCACCAATTCGTAAATTGTACGACTCGATGAGCGCGAAAAAATCGGGCAGTTTTATTAAAAATTCACTGTGCGAAAATCGCGCTCGATCGACCGAAAAAGCTACCGAAAACGGAAAAAGGGAGATTTTGAGTTTTTTACCTTGATATCCCCGCAAAACCAACAAAATGTGGAAAACTCGGCGAAATGGACGAGTTGGGTGTTGGAAATCCTAGCGAAAAATTATTTTTCGACAAAAAGTTCTCCACAATTTCAACATTTTAAAATGTGGAAAACGTACATTTCTATAAATTTCCAAAACGGATTTTTAAAGGAATCAACCTCGTGAAAAAATAAATCGGCACCTGCCAAAACAAACAAAAAATACGAAACTTTGAATATGTCGTTCGTATTTTGAACGAAAAACTAAAGCGAAAGAATGCAGATATAAATGGAAGAGCTTAAAAACAGGTATTTGACTGCCAAAAAAAGACTTTTTGAGAAGGTGTACGGCGAGCGCCTCAACCCTGAGCAATGCCAGGCGGTCTTTCAGGCAAACGGCCCGTTGCTTGTGCTCGCGGGCGCAGGCTCGGGAAAAACGACCGTTCTCGTAAACAGAATAGCCTATCTAATCAAATACGGCAATGCGTATCACTCGACTGCCGTGCTCGACGAGCTTAACGAGGGCTCCGTGTCCGCGCTTGAAAATGCGCACGATATGGATCCAGAGGATATTTCGTACATACTCCCCGAATTTATATCCGAGCCCTGTCCGCCGTGGCAACTGCTTGCCATAACCTTCACAAACAAGGCGGCAAAGGAAATAAAGGACAGACTGCGTGCGACGTTTGATGACCCCAATATAGCGGAGTCGGTTTGGTCGGGCACGTTCCATTCTATATGTCTGCGCATACTTCGCAAGTACGGTGACAGGCTTGGCTACCGGGACGGCTTTTCTATCTACGACACCGACGACAAGAAGCGTATGGTCGTCATATGTATGAAGGAGCTTTCGATCGACGAAAAGCGCCTCGCTCCCAAGGCCGTCTGCAACGCCATCAGTATGGCAAAGGATCGCCTTGAGGGCCCCGACGACGTGGACGTCAAGGCCGACCCGAGAAACCGGGATATAGTAAGAATATATACCCTTTATCAGAAAAAGCTGATGGAGAACAACGCCGTCGATTTCGACGATATAATAATGAAGACCGTTGAGCTGCTTGATAACGAACCCGACGTGCGCGAATATTACCAGCACAAGTTCAAGTACGTACTCGTCGACGAGTATCAGGACACCAACTACGCGCAGTTCGTCCTCACCAAGCTCCTTGCGGATAAGTACAGAAACATAATGGTCGTCGGTGACGATGACCAAAGCATATACCGCTTTCGCGGCGCGACGGTTGAAAATATACTCAATTTCGATAAGACCTATCCGGATGCCCGTATCATCAAGCTGGAGCAGAATTACCGCTCGACTGAAACCATACTCGATGCGGCGAACGCAGTCATCAAGAATAACGGTAACCGACACGGCAAAAAGCTTTGGTCTACAAAGGGCAGGGGAGATATGATCACCCTGCGCGAGGCTGTCGATCAGAACGACGAAGGCAGATACATAATCGACAAGATAATGCACGCCGTGCGCGAGGGCGGCCGTAAGTACTCCGATTTCGCTGTGCTTTACAGAGTGAACGAGCTTGCCCGTTCGCTTGAGACTACCTTTGCAAAGAGCGCTATGCCTTACAGAGTCCTTGGCGCTACAAGGTTCTACGACCGTAAGGAGATAAGGGATATCATCGCCTATCTCTCAATAATAAATTCCCCTCTTGACAGCCTGCGCCTCAAGCGCATAATCAACGAGCCAAAGCGTAAAATAGGCACAGCCACGGTGGAAAGCGTGGAGTCACTTGCGGGAATGACCGGCAAGTCGATGTATGAGATAATGCAAAACGCACGCGAGTATGAGGTGCTTGCCAAGAGCGCGGATAAGCTTGTCTCGTTCGTTGAGCTTATA
This sequence comes from uncultured Ruminococcus sp., assembly GCA_964596195.1. Lineage (GTDB taxonomy): Bacteria > Bacillota > Clostridia > Oscillospirales > CAG-272 > UBA1740. The sequence goes on from CAZQTN010000001.1 coordinate 10,811, forward strand.
GAGGGCATAAAGGCCTCGCACACGCGCCCCTCCGAGCTTATTGAGTCCGTTTTTCGTGACACGGGTTACTACGATATGCTCAAGGCAGAGGGCTTTGAGGGTGAGGGAAGGATAGATACTGTAAACGAATTTATCTCCGCCGCCGTCGAGTACGAGAAGCGCGTTGCCGATGCCGGGGAGGAATGCACTCTTGCCGAGTTCCTTGAGGAAATATCTCTCGTTAGCGACGTTGACAAATACGACGAGAGCGCGGATGCAGTCGTGCTTATGACAATTCACGCGGCAAAGGGACTTGAGTTCCCCATAGTCTTTCTCGCAGGTATGGAGGATGGCATATTCCCGTCCGCACAGAATATGGGTGAGGCGGATGAGATGAGTGAGGAGCGCCGTCTTATGTACGTCGCCGTCACAAGAGCGAAGGAAAAGCTCTATATAACTCATACCAAGTCGCGTATGATGTACGGCAGGACAGCCTTTAATCCTCTCTCCGTGTTCGTCCGTGAGGAAATGCCCGCCAATCTTATTCAGCACGATGCACCTAAGAGAATACCGCCCCGCAACCCCGCCTACAAAACGAGCTACCGTCCGCGGGTCGAGCGGCCGATGCAGAGCGAGCTCAACAGACCCGTTGATATATTCAATCCGCGCCCCGCAGAGAAAAGAGGCGCACAGGGCTTCGGCCTTGAGAAGCTTGCCCCCGGCACGCGCGTCCGCCACGCAATGTTTGGCGCGGGCGTTATAGTTTCCGCGAGGGATATGGGCGGAGATATACTCTACGAGGTCAGCTTTGATAACGGACAGACAAAGAAGCTTATGGCTACCTTTGCAAAGCTTGAAAAAATCTAAAGGATATATCGGGTGTCCGCCCTTAAAGTAGGCACCCGTGTAACAAAAAATGATAAAAGCCTGTATTTTCGATCTTGATGGAACCCTGCTCAACACGCTGCCCACCATCACGTATTACGTAAATAAGACCGTAACGAGCATCGGACTTTCAGAGATAACAGAGGAGGAGTGCCGTTCCTTTATCGGTCACGGTGCCCGTCGCTTGATCGAGAGCACTCTTCATTCTAAGGGCATAGACGATCAAGCCGTTGTTGCTAGCACGCTTAGTGCGTATAACGCGCGCTACGATGCGGATACCCTCTATCTGACCAAACCGTACGACGGTATAGTATCAATGATAGATGCGCTCCATTCGGCAGGCATCAGACTTGCCGTGCTATCAAACAAGCCCGACAAAACGACGAGGGACATAATCGCAAAATTCTTTCCCTCCCGCTTTTCCATAGTTCACGGCGGCAGGGCAGACGTGCCCTTGAAGCCGGCTCCCGATGCACTTTTGAGTATGATGGATGAGCTCGGCGTTTCACCCGACGAGGTTATGTATATTGGTGACACGGGTGTGGACATAATGACGGGAAAGAATGCAAACGTTTGCAAAACGGTCGGTGTCTCGTGGGGATTTCGGCCGCTCTCTGAGCTTAAAGAAACGGATGCTGACGTGATCGTTGATACCCCCGACCTCATAGTTAAGGAGGCGCTCGGGGATGCTTAAGCGTATAGCCGCGGCACTGCTCTTGCCGCTTATGCTTGCTTGCGTATTTGCCTGCAAGCGCGAGACTGTTTTTACACACGCCGAGTTTAATCTGCCGCTCCCCGAGGATTTCTACGAGGTCGAGCCGGTAAATTCGGATATGCTTATGACGAACGGGGAGGTCACCGTTGCCGTTTCCCGATATTCCTATGCGAGCGAGACTATCCCCGCATATCTCACCGCAGAGATCTTTGCTGAATACTGCCTTGATAAAAGCGGCATAGACTCGTCCGTATATATGTACGGTGACATTCCGTATTTTACCTATTACAGCTCATCGAACGGTGCTGAGCTTTATTGCATGGTCACCTTTTACAGCACACCGTATGCGTATTTTTCGGTCCTTTATGCCACCCCTACATCGCTTGAAAGCGCATGGCGCGAGCAGTTTCTCGCCATAGCGGACGGCGCATATTACAATTCATAAGGAGATATTGAACTGTGAAAAACAAAATACTTCTTTTGATCGTTTTCATCGCATCGCTGCTTTTGCTTGCATCCTGTAACACCACACCGCCCGATGAAGGGCCCGAAACCGTCAAAGTGATGGTCGGTGTCAGCGAGGGCTTCTCCGTCGTGAGTGCAAACCCTGTTGACGTTGAAAAGGGCGGGAGCGCGGAGTTCACGATCGAAATCAACTCCGGATATGTTTTCTCATCCGTAAGCCACGGCACCTACGACGAGACAAGCGGAAAATTGAAAATAGAAAACGTGACCGAGCGTATCACGGTAGCGTTCGCCGTAGAAGATCTTGGCTACGATACTACACTTAAATATATTTATTCTTTTAACGGAACCGACCTCGATACCACGACTCCTTCGCCGACTTCCGCGCTTTACGCAGGTACGAAGATCACCGTAAGTGCGGGCGACCACAGCCGTATATTCGTTGGCTGGAGCTTTGGTAAGAGTGCTAAAGCGAGCGGAGAGATAGTCTCTACCGAGCGCGAATACACGTTCCGCCTCTCCCCCGATATAGTTGAATCGGGTGCGCTCGTCGTTTACTCCAACTACACCGATTCCAACGTTTATTACTACGACCCAAACGGCGGCGAGCTTGACGTTTCCTCGCGTAATATGCAGGAGAACGAGTACTACCTTGCTAAGGTCGACGGCAGTCGCGTAAAGGTCACTCTGCTTGCCGAGTATTACGATTTTGCCGAGTGCGCATCACTCTTCTGGGATGACGGCACGTTTACTCGCGACGGCTACGTTCTTAAGGAGTATAACACCAAGCCCGACGGCACGGGTGAATCGTATAGCCTCGGCTCAAAATTTTACGCCAACACGGGTGACGATACTCACCCCGTCCTCTATTGCATCTGGTCAGAGGGCGCATCCGAATCTGATTTCACCTTTTCCGATTACACCATGCCAAAGCCGGAGAGCGCAAAATATGCTCCCGATTGGTGCGAGAGCGGAGTTATTATCAATTCCTATAATGCCGACGTCGATAGCGTGACCGTGCCCGAGACTCTTGGCGGCAAGAAGGTTATCGCGATTGCGACAGGTGCGTTCACAGAAAAGAATATGACCGAGCTCATTCTTCCCAAGACCTTGCAGGTCGTTGAAAACGGTGCATTTGTAGGCTGCTCGTCTCTTAAAACCCTCTATTTCCCGAACAGTATTTATCAGATCTACGACGAGGCTTTTGATGCCGAAACCTATTCTTCGTTCACCACCCTGATCGTCAATGCCACGATGGCTCCAAGATATTCTCACTCTACCGACGGTGCCTTTGCCGTTAAGCTCTCTCGCTTCCTTGCGGCAAGAGATGAGAAAAAGATTATCGTTATCTCAGGCTCGTCCACCTATCAGGGACTTGCCACCGAATATATGGAGGCGCTCCTTGACGGCGAGTATACCGTTATCAACTTCGGTACCACTCGTCCGCGCCCCGGCCTCGTATATCTTGAGGCGCTTTCTCACTATACCGATGAGGACGATATCTTTATCTACGCACCCGAGAACAGCTCGTATATGATGGGCGAGGGATATCTTTCCTGGCGCCTTATCCGCGACCTTGAAGGGATGAACAACCTGTACCGCTACGTTGATATTTCTAATTACTACGGTTACTTTTCCTCGATCACAGAGCTCAATCAGACGTACAGCTATACGGTAAAGGAGCGCAAGTATGAGGAAATGTGTAAGAACGGCTATGCGGTTAAGGACGAGTGGTGCGGCACCGACAAGAACGGTGATTACCAGCACCCATACCGCGAGGCTTACGAAAACGTAAACGGTTATATCGACTCCTACTACATCACCCTCAACAACCGCTTCAAGTCGATGAACGAGGGAACGTGGAACGACGTGGAGGAGCAGGAGCGCAACAAGGATTATACCGATCTTAACAATCCCGCGTGGCGCTCGATAGATACTCCCGAGATGGTCGCTCGAATGAATTACGCTATCAACAAGGCAAAGGATAGTGGGGCAGGGGTTTATTTCGGATTTGCTCCCGCGGACGCCTACGCCCTCGTCGATGCGGCAAAGGATGTCGATTGGATCCTTGCTTACGATGCACTCATTCTGGATCTGTACGATTTTGACGGCCTGGTGGGCAGCGCCGCCGATTACGTTTATAACCACAAGTATTTCTATGACTGCGCCTTCCACGTAAACGACTACGGAAGAGCGTACAGAACCTACAATCTTTACGTCGATATCGCAGAGATACTCGGCCTTGAAACCTACAACGGATACACCTCGAAGGGTACTGATTTTGACGGCTGTCTTTTTGAGGAGGGCTCCGACGGAACGCCTCTTGTAAAGGTTGATTTTCTTGAATAAGTCCATACCCGTGTAACAAAAAAACGAAAGGAGCACAGAATGCAAACGCTATTCGTTGCGCTTTCTGCGGCTTTGTCGGGTGTCATCGTTGCGCTCCACGTGCTTTCGGTGATATTCTCCGACAAAAGAAGCGTTATTATAAATTTTGTAAATATTGCTTTACATATGGCCTTAGTTGCTGCCTTGCTGCTTGCGGACGCGGCACTTGAGCTTCTGGCACTCGCGTTTATGGTGAGCCTTCTCGTGTACGTCCTTGCTACCTTCGTGCGCGGCAGGCTGGTGGCCCGCTCGGATAGGAAGGAGGGAGGCGAGTGACCTTTAATTCGTGGGAGTTTTTGATCTTTTATCCGATAGTTCTTCTCCTTTATTTCACCCTGCCCCAAAAGGCAAGGTGGCCGATGCTTCTTTTGGCGAGCTACTTCTTTTATATGTGCTACAGCCCCGATCTCGTCTTCCTTATTTTCGGAACGACGCTTATCTCGTGGGTCTGCTCGCGCGTAATCGAATCTACCGACAAGAAGGCTGTCAAAAAGCTCGCAATCACGCTTACCCTGGCCGTATCGCTCGGAGTTTTGTTCTTCTATAAGTATTTTAATTTTATATCAACCGCGGTTAACTCCGCTATAGGACTTTTCGGTGTGGCAAGCGACCCCGTACTGCTTGACCTTGTGCTTCCGGTTGGAATATCCTTCTACACCTTCCAGACTCTTTCCTACGCGATCGACGTTTATCGCGGTGATGTAAAGGCGGAGCGCAATTTCTTCTTTTACGCATTATTCGTTTCCTTCTTCCCTCAGCTTGTCGCAGGCCCGATCGAGCGCCCCGACAATCTGATCCCCCAGCTTCGAGAGGCTCACCCTTGGTCGACACCCGATGCGATAAAGGGCGCAAAGCATATGCTCGTTGGATTTTTTAAAAAGGTGTGCGTTGCCGACCTGCTTTCAACTGCGGTTGACTCCGTGTACAATTCGCCCGAGGAGGCGGGCTCCCTTGCAATTGCAATCGCTACGGTGCTGTTCGCAATTCAGATCTATTGCGACTTCTCCGGATATACGGATATCGCCATAGGCTGTTCTCGAATTATGGGCATACGTCTTATGAAAAACTTTGACCATCCGTACTCCGCGACCACCATCAAGGAATTCTGGGCACGCTGGCATATATCCCTTTCCTCCTGGTTCCGCGATTACCTCTATATTCCCCTCGGCGGCAACCGTTGCTCCCGTCCGAGGCACCTGTTTAACCTTTTTGTAGTTTTCCTTGTTTCGGGTCTTTGGCACGGTGCGAACTGGACGTTCGTCGTGTGGGGTGCATTGCACGGCTTGTATCAGGTCGTCGGTACACTTACCGCCCGTCCGCGTGCTCGCCTTGTCGAGCGGTCGGGCAGGGCACCGAGCTCTCCTGCCGTCGTGTGGATACGCCGCGTTATTACCTTCTTGCTCGTGTGCTTCGCTTGGATATTCTTCCGCGCAAACTCGATGTCCGATGCTATCCTTCTTATAAAGAGGCTCTTTTCCTTCACGGGCGGCGGTCTCGGTGCGACTCTTTCTTCTATGGGCGTCAACGTGACGACCGCGCTCCTTATGCTTGCATCGGTTCTCGTGCTTATCATCATCGACCGTATGCTTACCTATGACGATTCTCCCGACGGCTCCGATGTCCTCGTTCGCCGCGGCGGATTCGTCTACTTCGTCTGGATCGTTCTTCTTTGCTGGGCACTCCTGCTCTCAAAGGATATGATCAGCACGTTTATCTATTTCCAATTCTGAGGAGGGCGATATGAGAAGATTTAAGATCATTGTAAAAATCGTTGCCGCACTCCTCGTTGTGATCCTGCCCTTTGCGGCAGTACCGACAGTCGCGTTGCTCCTGCCTGCACAGTATGACCGTAGCTTTACCTCGGCCCTCTGTGCTAAGGTCGACAGACTTGCCGAAATCGACGAGCCCAAGGTAGTGGTCGTCGGCGGCTCCTCGGTCGCGTTCGGGCTTAACAGCGAGCTTATAGAACGTTACACGGGTATGCCCGTTGTCAACTTTGGAGTGTATGCCGCGCTCGGCACCAAGCTTATGCTCGACCTTTCCATTGACCATATAAACGAGGGCGATGTCGTAGTTCTCGCTCCCGAGCTTGACGCTCAAACGCTCTCGATGTATTTCAACGCACAAACCACCCTCCAGGCCACCGACGGCCGCGCGGACATTTTGTTCGACGTCCCCGGCGAGCATCTGTTCTCGCTCCTCGGTTCCTCTTGGGAGTTTGCCTCGGAGAAAATATCGTATATTCGTAACGGTACCTCGCCGTCCACCGTCGGTGCGTACGCCTCCGACAATTTCAACGAATACGGTGATATCGTTTACGAGCGTGCGGAAAACACGATGTCCCTCTATTACGATCCGAATACCGCGATCGATCTCTCGCCGGAAATACTCGATGCCGAGTTCTGTGAGTACTTGAACGACTATATCCGCTCATGCGAGAAAAAGGGCGCAAGCGTTTGCTTTTCTTGGTGCCCTATGAACGAAATGGCTATCACCGAGGACACAAAAAGTGATGAACGTATCGCAGAATTTGAGTCATTTATGGAGGAATACATCGATTGCACCTTCATAAGTGACATAAACGATTACATTCTCGATGCGGGATATTTCTACGACACCAATTTTCATCTAAATGATGCGGGTGTTGCCGTAAGGAGCATCACTCTTGCGCGAGACCTTCTTTTGGAGCTTTCAATACCTGTGGCCGTCACCGAAACGGTGCCCGAGCCCCCCGCACTTCCGCAGGTAGACCTTCGCTTCTTTGGCGAGGACGAGAACGCCAAGTATTTTGAATACGTCGCCTTGGATAGCGGCGCGTATATGATCACGGGCGTCAAGGACGAGTACAGGAATATGAAGTCCCTCACCGTGCCCCTCGGCTATAATACCTACAAGGTTACTCACATCGGTGCGCGCGCCTTTGAAGGTACGGCACTCGAGACTCTTGTAATTACCGAGGACACGAACGTGCGCAACATGATGAACGGCGCATTCAAGGGCGCATCAAGCCTTAAGTCCTTGTACGTTCTTTATCCCGACTCCGAGTCAATAGCTCCCCCCGCCGATTTCGTTGGAGTTGCATCCGGCTTTGTGGTCTACGTTCCCGAGGCTTGGCTCAACAGTCCTATGTATTATTGGGGCGAGCGCGGCCTGAAATTTGAATATATATCTGAAAGGTAAAATATGAAGAACAAAATTTTCAAAACGCTTCTCGCACTTCTTCTCGTTCTCTCCATCGTCGGCTCGGTGTGCGCCTGCGACGGTGGCGATGAGTATACGGGTGAGTATTACAACTACGGCCTTCATTACACCCTGCCCGAAACCTACCGTCAGCTGACCGTGCCTTATTCCGAGTTCTGCTATACTGACGGTAATGCCTACTTCTATTTCCGTGCATACAGCGGTGAGCAGCTGGAGGAGGATTTTGAGATCGATGGCAACATTTCGGTCAGAAGCTACACCACGAAGTTTATGGTGTGGAATGATATTAATCTCTCCAAGGACACTTATTACGAGGATCTTGACCGCAGCGTTATAATATACGATTTTGAGGGCACGGATGACGAGGGCAACGAGCTTGAGCCCGAGTGCTTCTATCACGTTATATTCCGCGGCTCACAGCTGCTCTATATCGTTACTATGACTTGTCCTATCGATATGAAGGACACCTACACCCCCGTGTTTGACGAGTGGAGTCTCTCGTTGCACGCCGATTAATGTAATAAAACAAATATTTTGTTCCGTGATGGGACATATATCTGTAAGATTGATTTTTCCCCGAGGGAAACATCGTTCGGAGGAAAAATGGTTTTTAATACTGATTATAAGCTCGAAAAATTCATACTTGACACAAGGTGGGAGGATCTGCCGAGTGAGGTGAAGACGCGTATGCGCGGATGCTTCATCGACCTTATGGGTGCGCTTCTTTCGGGAAGCATCAGCGAGCAGTTCGCGGTTGGACTTAAGCTTGCTGAGGAGTTGTATGGCAGCGGCGATATCGCAGTCGTCGGCTCGGATAAGAAATTTAATTTTATGGGCGCCTCGACCGCAATGGGTCACTCATCTAACGCCTACGACATTGATGACGGGCATAATATGACAAGAGCCCACCCGGGCACGTCGTTTGTCGGTGCGATACTTGCGGCGGCGTATGAGAAGGACCTGACGTTGGGTGAATTCTCACTGCTATGCTCGTTGCGTATGAAACCACGATACGCTCGGGTGCGGCAATAATGTATTATTACAATTTCGCACATTCAAGCGGTACGTTCGGGGCCGTTGGCGTTGCTGCGGGCGTCGGTAGGATATACGGCTTTACGAAGGAGCAGATGAACAACGTCCTCTCCGTCGCCGAGTTCAATGCCCCCTCGTACCGGGTATACGCAGTGTTGAGTATCCCTCGATGAATAAGGATGGCGTCCCCTTTGGTGTTATGGTCGGTGCACTTGCCATCAAGGCGGAAATGTGCGGCTTCACGGGTAACAAAAATCTCCTTGAGTCGGATGAGCGCCGCCACTACCTTGACGACCTCGGCGAAAAGTACGAGGTGATGGGTCTGTACTTCAAGCCGTATCCCTGTTGCAGATGGGCGCACCCCGCTATCGATGCCTGCGTTGGCACGATGAGCGAGCACGGCATTGCATTCACTGATATAGAGCGCGTGGTTATAAAGACCTTCAAGCGCGCGACTCTCCTTTCCAAGATCGAGCCGAAAACCGCTGACGAGGCACAGTATAACATCGCCTATCCCGTCGCATCCTCGATAGTGTACGGTGACTTCGGAATCGACCGAGTATTGAATGAAAATCTTGACGACCCAGGGGTGCTCTCTATGATGAAAAAGCTCTCCTTTGAGGTCGACGATGAGCTCGACTCCAAATTCCCCGCAAAGAGAATATGCCGTGCCGAAATATACACGGTGGACGGCAGGGTGTTTTCCTCCCCGAATTGCCAGCCAAGGGGGGGGGCGTGTGAAAATATCGGGGTCGATTGGCTTGTGGAAAAGTTCTATCGCATCACCGCGCCGGTTATCTCAAGGGACCGTCAGCAAGCCCTTGTTTCTCTTATAACGGGCGACGTAAATACTCCCATTCGCAAGATCGTTGATGCGGCAAACGGAAATTGATCGACAAAATTGAAAACGGCTACGGATTTTAAGCATCGTAGCCGTTTTTTTGCGACCAAACGCGTCATTTACACGTAAACGTCGACTTCTATATTGAGTTTGCCCTTTTTGGACAGGGTCTCGTATCCCAGATATATAAATCTGCCGAGGCCGCGCACGCTTACGCGCTCTCCTCTTTTTGGAATGTACGAGTTGTTTTCCATTTGTCTGCCATCCACGAAAACAAGCTTCCTTTTGAAGTAGGACAAAGAGTCGTCGCGCGAGATCGAAAACACCTTTGCGATCACTGCATCGATCCTCTCGCCGACTGCCTGTATCCTTCTGCGCTCGGTTTTGTATAGCTCGCCCTCGGGGATGTGCTCGGCCGGCGAGCATACGACGTCCGTGCGCTTCACCTTCGTAAGCTCGGTAATGATGAACTCGCAGACGTCGGTTTTTGCAAAGATATATCCGACGTTGTCCCTGACAACTATATCTCCGAGTGTTGAGCGCTCAATGCCGAGATTCATCAGCGCACCGAGAAAATCACGGTGGCAAAGCTTGTCGGCAAATTTCATCGATTTCGGCTTGCACATAATGCACGCAATAGGGAAGTCCTCGACGTAGCCGAGCTCGTCCTCGTTTCCAAAGCGTGCCATTATCCGCTCGGCTCCGTCCGCGCCGCCAAAGGTCGTGTACGTCGCGTCACCGAACGAGGCTCGCACGGTAGCCAGATCAGCCTGTCCTGCGAGGTCGAGAAAGTCGCTGAATAGGTAGTAGCCGCCCTCGTGAGACCTCTTTGCGAGCTCCAAAAGCCGTTTTTTGGTTATCTCGTCGTTATCCATTATCAGATGGTAAGAATGTCGACGGGGTACATGATCTTGAGCTGGTTGATCTTGTGCTCGTACGCCTCTCTGCGCTTCTCCGTGTACATCATTTGCTGAAGGTCGTCGCGGATCTGCTCAAACTCAAGCGCCTTTGACTCGGTCTTTGCGTTGAGCTTTATAAGGTGGTAGCCGAACTGCGTCTTTACGGGTACCTTCGTCGTCTCGCCTGCATTCATAGCAAATACCGCCTCGTCAAACTCGGGCACCATCTGTCCGTGTCCGAAATCGCCGAGATTGCCGCCCGCATCCTTGGAGGGGCAGCTGGAGTAAGCCTGTGCCGCTTCCTCAAAGGTCATCTCGCCGCCGTCTATCTTTGCGAGCACCTCGAGTGCCTTTTCTTCGGTATCAACAAGTATGTGAGATGCGTTTACCGACTCGCCGGTCACAAACTTGTCCTTGTTGTCCTCGTAGTATTTCTTAACGTCAGCCTCGGTAACTCTGACCGAGGAAACAGCCTTGTCGGCCGCGTAGCTGATAAGCAGATCCTCCTTGAGTCTTGCGAGCTGTGCGCGGAACTCACTCTCCGCCTCGTAGAGATTTCTCTGCGCATCAAGCAGAAGAAGCTTGTTGCCGATGAGCTGATTGAGAACAGCACGCCTGCCCTCGGGGGTGTTGTATGCCGCACCGCGCTGACCAAGGCCTGCGATAAATTCGGTGACCTCGCTCTCCGTTACGGTAAGCGTACCTACCTTTGCAAGAATTTTGTTTTCCATTTTTATATCTCCTTAATATTGATTTCTTGATTTGATGGTTACCCGTGTCACTTATTTCGCAGACCCTTAGGGTAGTGGTTTTTAATTTTGTCGCCCACGACCTTTCCGCCGCCAAGCGGCGCACCAAGGTATGTGACGGCACACCAGCCGCCCGTGAGTCCCTCGTTATCGATCTCCTCGCCGCGTAGGTATTTGCGCACTTTTTCGCCGTCTCCGCATAGCTCAAGCTTCCGCTTGAAGCTCTTTCCGTAAGCCGAGAAGAACTGATGGTGCGGAGTGAGTACGCCCTTTCTGATCTCGCCGAGCAGAACGCCTGAGGAGAACACCGAATTTTCGGGAACCGGCACCCCGTGTGAAATTAAAACTATATTTTCTCCAACCTTGCAGGGCTTGGCATCGATCGGCGCATCAAGCGTTTCATTGAGAAAAAGCTCTATTGTCGCACGCTCGGATTTATCGAGCGCACGCTCCTTGCCTTTGTAAAGAATTGTTGGCCTCTCGTCGGAATTGCATTTGTGAAGGAGAGCGACGAATTGTCCTTCTCCCTTCGATACGTGTGGATAAAATCTGCGACATTGACCGAGAATTGCACCCTCGTCACCCTCGATGGATATTCCGTCTGCCGTCATCTTCTTCAGCTCGTCCTTTACGGGTGCGAGCTCAAACTCGGGGTGCTCCCTAAGAAAGTTGAGTACGACCTCCTCGTTCTCCTCTGTCGAAAAAGTGCAGGTCGAATAGATAATATATCCGCCCGGCTTCACGACGGGTACCGCATTTGCAAGTATCTCCTTTGATCTTGCCGCACAGCGGAGCACGTTTTCCTCGCTCCACTCCGAGATCGCCACCTCGTTCTTGCGGAACATTCCTTCACCGGAGCATGGCACGTCTGCGATCACAAAATCAAAAAACGCACGGTACATTTTTTTGAACTCCGCCGTATCAAGCGAGGTTACGATGGCGTTTTTGATACCCAGGCGCTCGAAATTTCCAACCATTATCTTTGCTCTTTTAGGCACGTACTCGTTCGAGAGCAGGAAGCCGTCCTCGCCTATTGCCGCGGCCGCCTGACCCGACTTTCCTCCGGGCGCGGCGCACATATCAAGCACGTATGCACCCCTTGGTATATCTGTTGCCGCAAGGCTCGCCATAGCACCGGGATCCTGCATATAGTATATGCCTGCATGGTGCTCGGGCAACGCGCCCACAGGCTCGTCCGATTCGTAGTAAAATCCGTCCTTGCAGTACGGTATAGCACTAAGCTTGTCTGCGTGACGGTTGAGCAATTCCACAGGATCTGCCTTAAGTCTGTTTATTCTCACACCGCGCACGGCATCCTCACTCATCGACGCGGCAAAATCACTCCAGTCGTCGCCGACGAGACGCTTCATTCTTTCTTCAAATTTTTCGGGTAGCATCGTCAATCTCCCTTCGGCTATACCTATGTCCTTACTATTCTACCACCTATTTCGCCAAATGTCAATCTAAAAAGCCACGCGTGAAAATATTTTCGCGTAATAATATAAAATATCTTGCATCCGAGGATAAACTGTGTTAAAATAAAGAAAAATCAAGCGAAAGAGGATACGGCTATGCGTATTACAGAGATAATAAAATCAAATACTCCCACCCTCTCGTTTGAGGTCTTTCCGCCTAAAACGACCGACAAATTCGAGACTGTGCGCGATGCTACGCATAAGATCGCCGCGCTCTCGCCCTCATATATGAGCGTTACGTACGGAGCGGGCGGCGGCACGTCGCGCTATACCGCGGATATCGCATCCGATCTCCTCTCTCTCGGAGTAACGCCGCTTGCGCACCTCAGCTGTATATCCTCGACTCGCTCTCAGATACGCGAGCTTCTCTCCGACCTTTCGGGCAGGGGTATCAGGAATATTCTCGCCCTGCGCGGAGATATCCCAAAGGGAGAAGAGCGTCCTCTCGCCGAATATAAGTATGCAAGCGAGCTGATCGAGGAGATCGTCGGCTTCGGCGGCTTTACCATAGGCGGCGCTTGCTATCCCGAGGGACACCCCGAAAGCGAGAACGGCGCGCTTGATATCGAAGCGCTGCGCATCAAGGTCGAGTCGGGATGTGAGTTCCTGACCACCCAAATGTTTTTCGATAACAACATCCTTTACAACTTTATGTACCGTCTTTACAGGGCGGGGGTAAACGTTCCCGTCGTTCCCGGAATTATGCCTGTTACGAGTGCCGCACAGATCAAACGCATTATCTCGATCTCAGGCAACGAGCTACCGCAGAGATTTATCCGCCTCGTTGACAGATACGGTGACAATCCCCTTGCTATGAAGCAGGCAGGCATCGCTTACGCCACCGAGCAGATCATAGACCTATATGCTAACGGCTTTAACGCCGTGCACGTTTACTCGATGAATAAGCCTGACGTTGCAGAAGCGATAAAGAGCAACATTTCGCATATTCTCGCTTAAAAGGAGAATGGGTATGTTAAGTGCCGAATATCATGATATAGATAAAAGGAAAATAGCCGTCAGCGATAACGAGCTATCCGCGCGACTCGGTCGCCGTTGTTCGCATACCGACCCGGAGCTTTACAGGGTGCTCGAGTCGTTGCTCCGGACTGCAGAGCCGCGCTACGCCACCACCCGTGTGAAAATATCACACACCGATGCGGGAGAGGTAGATCTCGGCTTTGCGACCGTTTCGAGCGCGGCGCTCACAAGGAACCTCGCCGATGCGAAAGAGGCTTTTGTGTTTGTTGTGACGCTTGGCATCGAGGTCGACAGACTCCTTGCGCGCCTCTCGAAAACCTCGCGCGCCGAGGCGTTTATATTTGATGCCGTCGCCTCCGCGCTTGCCGAGGCGGCCTGTGACGTTGCCGAGGAGGAGATAAAGGGTGAGCTTACCTGCCGCCCCCGCTTCAGTCCGGGCTACGGAGATTTTTCAATAGAGCATCAGGGGGCGCTTTTGTCCTTCCTGGGTGCACCGACACACCTTGGTGTGTGTGTATGCGAGTCGGGGCTTATGAGCCCGATGAAGACTATCAGCGCGGTTATAGGTATCGAAGGCTGAAAGACATTGACCCACACCCGTGTAAGGAAAATCAATGATAAAACAACAGAAAAGCAGAAAAAATGAAGAAGAATTTTCTTGAACAAATAAAATCTCGCCGCCTCTATTTCGATGGCGCAACCGGCTCCGTTCTTCAATCGCGCGGCCTGCTTGCAGGCACACCGCCGGAGGAATGGACGCTCACTCACCCCGATGAAATACTCCGTCTGCACAGTGAGTATCTCGCCGCGGGCGCAAATATAGTAAAAACCAATACCTTTGGCGTGAATCCTCTGAAATATCAGGATTACAGGGAATATATAGCCGAGGCGATAGCTATCGCTAAGCGCGCCGTTGGGGATAGGGAGGACGGGTACGTTGCTCTTGATATAGGCCCGCTCGGTAGGCTTCTCTCGCCGCTCGGTGACCTCGATTTTGAGGATGCGTTGTCCGTTTTTCGTGACACAGTTGCCGCTGCAGAGGGGCTTGGCGCTGATCTTATACTCATCGAAACGATGAACGACTCATACGAGACTAAGGCCGCTGTCCTCGGAGCGCGTGAGGCCTCCGATCTCCCCATCGTCGTCACTAACGCCTACGACTCTAAGGGCAGGCTTATGACGGGCGCGACCCCCGAGGCAATGGTAGCTCTCCTTGAGGGCTTGCGCGTGGATGCGATAGGTATGAACTGTTCGTTCGGCCCTGAGAAGATGCTCGAAATTCTACCAAGGCTGACGTCGCGCTCATCGTTGCCGATAGTTGTCAATCCCAACGCAGGCCTGCCTGAGATCAAGGACGGTCGCACCGTTTATAGCGTCTCGCCCGACGAGTTTGCCGAGCAGATGAAGCTTATGGCGGAATGCGGTGCGTGCCTGCTCGGTGGCTGCTGCGGCACGACACCCGCACACGTAGCGTCACTCGTCAAGGCTGTGGAAAATATCCCCTATGCCTACCCCGAACAGAAAAATATAACCACCGTTTCTTCGTTTACTCACACCGTTGATTTTGACGCCCGCCCCGTCCTTATAGGCGAGCGTATCAACCCGACCGGCAAGCCGAAGCTGAAGGCGGCTCTGCGTGACGGCAACGTTGATTATATCCTCGATGAGGTTCTCTCACAGGTCGAAAAGGGCGTCGACGTAATAGACGTCAACGTAGGCTTGCCTGAGCTTGACGAGGCTCGTGTGCTGCAGAGGGTAGTCAAAGAGATCCAATCGGTTACCGACGTGCCGCTTCAGCTCGATTCTTCGAGCCCTGAGGTGCTTGGTGCTTCAATGCGCATCTACAACGGTAAGCCTCTTGTCAATTCGGTCAACGGCAAAGCGGAGATCATGCACGCCGTTTTCCCGCTCGTTAAAAAATACGGCGGTACCGTCATAGCCCTCACTCTCGATGAGCGGGGGATCCCCAATACCGCCGATGAGCGCATCGGAATAGCAGATCGTATAATAGCTACTGCCGCCGAGTACGGCATCGACAAAAAGGATATTATCGTAGATCCCCTTACTCTGCCTATCTCGTCAGATAAGAACGCGGCAAGGACGACCTTGCTGACGGTGGAGCTTCTTGCGAAAAAGGGGATAAAAACCTCACTCGGAGTATCGAACGTTTCATTCGGCTTGCCCATAAGAGATAAGATAAATTCATCCTTCTTCTCGTCCGCCTTGACTCTTGGCCTTTCGGCCGCGATAATGAATCCCTACTCCGATGCGATGATGGATGCCTACCGTGCTTACAACGCCCTCTTTGGCGTTGATGAGGAATGCGCGGAGTATATATCGCAAAATTCCGATTCGTCGGCACCCGTGTCACAAAAAACACAGAATATGACCCTTAAATACGCCATTCGTCACGGTATGAAGGACTCCTGCACGGCGCTCGCCGACGCACTTCTTTCCACCCTCTCCCCGCTTGACGTTATAAACGGCGAGATAATTCCCGCCCTTGATGAGATCGGGCGTGAGTTCGAGGCGGGGCGCGCCTATTTGCCTGAGCTGCTTTCGAGTGCTGAGGCGGCAAGCGCGGCCTTCGATACAGTAAAGGAGAAAATGCCTAAGCGCTCATCCGGCGGCAGGGGGGTTATTCTCGCCACAGTCAAGGGTGATATACATGATATAGGTAAGAATATAGTTAAGGTCATGCTTGAGAGCTATGGCTTCACGGTCTACGACCTTGGCCGAGACGTTCTGCCCGAGCGCGTGCTTGAGGCCGTGAAGGAGCACAACTGCTCGCTCGTCGGCTTAAGCGCGCTTATGACCACCACCGTGCCCGCAATGAAAGAGACCGTGGAGCTCCTTCGCGGCGAGGGAGTGGCGGTTATAGTCGGCGGCGCAGTCCTTACACCCGAATACGCCGAAATGATCGGCGCTGATTACTATGCCGCCGACGCTATGGAGGGTGTCAGGATCGCAGAGCGCTACTACGGGGGTGAATGGTGATGGAACGGTGCATTACCGCCCCAAACGGCATCAAAATTTACAGCTACAAAAATCCCGCACTTCACGGCTTTAATATATCCCTTTTCCTTCGCGCAGGATTGATGTACGAGGGCAAGGATGAGCAGGGTATTACCCACTTTCTTGAGCACGTCCTCATTCGCAATATAAACAAGCAAAAGGGCGGCAAGCTCTACGCCACCCTCGACAGGCACGGCGTTGAATTTAACGCCGCAACCTATTCCGAGCTGGTGCAGTTCTATGCACAGGGCGCCAGTGCCAATTTCTCCGTCGGTGCCGACGTGATCGCCGCGTTTTTTAACCCGATCATTCTGACGGCCTCCGAAATAGCCACCGAGCGTAAAAGGATCAAGGCGGAGATACGCGAGAGCGATGAGAAAAATTCAATGACATCCTTCTCGGCCTCCGAGGTGTATTCGGGCACGACCCTTGCCGGCTCGATCACCGGCACGAACAAAAGCGTTGACCGCATCACCCTCACAAGGCTTGAGGAGTATAGAAAAAGGGTTTTTATAAAGGAAAACGTTTTCCTGTACGTAACCGGCTCCTTCACGGAAGATGACCTTGCAAGCCTTGAGAGCCTTGTTGGATCGGTCGAGCTTCGTGATGCGGAGAGTGATGACGATATCCACAAAAACCTCGCACCCGTGTCACGTTATTTTGGAAATAGAGGTGCAACCGTGGCCGTCAAAAACGCTGATTATACCTCGGTTCGCTTCTCGTTTGATATGGATCTGTCTCGTATTGACGATAACGCAGCCGACGTCCTCTACGATATGCTTCTCTCAGGCTATTCGTCTCCTTTCTTTATAGAAATGAGCGAGGAACGCGGTCTGTTTTACGACACGAGCGGTGCCGTTGAAAAGTTCAAAAATATCGGCAGCTTTTATTTCGGATACGAGGTAAAGGAGCGCGATATATACGATGCGGCGGAAATAACCGTCAACATCCTGAACGACTATGCGCGCAATCTGCGCGAACCCTCCGAGGTGATCAAGGCCGGATACGTTGATAATGCACCTCTGCTTTACGACGATATGCGAGAGCTGAATTTCACCATGGCATATGATAATCATATAATGGACGCAGGCTACAAAACACTCGAGGAGAGGATCGAGGCGTATCGCAGGGTGTCTCCTGAGGTTATAAGAGATACCGCAAAGGCGCTCTTCCGTCCCGAAAACCTTACCCTCACCGTCAAGGGCAACAAGAAAAGAATTGATGCCGAAAGACTTAAACAAATCGTAAATAAACTGGGAGTATAACTATGGACTTCAAAAAGATTGACAAAAACTATCGTCCGATACCGTTCTGGTCGTGGAACGAAAAGCTCGACGTGGATGAGACCCGCCGTCAGGTGCGCCTGATGGATGAGTCGGGCATCGGCGGCTACTTCATGCACGCTCGCGGCGGCCTGCTCACCGAGTATATGGGTGGAGAGTGGTTTGACAACGTTTATGCCGCCTGTGACGAGGGTGAAAAGAGAAATATGCGCTCCTGGGCGTATGACGAAAACGGTTGGCCGTCGGGATTTGGCGATGGCAGGCTTCTCACTCTCGGTGAGGATTATCTTATGAAGAATCTGGTGTATAAGCGCACCGCGGACTTCGACGGCGACCCGGCAAGAGTAGTTCTCGAGCGTGACGGATACACCTACTATTACGATGTCAATGAGCTTTACGTTGACCTTCTCAACCCTAAGGTCACAGAGCGCTTTATACATGAAATTTACGATACGTATGCCGAAAAATGCGGTCAAAAGATCGAAGGCTTCTTTACCGATGAGCCACAGCTTATCCGCTTTCCCGGCTTCCCCTGGAGCGTTATAACCGTACCCGAGTTCGAGGAAAGATACGGCTATGATCTCATTCCCAACATCCCCTCTCTTTTCTTTGAGGTCGGCGACTATAACAAGGTCAGATTTGACTATTGGAAAATGACCACCGAGCAGTTCTCTGAAAACTACTTTAAGCAGATATACGATTGGTGTGAGGGGCGCGGATATAAGCTCACAGGTCACCTCGTCGGTGAGGAGGTAATGGACTTTATCATTCCCACAAACGGCGCGTGTATGCCGCACTACGAGTACTTCCAGATACCCGGCATGGACTGGCTAGGCCGTCCTATTGCTGATTGGAATACACCCAGGGCGCTTGGCTCTGTTGCCGCACAGCTTGGCAAAAAGCAGGTGCTCTCCGAAACCTTTGCCCTCACCGGCCACAACGTTTCGCACGGTGAGCTTAAGCGCATCTACGAGTGGCAGATGGTAAGAGGAATAAACCTCTTGTGTACTCACCTTGAGGGATATTCCAACCGCGGCATCAGAAAGCGCGATTACCCTGCCGCCATCTACTATCAGCAGCCCTGGTGGGATGATGTAAAGGTGTTCTTTGACACCGTTTCGAGAATCGGTATGATTCTCGGTGAAGGAAAGCCGCAGAGTGACACTCTTGTGATCCACCCGATGAGCAGCGCGTGGTGTATGTATAACGGATATGTCGAGAATTACGACAGGCTTAAGGAAATACGCGCCTTTGACGAGCGCTTTACCGCTTTGACACGCGCCCTTGAGGATAAGCATATCCTCTTCGATCTCGGTGACGAGATCATAATGGAGCGCCACGCAAAGGTCGAGGACGGTTGCCTGGTGATCGGACAGATGAAGTACAAGCGTGTCATCATTCCCGAGCATACCGTTTTCTTCGAGAATACCGAACGCTTGATTGACGAGTTCAAGCGCGCTGGCGGCGAGATCACAACGGTCGAGGACATTCCCGCCAATCCAATAACTGAGATAAACAGACTCACTTACACTATGCGCAAATATGACGACTTTAACGTCCACTATTTCGTAAACTCCGATCCGACTACCATTACCGCAACCATAAAGCAGGGCAACCTCGTGCTCGATCCCGTGACCGGCGAGACCTCTCCCTTCTCCGGTACTCACACCTTCGGTCCTTATGAGAGCTTGCTTCTCATAGACGACGGTGGCAAGCAGGTGCCTAGCGCCCCGAAGAGCGAGGAAAAGCTTTCGCTTCTCGGCGAGTGGGAGCTTAAGAGTGCTACCTACAACTCCATAACCCTTGACAGATGCGACTACTATCTCGATGGCGAGCTCATCGCTGAGAACGGTTACGTCCTTGATATTCTTCCTCGCGTCAATGCCAAGCGCCGTCCTGTAAACGTTCGCCAGACTTACAGATTTATGGTTGAGGAAATGCCCGAGGGCGAGATATATCTCACCACTGAGACTCCGGACATCTTCGATATAAAGATCAACGGCAATACTCTTGATAAAAAGGATGTAGGTGACTTCCGAGACATATCTTTCCGCCGCCTTCCCATGCGAGAGCTTGTAAAGGTCGGGGAGAATATCATCGAGTTTGAATGCACCATCTGCCAGAGCAAAAAGACTCTTGATCACATCGACAATTCCTGGGTCTGCGAAACGATGACCAACTGCCTCTCCTACGATATCGAGATCGAACCGATATACATAGTCGGTGACTTCGGTGTTAAGATCACCGGTGAGATAACCGAGCTTGAAAGAGGAGCTTATAGAGTAAATGATAATGTCCTCGCAGGCGGTCACTCATTTGTGATAACTAAGGCACCGAAGACTGTTATAGCCGAGAAGCTCGATTTCTCCGGATATCCTCAGTTTGCCGGAACGTTGACCCTTAAAAAGACTGTGAACGTAACCAATGCCGATACCCGTGTCACCTTAACCGGCCGCGGAATCAACTCTATACACGTAAGCGTGAACGGCCGCGAGGTCGCAACCCGTATGTTCGGCCCGTATGACGTGTCCCTCGGCGATTACCTTGTGCCGGGTGAAAACGAGATCGAGCTGACCATAGTCAACAACCTGCGTAATATGCAGGGCCCGACTCACCTCAAGGTCGGCGAGAGCTACTGTGTCGGCAGAGAGGCATTTTACCGCGAGTCCAACGTATTCCGTCACCCTCAAGGCGCTGACGATACCTGCCACGACGTTCTGCCCCAGTGGGATGACGACATCTGCCTCGTCCACTACGGCATCACCGACGGCAAAGCACAAATAACCGAAGGCTAATACAATTAAAGATCCGTCGATTGCGTGATACTTCGGTAAAAGTATCGCTCTGAAGCGACGGATCTTTTTATATTTTACCTATTGATTTTTGCGCAAGACTGTGCTATACTTGTTGCATACATTACTAACAGAGTAGAGAGATACGCGTTTAAGTGCTGTCGAAACGGGGAGTTGTTCGGCGGACGAAAAGGGGAGTGCCCCTTGCGGTGTGTCTTTCGCATCCCACTGTTACCATGAATAGCATATTTATGCCCTCACGGTACGGAGATGTAAATCTGTACAAGGAGGGCTTTTTGTATGCAAGCAAAAAACAAAGCATCGCGCATATTGCGCATTATGATCGTCTGCGCGTTTCTCGCCGCCGCGAGTATCGTTATGGGTAAGTATCTTGCCGTCAACCTCGGTGAGGTTTTGCGAATAAGCTTCGAGAACCTGCCTATCATATTTGCCGGCGTTGCCTTTGGACCGATAGCGGGGCTGTGCGTTGGCGCGGTGGCGGACATTCTCGGCTGTCTTATGGTTGGCTACGGCATAAATCCGCTGGTCACCATCGGTGCCGCCGTCATAGGCGCCGTGGCGGGCATTTTTCGCTATTTATTCAATAAGCCCGGGGGCGTGTCACTTTTTCTTAAGATCTTCTGCGCTGAGATCAGCGCTCATCTGCTTGGCTCCGTGCTGATCAAAACCGTCGGACTTTCGGCTTGGTATGATATGGATCTCATCATTTTGATGCTATGGCGATTGCTTAATTACGTTATAATATCCGCCGCCGAGATACCCCTGCTTTTTGCACTCTTTAAAAACCGTGCCATAAGCCGTCAGATAGATTTTGTAAGAGGAGAAAACGTAAAATGACCTATGAGGAAGCACTCGAATATATACACGGCGTAAGCTGGACGTTCTGTAAGCCGGGCCTTGAGCGCACAAGAGAGCTTTGCGCCGCCCTTGGCAATCCGCAGGACAGCTTGAAATTTATTCACGTCGCAGGCACCAACGGCAAGGGCTCATTTTGCTCGATGCTCGATTCCGTGCTCCGCGCGGCGGGCTACCGCGTCGGCCTCTACACCTCGCCGTATATCACGATTTTTAATGAACGTATGCGTGTAAACGGTGCCAATATCCCAAATGACACCCTCGCCGAGATTACCGAATACGTCCGTCCTATTGCCGAAAAACTGACCGACAAGCCGACCGAGTTCGAGCTTATCACCGCCATTGCCTTTGAATATTTCAAGCGCGAGAGGTGCGACGTCGTTATCCTTGAGGCAGGTATGGGCGGTCGCCTTGACTCTACCAATGTTATAAGCACCCCAACTCTCTCCGTAATCACCGGTATCGCCCTCGACCACACCGCATTTCTCGGTGATACCGTTGAGAAGATCGCGACCGAAAAGGCAGGCATCATAAAGTGTGCTCCCGTCCTCTTTGGCGGTGAGGATCCATCGGCACGCACCGTCATAGCTAACAGAGCCAAGGAGTGCGGCGTGCCGTTTATAGAGCCCGATTATTCGCTCATAAACAATCTTCGCGCAGATCTGCGCGGAACCGGCTTCTCCTACCGTCACCACGACGTTAAGATCAATCTCCTCGGCCTCTATCAGCCAAAGAACGCCGCCCTCGTCCTCGAGGCTGTCGATGCGCTCTCGGTGCTCGGTATGTCCATTCCCGAGTCTGCGGTCATCGAGGGGCTTGAGCGCGCCGCCTGGCCCGCTCGCTTCGAGATAATAAATCACTCGCCACTCATCATATTTGACGGTGCACACAATCCGCAGGGAATAGTAAGTGCCGTGAGCAGCATTCAGCATTATTTTGCCGACCGCAAGGTCGCCGTTATCACGGGTGTCCTTAAGGATAAGGATTACGAATTTATCGCGGATAAGCTCGCACGGGTGGCGGCTTATGCCTTTACGATCACGCCCGATAACCCACGTGCCCTTACGGCGCGCGAGTACGCCGACGTCCTTGAGCATCACGGCGTGCACGCCGTCCCCACCGAAAGCATCGGCGAGGCTGTTGCACTCGCCGTCCGCGAAGCGGATAAACGCGGTGATGCCATCGTCTGCCTCGGCTCGCTTTACACCTACGCCGAGATCACCTCCGAGATCAAAAAGCTCGGCGTCGCCAAAAGAAGATGATTTACAAAAAATAACGAGTGGTGTTTTTCTGCATCACTCGTTATTTTTTGTGTTCAACTTTTTAAAATCGTTTATAATCAGCGTGATATGACCTCTTTGCTCGGGCGTCAGCTCGGAAGTGTCCGTATAAGATCGCTCATCTCTACCCAAAAGTGTATCGGTGCTTGTGTTGAAGAAATCGGCGAGCTTCACGAGCATATCAATTGATGGAACCACATTGTCGTTTTCCCAGTTTGATACGCATTGCTTCGTCACACCCATAGCACGTCCAAATTCAACCTGATTAAGCCCCATAGCCATTCGTAGCCTTTTTATGTTTTCGTTAAGCGTGTAAGCCATACTGCAACTCCCCGACGGTCAAAGATTACAATACTATTATAAACTTTTTCTTGACATTATAAAAATACTATGGTATACTAATAATTGACAAAAGTCGACTAATTTATGACACAAGGAGAAGAAATATGGCAAATGATCTTCAAGCTCTGTATAAGATGCGAGATATATTAAAGAGGGAAGAGTATACAAAAGCATACAACGA
>CAZQTN010000001.1:34286-55030 GCA_964596195.1 uncultured Ruminococcus sp.
CTCAAGCCCGATACCACCGCGCAGGAAAAGCGCGCGATGCTCCCTGTGATACCACAGCAGTTTCAAAATTTTGATATGGTAAACAAGCTGATATGGTGCATCGAGCAGAGGTATGCTTACGACATCGTCAGCGCACGAAATTGGTATCTGCAGCAGGAGCACAATGCAGCGATGCAGCAGAAGATGAACAATATAGCCAACGAGGTGCGCCGTTCTAACAATATTGCAGCTCAGGCTGCGGCGGATGCCCGTGCCGCGCACGCAGAGGCAATGAAGGCTATGAATGCTCTTAACAAGAACGTGGAAAAAAGCAACAAGCTGGCCGAAAAGGGCAATCAGATCGCGCGTGATAACGCTGCTGCAAATCAAAAGGCGGCAGACTACGCAGAAAAAACCTATGATCAGCTTAGGTCCGGCACTACGAGTGTGCACATAAAGTAAAAAAAGCACTCCGCAAGGATAGACCCTTGCGGAGTATTTCTTATCAGAAAATCTTTATCATATTGGAGTCGGCGATCTCGATGTACACGCTGTCGTCGATCTTGCCGACAAGCTCGGCAAAGTAGGACGTGACAGGGAACTCCGTGTAGTAATGGCCCGCCTCGATGAGGTTTATTGCGCGCTCAGGCGCTTCCTCCATCACGTTGTAGCCGATGCGACCCGAAACGTAGGTGTCTGCGCCGCCGGCTATCGCCGCATTGACGTAGCCCTTGCCCTCGCCACCGACGACCGCCACGCGCTTTACCGTGTCGTATCCGTCAGCCACGCGTATGCCGTCAGCGCCCAGCTTGGTCTTTATGAGATCGGAAAAAACGTCAAGCTCGCACTCCTCGGGCAGGTCGCCTATCCTTCCGAGATCCCCCTCACCAAACGGCTCGACGTTGGTCAGTCCGAGCAGGTCGGCAAGAATATCGTTAACGCCGCCCTCGGCCTTGTCCGCACGGGTGTGAAAGGAGAATACGGCTATGTTCTTATTTATGAGCTTGATTATCTTTCTCGATATATTGTTGTCCTCGGTTATAGCGCCGAGCGGCTTGAAGATGAGGGGATGATGTGAAATTATCAGATGAAATCCGCGCTCGATCGCATAGTCCACGATCTCCTCGGTCACGTCAAGCGTGATCAGCACGTTTTCTATCTCGGCAGACGAGTCTGCACAGCACATAAGACCGTCGTTGTCCCACGGCTCGCGCAGATGCTCGGGGAAGTATTCTGTCAATCTCTCGTAAAACTCTCTTACGTTCATATATCTTTCCTCAAGTTTTTTATGTATTGATAAAGCAGCCTCTCGTCGCACTCGTCCTCGCCGCCGACAAGCTTTCCGCGCGCGATCTTGTTGTAAACACGCGCCTTGGCATCGAGATATCCTGCGCATTCGCGGCACCCCGTGTCAAGAAATTCGGGTTTTCCAAGCTCACGCTCATAAAGCGACAGCCCGTGCTTTTTACCCGTATATTCGGCACAAAACGTAACGTAATATTTACCCTGTGAGTATGAGTAGACCTCGTTTGTGATCTCAAATCCGCTCTCGGCAAGATACGTGCGCAGCTGCCCCTGGCGCGACATTGGCTGGAGGATAAGGCGCACCGCTTTGTCCTTTAAAAACGGCGCCTTCTCAATTATCTCGGCGATAAGCTCGCCGCCCATACCGCATATCGCAACGTCGGAAAGTCCCTCGTCCGCAAGTGCTGCCGCACCGTCGGTCAGGACGAATTTTATTTTGTCAAAAAAGCCTGCATCACGCGCATTCGACATCGCGGATTCAAGCGGGCCGCGATTTATATCGGAGCATACCGCATACTCGATGCGCCCCTCTCTTAAGAGAGCTAAAGGCAGGTGGGCGTGGTCTGTGCCTATATCGGCAAACCTTGCCCCCTGCCTTACCAGACCCGCGGCGGAAGCAAGCCTTCCGTCTAGCGTAGAGCCTTTCATTTTCCTGCGAGGAAATCGTTGATCTTCTTTACGAGTGTGTCGGCATCAGTGCCGTGAACAAGGCACGCATCCTCAATCGACTCACCTCTGGAGTGGGGGCATCCGAGGCAGTGCATACCGATCTCGAAGAAGAACTGCGCAGTCTCAACGTTGTGGTCGAGTATATCGCCGATAAGCGTCTGTTTGGTTACTGTCATTGTAATGAAACCTCTCTTTTTTGTGTTTAGCACAAATAGTATACCACACAACCGGTAAAAAATCAATACAATATTTAAACTTGCTATTTACATTTTTTAAATTTTATGGTAGAATAATGTGTATAATGAGAAAGTGTGCGCAAAAGAAAGGAATAGACTGATGATAGTAGCGCTTGAAGAAGCGAAAAGAAGACTGGTCGCGCTTGAGGACGTTGTCAAGGAGCTTGGCAACCAGCTCCGTATAGATGAGGCAAGTGAGCGCGCGGCCGAGCTTGAGAGAGAAACGATGGTACAGGACTTCTGGAACGATGCAGAGAAGTCGTCGCAGAAGCTCCGTGAAATAAAGCAGCTTAAGGACAAGGTGGAAAGCTACAACAGCCTTGTGACTAAGCTTGAGGACACCTATACCCTTTGTGAAATGGCGATCGAGGCAAACGACGAGGACTCCGTTGAGGAGGTCGTTTCCGAGACCGAATTTATAGAGGCGGAGGCAGAGAGAAAGAGAATCGAGGTTCTCCTCTCGGGCCCCTATGACAAGAACAACGCCATAGTATCCTTCCACCCCGGTGCAGGCGGCACTGAGGCACAGGACTGGGCGTCTATGCTCTACCGCCTTTACACCCGTTGGGGTGAGAAGCACGGCTTCAACGTCAAGCTCGTCGATTGGCTCGACGGCGACGAGGCGGGTATAAAGAGTGCCACCATAATGGTTGAGGGCATCAACGCATACGGCTATCTTAAAAGCGAAAACGGCGTTCACCGCCTTGTAAGAGTTTCGCCCTTCGACTCGTCGGGAAGAAGACACACGTCCTTCGCCTCGGTCGAGGTAATGCCCGAATTCGACGATGATGACTCCATCGTTATCAAGGATGAGGATATGGAGATCACGGCTCACCGCTCCAGCGGTGCCGGCGGTCAGCATATCAACAAGACCGACTCGGCCATCCGTATCGTGCATAAGCCCACGGGTATCGTTGTCGGCTGTCAGACCGAGCGTAGCCAGCTCCAGAACAAGGAGACGGCCATCAAAATGCTTAAGGCAAAGCTTATGGAGATCAAGATCCGTGAGAAGCTTGAGCGCATCGAGGACATCCAGGGCAACAAGGCAAATATCGAGTGGGGCAGCCAGATCCGCTCCTACGTATTTATGCCTTACACGCTTGCAAAGGATACCCGTACCGGCTACGAGGACGGCAACATCGACTCGGTAATGGACGGCGAGATAGACGGATTTATTAACGCCTACCTCAAGCACATTTCTGCGCAGTAACGAAAGAAAATACACATTGGCGAAGCGGCCTCCAAGTTGCTATCGCATTAAGAAAAGAGGCTAGCTCAAATGCAGAAAAATACGTTTGAGCTAGCCTCTTTTCTTTATTCTTAATAACTTTGCCCCTGTTTTTTGATCGCCGCACGTCAATACAATTTTCTCGGAGTGTCTATAAGCCCTGCAAGGTAGTCGAGAGACACATTGTAATACCTCGCTAGTGTTACGAAGTGATGCATAGGCAGTTCTCGCTCGCCTCGCTCGTACATTGAGTAGTGTTGTTGAGAGACTTGGAGCAAGTCTGCGATTTCCTTTTGAGACTTGTCAGAGTCCTCTCTTGTGTCTCTGAGTCTTTGGTAAAATTGCATAGTATAATCTCCAATCCGAGCCGTGAAAATGGCTCTTTTTTGTTTATTAAGTAGATTATACCACACATACGTTCGTATGTCTTGACATACACACAAATGTATGTTAAAATGTTTATACACACGAACGTGTGTGGAAGGAGAAAAAACCAACAATGAACCCACTTGTATATGTATAAGTCTGCGTTATCTTTAAAGCCCACTATAAGGGCAACTCCGATTGTCGCGAAACGATTGTTGCTACATAAAAAAGAAAGCCGCTCGATTTTTGTCGTGCGGCTTTCGCTTGTAATTTACTTCTTAGAAGCCTCTGCGATCGTGCTTGCAAGTCCGACCACGCCTTGTAGGTCGCTCGGAATTATAAGCTTCGTCGCCTGACCGTTGGAAACCTTTTCAAAAATTCTTACAGCTATAGTATATCTACTGTGGATAAATAAGTCAATGACATTTTGTTAATTTTTTTGCGTGCCTACGCGAGATGGAGATATGCCGTAATACTTCTTGAACGCCTTTGAAAAATTGAACTCGTCCTCATATCCGACGAGCCTTGCCGTCTCGCATACGGTATACCCCGAGGATAGCAACTTTTTCGCATTTTCCATTCGCGTTTTTGTTATATAATCCTTAACGCTCACACCGTACCTCGCCTTGAAGATGCGGTAAAGATAGCTCCGCTCAAATCCCGACGCACGCGCTAAAGCATCAACTCGCAGATCGTGCATATAGTTGTATTTTATGTACTTGCGCACCTTGTGCAGTCTGTCCTTCGTTTCTATTGGCTCAGCCTCGTCGTAAAACAGCTCGCAGATCAGGTCGAATATTACGGCAATATAGCGCTCAGCACAGTCCTCGTCGCGGTCGATAAGCGGCTTGAGCTTTTTCTCAATTTCGCGTGAAAATGGATAAACCGAGCGGCCCGTGTCAAATTTTATAGCCTTTTTACCCGTAAATGCAACCCACATATAGTGCCACGGGTCGTCTTTGTCCGCGCGGTAAAGCGTTACCTCACCGGGTCTTATGATAAAAAGCTCGCCGCCCTCGATCTCGTGCTCGCCGTACTTATCCTTAAGCACGCCGCGCCCCGATATACAGAAATGTATAATATAGTGATCCCTCACCGCAGGGCCGAACTCGTGCCCGCGCCGGCACTCCTCTTCGCCTGCAAAAATCGGTGATATATCGTCAAAGCTGTCCTCATCCGTAATTATAAACTGCTTCATAATTGCACCTCCCATTTAGCAACATTTTACCATATTTGCGACACAAAAATCAATACAAATCATAAAAAATCTGTGATACAATAGAATCAAATCACAATGAAAGGATGTACCCTTTATGAAAATTACGTTTATGGGTGCCGGTAGCACCGTCTTTGCCAAGAACGTTCTTGGCGATACGCTTCTCACACCCTCACTTACCGACGGGCTTGAGATAGCTCTCTACGATATCGACGCCGATCGCCTTGAGGAGTCCTACCTCGTCATCAGCGCCCTTAATAACAAGTTCAACGCAGGTAAAGCAAAAATAACCAAGCACTACGGTGTTGAGAACCGTAAGGCTGCACTTCGCGGTGCGCGCTTTGTCGTCAACGCAATACAGGTCGGACTCTATGACCCCTGCACAATTCTCGACTTCGAGATCCCTAAAAAGTACGGACTCCGTCAGACCATCGGCGATACTCTCGGTATCGGCGGCATCTTCCGTGGCCTGCGTACCATTCACGTCCTTAAGGACTTCGCCCGCGATATGGAGGAGGTCTGCCCTAATGCATATTTCCTCAACTACACCAACCCTATGGCTATCCTCGCGGGATATATGCAGAGATATACCGGCGTTAAGACCGTCGGTCTTTGCCACAGCGTTCAGGTCTGCACGCAGGCGCTCTGTGATGGACTTGGCCTTGATCACTCCATCGTCGGCAGTGAGAAGATCGCGGGAATAAACCACATGGCGTGGTTGCTTGACATCCGCGACAAGCAGGGCAACGACCTCTATCCCGAGATCCGCCGTCTTGCAAAGGAGAAGAACGCACGCGAGAAGCACAACGATATGGTGCGCTTTGACTATATCGACAAGCTCGGCTACTACTGCACCGAGTCGTCAGAGCATAATGCGGAGTACAACCCCTTCTACATAAAGTCGAAATATCCCGAGCTTATCGACCGCTTCAACATTCCCCTTGACGAGTACCCCCGTCGCTGTGTAAATCAGATCGCCAAGTGGGCAAAGCAGAAGGAAGAGCTTATGAACGGCGGCGACATCGATCACACGAGATCGCGCGAGTACGCCTCTCACATTATGGAAGCGATAGTCACCAATAAGCCGTACAGCATCGGCGGCAACGTTCTCAATACCGGCCTTATCGACAACCTGCCCTCGGATGCGTGTGTTGAGGTACCCTGTCTTATTGACAGCGACGGTATCCACCCCACCCACGTCGGCAGACTCCCCGTACAGCTCGCGGCTATGAATATGACTAACATCAATCCCCAGCTTCTCACCATTGAGGCGGCAGTAACGGGCAAAAAGGAGCATATCTATCACGCCGCAATGCTCGAGCCGCACACCGCAGCCGAGCTTTCGATCGACGATATCGTGGCTATGTGCGATGAGCTCTTCGAGGCTCACACCAACGCAGGCTATCCGGTATTTTGAAATTATTCTTCAACACCCATCGGCACGTGATGTCGGTGGGTGTTTTGTGTTGACAAATGCACGCAACGGGAGTATAATAGACTTAAATAAAAATCCACATGGAGATCGATATGAAAAAACTGCACCTTATATGTAACGCGCATATTGACCCTATCTGGCAATGGACGTGGGACGAGGGCATCTCGTCTGCGATAGCGACGTTTAAGTCTGCCGCCGACCTTGCCGATGAGTTTGACTACATATTCTGCCACAACGAGGCGCTCCTTTACGAGGCCATCGAGGCGAACGCCCCCGAGCTTTTTGCCCGTATCCAAAGGCTTGTCAAGGAGGGCAAGTGGCATATAATGGGCGGTTGGTATCTTCAGCCCGATTGCCTGATGCCGAGCGGCGAGACCTTCGTTCGTCAGATCGCCGTCGGACGGGAGTATTTTAAGCAAAAATTTGACACGACCCCCACCGTCGTGACGAATATGGACTCCTTTGGCCATAGCATCGGCCTCGTTCAGATCCTTGCCAAAAACGGATATCGCGGCTATCTCACCTGCCGTCCGAGATCCGGTGATCAGTTCAAATATCCCTCGCGCTTCTTCACTTGGCGCGGCCCCGATGGCTCGTCGCTTATAGCAACGCAGTCTGCTACGTACAACTCTCCTCTCGGCCACGCCACAGAGAAGATAGTGCGCTATGTTGGCGGCGGCGCACTGGGTATGCTCGGTTCGGAGTCGAATGCCGCAGGGAACGTTATAGATGACGTTGATTACGTGCTCTGGGGCGTCGGCAATCACGGCGGCGGCCCGTCGAGAAAGGACCTTTCCGACATCGCCGCGCTCAAGCTTGATGGCGTAGAGCTCGTACACAGCACCCCCGAGGCGCTCTTTGACGATGGCATTAAAACAGGCGGCGAGGTCAACACCTCTCTTATCACCTGTATGCCCGGCTGTTACTCCTCGATGGCGCGCGTTAAGCAGGCCTTCAGAAAAACCGAAAGCCTTTTCTATGCGACGGAAAAAATGATCGCCGCCGCCCGTCTTTGCGGCTACGATCCCGACCTTTCAAAATTCGCCGAGGCAGAGAAGCGCATACTCCTCTCCTCGTTCCACGACATTCTCCCCGGCACCGTCGTTGAGGAAGCGGAAAGGGAAGCGCTCTCCACTCTTGGCTCGGCAGAGCGTGCCCTGCGCGACTATCGCACAAACGCCTTTCTTTTCTTCACTATGAACGAGAAATGTGCGGGTGAGGAAGAGTTCCCCGTGTTTGTGTTCAACTATATTCCTAAATCTGTCCGCACTACGGTCGAGGTGGAGTTCTCGCTCGCAGATCAGAATTGGAGCACCGAGCATCATTTTATGCCCGTTATCTATGATGAAAACGGAATAAGGCTCCCCTCTCAAACTATCAAGGAAGCGTCGACGCTGAACCTCGATTGGCGCAAGCGCATTATCTTCGAGGCAGATCTTAAGCCGCTCGGCATCACCCGCTTTACGGTCAAGGTCGAGCCCGTGCCGATCAGAGAAAAGGAGGCAGTCGAGGTTAACGACGTAAACGCCATACTTGACGGCGTTTCTCTCCTTGGTTCTCAGGCAGAGCTTGAGCTTTACGACGATACCGCTGACCCTTGGGGAATGAGCAACGACGAGCTCGTCGCTATGGGCAAAAACCCCGTATCCTTCCGTCCAATGACAAGGAAAGAGTCTGGTGATCTCTGTGCCGCGCGTCTGATGGCGCCCTTCCGTATCATAGAGGACGGTGAGATATACACAAACCTTGAGACTTTCTATACCGCAGGCAAAACCAATGCGGTGCTGAATTACAAGCTCTATAAGAGCAAGCCCTATGTCGACCTTAAGCTTACGGTCGAGTTCGCCGACAAAAACAAGCTCGTCCGCATTAAGATCCCTGTGCCCAATGACCTTGCAGACGGTACGTCTGTCGGTGACGGCCCGTTCGTTTGGGAGAAGAAGCCGGACACCGAGCTCACTTTCCAAAAGTGGGTGGGCGTCAAGGGCGCGGGCGACGACGTCTTTGCCGTAATCAACGACGGCATCTACGCGGGCAAGATCGAGGGCGGATATATATACCTTACTCTGCTTCGCGGATCTGGTCATTGCTTCCACCCGATAGGCGAGCGCGAGCTCTATCCGCAGTATCACTACCTGCCGAGAATTGACTGCGGTCGCTACGTATACAACCTTCGTATATACAGGGGTACTCTTGCCGAGGTTTTCTCCGAAGCAGAGCTGTTTAATCAACTGCCCTATGCGATAAACGTTTTCCCGACAGGCGCCACCACAGGTAGCATTGT
This sequence comes from uncultured Ruminococcus sp., assembly GCA_964596195.1. Taxonomy (GTDB): domain Bacteria; phylum Bacillota; class Clostridia; order Oscillospirales; family CAG-272; genus UBA1740. The sequence continues at coordinate 43,005 of CAZQTN010000001.1, forward strand.
CGATAAGCGTATAAGCGTTGATGGAGACGTCGTTACCACTACCGTAAAGCCGCGCGACGACGGTAGCGTGGTTATGCGCTTTTACAATCCCGCCGAGTGCAGCACCGAGTTTAGGGTCAACTACGGCGAGAAGAGTGTTACCGCCACGGCAGCGGCGGCAGAGGTCGTGTCGCTCGTCTTCAACGGAGAAGAATTTACAGTATACCACGACCGGATGCCTTACTAATACAGCTATGCGCTGATGCCCGTCGGGCATCAGCGCATCTTTTATTACTTGTATTCTCTGAGAACTCTATCTATAAACGCCGCACTCTCGGCACTCACCTCGGCGAGGGGCAATCTCACCTCGCCCGTGCAATATCCCATAGCCTTCATCACGTATTTTATCGGCGACGGATTAGTCTCGCAGAACAGCGCACGAATAAGCGGCAGGGCGCGTATTTGCATATCAAGACTTCGTGCGTGATCTCCCGAAAAATAGAGTTTGCATATCTGCACACTCATGCGCGGATAGGCGTTTGACATAACCGAAATCACACCCTTGCCGCCGAGCGCAAGCACAGTATATATCGCGCTGTCATTTCCGGCATAAAGGTCAAGATTTTTGCCATACGTTCTCAAATTTACAAGCCTGTCGTGCGAGTCGGAGGCCTCTTTTATGCCTACTATGTTCTCGTGCTCGGCAAGGCGGTCCAACGCGCTGTACGACAGGTTAACTCCTGTGCGGCTTGGTACGTTATAAAGTAACACGGGTGCCTCGCTCGCCTCTGCAATTTGTAAATAATGATTTACAATTCCGTTTTCCGTGCCCTTGTTGTAGTAGGGTGTGACCACAAGCACGCCGTCACATCCTGTATTCGCAGCCTTGCGAGTGTGTCTGAGGGCGGCCGCCGTATCGTTTGTTCCCGTGCCGAGAATAAGCTTTACAAGCCCGCTCGTTTTCTCCCTTGCAAACTCAAAAAGGGAATACCGCTCCCCGTCTGTGAGCGTTGCTGCCTCGGCTGTCGTCCCCCCTATCACGAGCGCGTCAATACCGCTCTCTATCTGCCAATCTATAAGCTTGCCAAGTGCAGGATAATCTATTTTACCGTCCTTGAACGGGGTTATAAGCGCGGTCGCTGCCCCTTTAAATACAGTCCTTTTTTTCATCCCTATTGCAAAACTCGCTCCTTTCGTGTATAATATATTTACACGTTATTATTTTATGCGACAGCGGCCGCCGTGCCACCGAAAGGATATCAATGGAAAACAAAGAACTCGAAATAGTAAACGACAGAGTAGCAACTACTCTCACCACCCACGACTTTTATTACGATCTGCCCGAGGAGCTTATAGCGCAGTTTCCGTCCGAGCGCCGCGACGGTTGCCGTCTTATGACCCTTGATAAGCACACGGGCGAGATCACGCACGAGATCTTCTCGGATATTATAGATCACCTCACCCCTGCGGATATGCTTGTTGTCAATTCCTCGAAGGTCATACCCGCCCGTCTGCTTGGCAAGACGGATAAAACGGGAGCTGATATGGAGCTTCTGCTCTTGCGTATGCTCGATAACGGCGAGTGGGAGATCCTCGTTCGCCCGGGCAAGCGCGCCAAGGTTGGTGCCGGATTTGACTTCTCGGGCGAGCTCCACGCCACAGTAACCGGCATTCTCGATGGTGGCAATCGCACCGTCAGATTTGATTATGATAAGACCAAGTACGATTCTATATATGCCGTGCTTGACCGCATTGGCAATATGCCCCTGCCGCCCTACATAACCAAAAAGCTTGAAAACAAGGACGATTATCAGACCGTATACGCGCGGACTGAGGGCTCCGCCGCCGCACCTACCGCTGGTCTGCATTTTACTACTGACCTGCTCGACAGAATAAGAGAGAAGGGCGTTGGCTACGGCGAGGTCACGCTGCACGTCGGCCTTGGTACCTTCCGCCCTGTCAAGGTGGATAAGATCGAGGAGCACCTTATGCACGGCGAGTATTTCGTAATGCCCGATGACGTCGCCGCCGAGATCAACCGCCGCCGCTTGGACGGCGGCCGCATTATCGCAGTTGGCACGACCTCAGCGCGCGTGCTTGAGAGTGTGACGGACGATCAGGGCATCGTCCACCCGATGAGCGGTCAGACACGCATCTTCATCTATCCGGGCTATAAATTCAAGGCCGTCGATGCCCTCATCACCAACTTCCACCTGCCCGAAAGCACCCTCATAATGCTCGTCAGCGCCCTCGCAGGCAAAGACAACGTTATGAATGCTTACGAAACGGCAGTGAGGGAAGGGTATCGGTTCTTTTCCTTTGGCGACGCTATGCTGATTGTATAAATTGCGTGATACTTTGTTAAACCTTCGACTCATAATGCTCGACATAGGTAACTATGCCGTCGCATTATTCGCTCGGTTTGCCTTGTCTCACGCAATTTCTCCTAATCAGCATTCTCGTCTGATTTAAACTTTACAATAAAACGGTGCTAAAAATATGAAATTCGTTTGTCCAAAATGTATGCGCCCGCTTGAGGTCGGTGAGCGCGGCGTTGCCGTCTGCTCCGGCGGTCACAGCTTTGACCGCGCCCGCGAGGGGTACTATAATCTGCTTCTGTCAAATGCTGCAGGCTCTCACGGCGACAACCGTGAAATGCTCGAGGCGCGCCGCCGTTTTCTTGACACGGGTGCCTACCTGCCCCTCGCGGACAAGCTCGCGGAGCTCATCACTTTTGATTTTCCCGAGGGAGGAGCGCTTCTTGATATAGGCTGCGGCGAGGGATATTATACCTCAATCGTTTTCTCTCGTCTTGAGGCGGCAGGTAAGCGTGCCGCTGTGCACGGCTTTGATATATCCAAGGACGGCGTTAAGCTGACCGCAAAGCGCAATAAGTCGATAGCTCTTGCTGTCGCAAGCGCCTACAAAATGCCCGTCGCGGACGAGAGCATTGACGTCGCGATGAACGTTTTCTCTCCCCTTGCTCTTGAGGAAACCGTACGAATTTTGCGACACGGGGGTAGATTTGTTATGGCAATTCCCGACGTAGATCACCTTTTTGGCCTGAAGCGCGTTCTCTATTCAACGCCGTACAAAAATAAGCCCGAAAACCCTATGCTTGAAGGCCTTGAACTCATAGCGGCCGAGCGCGTAAAGTATACCCTCAAGCTTTCGTCACAGAGCGAGATACAAGCGCTGTTTATGATGACTCCGTACGCATACAGAACGCCGCCCGAGAGCCGCGCGCGCCTCGCCACCCTGGATGAGCTTGAAACAGAGGTCGAATTTGTGATTTTTATGTACCAAAGGTCTTGACATCTCGCGCATATGGGTGTATAATTACTTTCCAATAGAGGCACAACCGCAAAAAAGGAGATTATATATGGATTTGACGCACGGTAAATATCTGGGCGTTGACTATGGCGACGTCCGCACAGGACTTGCCGAGTGTGACGTTTCGGGTATGCTTGCAAGCGGCATAGCTACCGTAAAAGAGGGCGGAATGCGTAACACCGCCGAGCGCGTGGCACGCGAGGCCGCCGCAAGATCCTGCAAGAAGATCATCATCGGTCTGCCGAAGAATATGGACGGCACGGAGGGCGACCGCGCTACGGTCATCAAGGCCTTTGCCGACATTCTTTCATCGATTACCGATATTCCGATCGATTTTTGCGACGAGCGTATGACCACTATGCAGGCCTACCGTTTTCTTGACGGTGCAGGCACCTTTGGCAAAAAGCGCAAGGACGTCATAGACACCCTTTCCGCCGAGCTGATACTCCAAAGCTATATTGATCGCGAACGCGCGAGAAAGGATAAATGAAAATGGAACAAAAGCAATCAAGGGGATCGCGTTTCCGCGCCTTCCTTGATAAAAAGGGTATAACCCTCTCACCCAAGGTCTACTTCGTTGATGCAATGGGCGCTATGGCGCTCGGACTCTTCGCCACGCTTCTTATCGGCACGATCTTCGGCACAATCGCCGATTACGTCCCGACGGGCAACGTGATCTCGGATTTCTTCCTTAATCTTGAGTTGTATTCAAAGGGCGCAACGGGCATCGTTCTCGGTATCGCCATAGCCCACGCGCTGAAAGCGCCGCCGCTCGTTATGTTTTGTGCCGGCGTCGTCGGTATGTGCGGCAATGCTTTGCCGTTTGTCTACGAGGGCAAAACGATAACCGGAGGCCCGGCGGGTGCTTTTATCTGCGTGCTTCTCGCCGTTGAGATCGGCAAACTCGTTTCCAAAACGACCAAGGTCGATATTATCGTCACACCCGCCGTCACCATAGGCGTGGGAGTTCTCGTCGCAATGCTGATCTGCCCCGCAGTCGCATTTGCTATGTATTGGATCGGATATTTCGTAAACTACGCTACGACGATGATGCCCTTCCTTATGGGAATCATCATCTCCGTGGCCGTCGGAATGATACTGACTCTGCCGATCAGCTCCGCCGCAATATGCGCTATGATAGGTATAAGCGGTCTTGCGGGCGGTGCCGCCGTTGCAGGCTGCTGCGCACAGATGGTCGGCTTTGCCGTAATATCATTCCGCGAAAACAAATGGGGCGGCGTTATCGCGCAGGGCATCGGCACCTCGATGCTCCAGATGGGCAACATCGTAAAGAAGCCTCAGATATGGATCCCAGCGACACTGGCCTCAGCTATTACAGGCCCTATCTCGACCTGTCTTTTCAAGCTTGAGTGCACGGGTGTCAGCGCAGGTATGGGCACCTGCGGACTCGTCGGGCCCATCGGTGTATTTGCCGATATGGGCTTCAATGCCAACTCTATCATCGGCGTTATACTCGTATGCATCGTTCTTCCCGCCGCACTTTCGCTCGTATTCTCCGAAATTATGAGAAAGCTCGGTTGGATAAAATACGGCGATATGAAGCTTGATCTGTAACACTTGTGCAGTCGCCTGAGGGCGGCAGAATGGAGATTATGATGAGACCTAACAACACACTACTTTGTGATTTTTACGAGCTGACTATGGCCAACGGCTATTTTGAGCTTGGCAAGGCTGATGAGATAGCCTACTTTGACGTCTTCTACCGTAAGGTTCCCGACGGCGGCGGATTCGCTATCGCCGCGGGCCTTGAGCAGGTCATTGAATACATAGAAACGCTTAAGTTTACCGAGCAGGATATAGAGTTCCTTCGCTCGAAGGAAATATTCTCCGAGGGCTTTCTCGAATACCTGCGTACCTTCCGCTTTACCGGCGATATTTACGCCGTTCCCGAGGGTACTCCGATTTTCCCGAATGAACCGATTTTGACAGTACGTGCCCCCTCAATTGAGGCCCAATTCATTGAAACGTTCCTTCTTTTGTGTCTCAATCACCAGTCCCTCATTGCCACCAAGGCGAACCGCGTAGTCAGGGCGGCAGACGGCCGTCCCGTAGCCGAATTTGGCTCTCGCCGCGCACAGGGTGCAGACGGTGCCGTCCTCGGCGCAAGAGCTGCTTACATAGGTGGCTGTGCCGCAACCGCGTGCACCATCTCCGACCGTGATTATGCTATACCCGCCACGGGCACTATGGCACATTCCTGGGTGCAGATGTTTGATACCGAGTACGAGGCGTTCGTTTCATACTGTAAGATGTATCCCGAAAACGCAACTCTGCTCGTCGACACCTACGACGTTCTTAAGAGCGGTGTTCCCAACGCCATCCGCGCATTCCGCGAGGTGCTCGAGCCCCTCGGCATAAAGAAGTGCGGCATCCGCCTTGACTCGGGCGATATAACCTACCTCTCCAAAAAGGCGAGAAAGATGCTCGATGAGGCGGGATTTACCGAGTGTAAGATAGTCGTTTCAAATTCGCTTGATGAGAACATCATCCGCGATATAATTCTTCAGGGCGCAAAGATCGACTCCTTCGGTGTCGGTGAGCGACTCATCACCGCAAAATCCAACCCTGTATTCGGCGGCGTTTATAAGCTCGTCGCTAAGGAAAAGGACGGTGAGGTCGTTCCCAAGATCAAGATCTCCGAAAACCCCGAGAAGATCACCAACCCCCATTTCAAAAAGATTTACAGAATCTACGACAACGAAACGGGCAAGGCAAGCGCCGACCTGCTCTGCGTCTATGACGAGGTGATCGATGCGACAAAGCCGCTTGAGATCTTCGACCCCGTCGAGACCTGGAAAACAAAGGAGTTCACCGATTACACCTTAAGAGAGCTTCTTGTTCCCATCTTCAAGGACGGCAAGCGTGTTTACGATTCTCCTCACATCTCCGAGATCCGCGAATATTGTAAGCAGCAGGTCGATACCCTCTGGGATGAGGTCAAGAGATTTGAGAATCCCCATCGCTACTACGTTGACCTTTCTGAAAAGCTCTGGAATGTAAAACAGTCGCTTCTCAGGAAAAAGAATAAAAAGTAATAAATCTTGACACCGCCCGACTATCGTCGGGCGGTGTTATTGTATAACGAAAACCACGCGATAGTCGCGTGGTTCAGAATAGGCTATTGCCGATAAGCATAATGCAAATAAAAATCAGCGTAAAAAGTTTTGTGTCACCTCCCTTTACACAAGGGAGGCGTTGATTTAATCCTGCTTCTGCGGGGGTTACGTAACAGATGCGCGGCTGACAGGCCAATCTAAAACGCATTTGTGCGCCGCCAGTAACATTTAGGGTTTTACCCGAAAATGAAATACCTCCGGTATTACGGGGGCGTTATTTGTCGAAAATATAACAAAACAAAGATTTTGTTCCGTCGAGGAAGAAAATATACATAACAAATTTTAAAAAACATATTGACTTCATCATATAAATATGATACAATCGTTGCATATACAACAGTTGCAAATGCAACAATCGGAGGCATATATGCCAAAAATAATGAAAAGTCTAAATTACATCAGTCGATCGCAGGCGATGTTTATTGCAGATGCTTTTTTGCGGAAGGGGATAGTAGACGTGTCGGCTGCTCATTGGCCGCTCATTTGGACCATCTCCCGCGATCCCGGTCGCTCGCAGGAGGAGATTGCGCAGATCATCTGTCTTAACAAAAGCACCGTTGCGCGCTCTCTTGCTCAGCTTGAGGAGCACGGATACATCGTCCGCATCCCAAAGACCGAGGACAAGCGCTGCTTGCTCGTCTACCCGACCGAAAAAGTGTACGAGCTTTTGCCGACTCTTCGCGCGATCGTTTCCGACTGGTACAGTCATATTCTGGAGGGCGTGAGTGACGATGAGCTAGCCGTTTTTCACGCTGTGCTTTTGCGCGTTGAAGCCAACGCCAAGCGCGCCTCAAGGGAAGGAGAAAATTCAGAGCCGTGAAAACCTTAATGAAATATCTGAAGCCCCTCGTCGGGCGAATGTCGTTCGGCCTCTCCGTCAAGATACTCGGCACTCTTGCCGAGCTGCTTCTCCCCCTCATATTGACTCACATTCTTGAGGAGGTCATAGTCCTTGAGAATGTCGGCCTTATAGTTCTCTTCGGCGTTCTGATGATCGTCTGCGCCGCGGCCGCGTGTGTATGTAACATCATAGCCAACCGCTCCGCCGCAAGGGTGTCGATGATATTCTCACGCGCCATGCGTAAGGATCTGTTTGAGCGCACCCTTTATCTCAGCGCGCGTGATGCTGATCGCTTCACCGTTCCGTCCCTTGAATCGCGCATCACCACCGACACCTATAACGTACAGAACTTCGTCGGTATGATGCAGCGTATGGGTGTCAGAGCTCCCATACTTCTCCTCGGCGGCGTTACTATAACGCTCATAATGGATCCTTACCTCTCTTTGGTTATGATCTCAACGCTACCGCTCATATTTATCACCACGTTTCTCATCTCCCGCAAAGGCGTGCCCCTTTATACGAATGTACAGCGCTCGGTCGACGGAATGGTACGCGTGGTGCGCGAGGATGCGCAGGGAATAAGAGTGATAAAGGCACTCTCGAAGAACGAATACGAGAACCGCAGATATGACAAGGTAAATGCCGACCTCTCGCGCGCCGAGCGCAGGGCAGGTACGATCATGGGATCTGTAAACCCAATAATGACCCTGTTTATGAATCTTGGTATAACTGCCGTCGTCGCGCTTGCGGCATTCCGTGTAGCCGAGGGCAAATCCGAGGCCCCGACCATAATCGCGTTTATGCAGTATTTCACCCTTATCTCAATGTCCGTAATGTCGCTCTCAAGGATCTTCGTGTCGTATACCAAGTGCGCCGCAAGCGCACGCAGAATTGCCGAGGTGCTTGATACTCCTGATGATTACTTTGTCACTGATAAGACCGAAATTCGTGACACGGGTGCCCACATTTCCTTTGAAAACGTGTCGTTTTCCTACCTTGGAAGAAAGAATAATCTTGAGGACGTGTCCTTTTCACTGCGCCGTGGCGAAAGCCTGGGTATAATAGGTGCCACAGGAAGCGGCAAGTCCACTCTCATCAGACTTCTTCTTCGCTTTTACGAGGTTGGCTCGGGTGAGATACGCATATCCGGTCGCAATGTCACCTCGTACACCCGTGACGAGCTGACCGAAATGTTCGGCGTTGCGCTTCAAAACGATTTTATATACGCTGAGACGGTTGCGGAAAACATACGCTTTGGCCGCGATATATCCGAGGAGGATGTTATCCGTGCCGCAAAGATAGCACAGGCGCACGATTTTATCGATACGTTCCCCGAAAAATACGACCATTTGCTTACTCCAAAGGGCACTAATATCTCAGGTGGACAACGGCAAAGGCTGCTCATTGCGCGCGCCGTTGCCGCTCGCCCCGATATACTGATACTTGACGATTCCTCATCTGCTCTCGACTATAAGACTGATGCAAACCTGCGCCGCACTCTTGCCGAGCAGCTTGGAGACACGACCCTTATCACAGTCGCACAGCGTGTCAGCTCGGTTAAAAATTGCACTCACATAATCGTCCTCGACGACGGTCGCGTAATAGGGCAGGGCACGCACGAGCACCTGCTCCGGAATTGCCGCGAATATCGCGAGATCAGCGATTCGCAGATGGGAGGTGCTTTCGTTGAATAAAGGAAATTTTATGAAGGATCAGCGCAAGGACTCCTACAACGCAACGGTTAACGAACAGCCCGCGCAAAAGCGCAAAACGGGCAGTATAATTATCCGCCTTGGCAAATACGTCCTCGCGCAGTGGCCGCTATTTATTCCTGCGCTTATCTTTACGCTCCTGTCAAATCAGCTCTCCCTGCTCGGTCCGAGCTACTCGGGCGCCGCCATCGATGCGATCGAGCGCGCAGGCGGTGTCGATTTTCCCACCGTGTGGGAGAACGTCGTGATGATGATAATCTGCTACGCCACCTCTGCCGTACTCTCGTATATTCTCGCGGTGATAATGGTTCACCTCTCGCAGAGGATAGTTTACAGAATGCGCAAGCAGGTGTTTGAAAAGCTCAACGCCCTACCGGTCGGCTACTTTGACACCCACCCGACGGGCGACATCATCAGCCACCTCTCGTATGATATCGATACGATAAACGCCACGCTCTCGCACGATCTCGTGCAGGTGATGACCAGCGTTTATACCGTCATCGGCTCGCTTATTTTTATGTGGCGCATCTCCCGTCCGATGATACTTATTTTTGCTATCACCGTACCCGTGTCAATTCTTTTTACCCGTTATCGCTCTAAAAAGGTTCGTCCGCTCTTCCGCGCAAGATCGCGTAAGTACGGTGAGCTAAACGGCTATGCCGAGGAGATGCTTACGGGTATGCGACCAATATCCGCATACGGCCGTCAGAACGTTATCTCAGGCCGCTTTCAGAAGCGCAACGAGGAAACTATGGACGCTTACTACAAGGCGGAGTACCACGCCGCAGCACTTTTCCCGTGTATAAACCTCATAAATAACTTCTCGATCTCCCTTATCGCCATATTCGGCGGCGTGCTCTATATGCTCTCGCAGAACGGCACGATAGAGGAGGGCGCAGTTCTCTTTATTACCCTCGGCGGCGTTGCTCAGTTCGTGCAGTACTCGCGCAAGTTTGCAGGCCCGATAAACGAGTTTGCCAACATTCTCCACGAGTTCCAGTCCGCTTTCTCCGCCGCAGAGCGCGTATTCCGCATCCTTGACGAGGAGCCGGAGCCGCTTGATGCTCCCGATGCCGCATCGCTGACCGATGTACGCGGCCTCGTCGAGATCGACGACGTAACCTTTGGCTACGTTTCCGAGCGTGCAATACTCAAAAACGTCAACGTAACCGCCACCCCCGGCAAGACCGTTGCCATAGTCGGCCCGACGGGCGCAGGAAAGACTACTATAATAAACCTGCTTATGCGCTTCTACGACCCCACCTCGGGCGAGATCCGCGTTGACGGTCTGCCATCCCTTTCAATCAAGCGTGCCGACCTGCGCCGTGCCTACACTATGGTGCTTCAAGACACTTGGCTTTTCCACGGCACGGTGTATGACAATATCGTCTACGGCAAGGAAAACGCGACACGGGGGGAGGTTGAGGCCGCCGCACGCGCCGCAAGAATACACTCTTATATCGAGAGCCTGCCCGACGGCTATGATACCGTCCTCTCCGACGACGGCGTCAATATCTCAAAGGGACAGCGCCAGCTGATCACCATAGCCCGCGCCCTTCTCTCGGACGCTCCGATGCTTATTCTCGACGAGGCAACCTCAAACGTCGACTCGCGCACCGAGATACAGATACAGGAGGCGATGGCCGAGCTTATGAGGGGACGTACCTGCTTTATTATAGCCCACAGACTCTCCACGATACAGAACGCCGACGTCATTCTGGTAGTCCGCGACGGTCGCATAACCGAGCAGGGCAACCACGACGAGCTTATGAAGCTCGGAGGCTTTTACAGCACACTTTATAATTCTCAGTTTAGCTAAAGGATAGAAAAAATATGATAAGTGAAGTAATACTTTGTAAATACGGCGAGATCGTCCTCAAGGGCGCAAACCGCCAGTCGTTTGAATCCACACTCGTAAAGGAGCTGCGCCGCCGCGCCTCGCCCTACGGCGTATTCAAGATCTATTTCAAGCAGTCCACCCTATATGTCGAGCCGCAGAGCGACGATTGTGATATGGAGGGAATGTATCAGGCTGCGCGCCGCGTGTTCGGCATAGTCGGTGTCAACCGCGCCGCCGTCTGCGAGAAGAATATGGACAGTATTATCTCCACCGCGCGCGAGTATCTGCCCGAAAAGCTCGCAGGCAAGCGCACCTTCAAAGTCGATGCTAAGCGCTCAGACAAAAAGTTCCCCCTCAAATCCCCCGAGATCTCTGCTGAGATCGGCGGTGTCATACTCTCCACCGTCCGCGGCATCCGCGTCGACGTGCACAACCCCGACGTTACCGTCACCGTTGAGGTGCGCGATGAGCACGCATATATCAGAGCAGGGCAGGAGCCGGGCGCAGGTGGACTTCCTCTGCGCACCGCAGGTCGCGGACTTCTCCTTCTCTCGGGCGGCATCGACTCCCCCGTCGCAGGCTGTATGATGGCAAAGCGCGGTATGGAGATCGAGGCGCTCCACTTCGACTCCTTCCCCTACACGTCCGACCGCGCCCGCGAAAAGGTGATGGATCTCGCGCAGGAAATGTGCGAGTTCTGCTCGAAAATGCACGTCCACGTGATTTCCCTCACTCACATTCAGGAGGAAATACGCGACAAGTGCCAGGAGGATTTCTTCACCCTGCTTCTTCGCGTGTTTATGATGCGCCTTGCCGAGCGCTGCGCAAGGGAATATAAGTGCGGCGCGCTCATCACGGGTGAGTCGCTCGGACAGGTCGCCTCGCAGACCCTCGCCGCCATCGGCGTCACCGACTCGGTCGTAAATATCCCCGTCTTCCGCCCCTGCATCGGCCTTGACAAAAACGAGATCGTCATACAGGCGCGTCATTACGGCACGTTCGATACCTCGATACTTCCCTACGAGGACTGCTGCACCGTCTTCACCCCCAAGCACCCGAAGACTCAGCCCAAGATAGAGCAGGTGATGGCCGAGCTTGCAAAGCTCGACGTCGAGGCACTCCTCGACGAGGCCTACGCCACCATGACCACCGAGGTAAAGCTGATTTTCCCCGAATATCGTTAA
>CAZQTN010000002.1:0-2367 GCA_964596195.1 uncultured Ruminococcus sp.
TATCCCGAGGTGGATTTTGATTTGCCAAAAACGGTGGCGGTAGTGAAGAGAGAGCTTGATGCTATCGGTATTCCTCACACCGAAAAGTACGGTAAGGGTAGCGTCGTTGGATATATCAATCCCGAAAAAGAGGGCTTTACGATCGCGATCAGAGCGGATATGGACGCGCTTCGCTTACAGGAGAAAGTGGACGTTCCGTATCGTTCAAAAATTGATGGGCATATGCACGCGTGCGGTCACGATGCGCATACGGCAATGCTGTTGGGCGTTGCGAAAGTCTTGAAGAGCATGGAGCGTGATCTTGATTGTCGAGTAAAGCTTTTGTTTCAGCCGAGTGAAGAGGGCGTAAAAAGCGGCGCGATCATGATGATCGAAAATGGCGTTTTGGACGACGTTGACGTTATTATAGGACAGCACGTGACCAACAAGCTGGAAGCGGGAGTTATGGGTGTTTGCCCGGGAGAATCTCAAGCCTCAAGCAGACACTTCAAGATCGAGGTTTTTGGAAAAAGTGCTCATGCCGCACAGCCCCATACGGGTATAGATGCGTTGGCCGTGGCGGTACGTATGTACAATGCGATCCAGCTTATTTTAAGCCGAGAGATATCTCCTCTTGAAAGATACCTTTGCTCTATCGGTACGTTAAATGCGGGAACTACGCATAACAACGTGGCAGATCATGCCGTTATGACGGGAACGATCCGAACCTTCAATACGGGGCTTAGCGGATTTATTTTCAACCGTATGGAGAAGATAGCCAAAGGGCTTTCCGAAGAAACCGGAGCTAAGATTACAGTTGTCGGGCCGTTAAAATCGGTTTGTGTATACAATAATCCTTATTTGTCAGAGTTGGTTATGGATTCCATGAGGACGGTTGTGGGCGACGACAATACGGCTTGTTTCCAAATGGGCATGAGCTCCGAGGATTTTTCGCGTTATGGAGAGGTAGTTCCGGCGGTAATGTTCAGATTGGGAACGGGAAACAAGGCAAAGGGAATAACCGCGGCGGTACATCATGACAACTTTGATATTGATGAGAACGCTCTTATAAACGGTGTAAAAACTATGATCCAATTCGTTGTTGATAATCAAAATGGCATTGACAAAGAAAAAATGATAAAGGCAGATACGAGAGACCGAGCGTAGTGTAATTTTGTTTTGAAATTGCAAAAATAGGACAGAGCGCCTCGAACATATCGCACGGCGTAAGTTGTGCCCGAAAAATGACATACACCTTTTAAATAATTCAAAGGCGAGTCTTTGTAAAAAAACGCAAGAGGTTGACATTTATGCGGGTGGCGCAAAAGGCCGCGAAACGATTTTTTCAGATAAAAAATAGTCATCGAGCGATACTTGCTTGGTGGCTATTTCTTTACACGGGTGCGGGTTTTTTGGCGTGATTTATTCCGAAATTCGGTGACTTGTGTAAAACACTCGTTGACATTTCGCGGTTAAAGTAGTATAATGAACTCATCAAACGAAGGAGATTAAAATGAAAAGATTTGATGATAATGCGCGCGTATGCTTCGTTGGCGACAGCATTACGCACACCGGTACATATTTGAAATATATTATAGATACTTACAGAAAGCAGTTCCCGGGATCGGGCGTTGAGTTTTACGATTGCGGAATATCGGGCGGGAATCTCGGTAACACGATTGCTGTGTACGATCGCGACATTGCGATATACGAGCCTACGCACATCGTTCTGATGATCGGTGTAAATGATTCGGGGCGCTCTTTCTTGAATGATGCGCGATCTGCCGAGCGATATGAAAAGCTCAACAGATCGTACAAGAGATACTGCGAGAACCTTGAGCGGTTTTATCAGCTGACGCGCGAGCGCGGCATAGAGCTGATACTTTGCACGCCTATGCCCTATGCGGAATATATAGAAAGCAACGAGCCGCCCTTGCGCGGCGGATATGCGCTGATCCAGGGGTACGCTGAATGCGTGCGAGATTTTGCACGGTCGCACGGCCTTGAGCTTTGCGATTATCACGCGGCGGCGACGGAAGAGATGCAGGGTGAGGATCTGTATTCTCCCGACAGAGTGCACCCGACTGCACGCGGCCACGAGGTAATGGCAAGGACGTTCCTTGCGGCGCAGGGAATAGAGATAGAGGGCGTGGAGAGCTTCTCCGAGGAAATTGAGGAGTGGTATTCGATGACGCAAAGGCTGCGCAACGTCATAGCGACCGAGTACTTTATGGTGCCCGGCTACGCGACGATGCCCGACGACGAGCGAATGATCGAGATGGGCAAGGTCTACGGAGAAATAATGTCGGGCTTGCGTGAAACCACCCCATATTTTAAGTCGCTTGTTGAGATGTATCCCAAAAACAAGCCCTGCGAGGCGGAGCTTAT
>CAZQTN010000002.1:2467-46882 GCA_964596195.1 uncultured Ruminococcus sp.
TGGGAGATCTATATAGATGCTCGCACGATGGAAAAGTACCGTTCGCTTGACTCGTCGTATTCGCGTGCGATAATGGAAAGCATTGAGGGCGGTGACGAGCCGAAATTCCGTATGTGCTCGGACGGTCGGTGTCCGCACCTTGACAAGCGCGGTCTTTGTAAAATCATTATCAACGAGGGCGAGGAATATCTGTCGGAGATATGCCGCGAGCATCCGCGATTTTATAATGAGTCATCACGAGGTGTCGAGGTTGGACTCGGCATGGCGTGCGAGGAAGCAGCGCGGATCATACTATCGTCAGACGCTTACTACAATTTTGAGGTCGTAGGCGAGATAGAGGGCGAGTGTGAGAGTGCGGAATTTGATGCGATCGGTGAAACCCGAAGGCTTTTTGGGCTCCTCTCGTCGAATGAAAGCTACCCCGCTCGGCTTGCGCGCATATATGAGGAGTGGGGAGTATCTCCCGACAGACTTTCTAATGGCGAATGGCGCGAGCTGCTTTCGGGGTTTGAGTATCTTGATGCGGCTCACGCGGATATGCTTTCTGTCTACTCATCAGAGGTTAATTCGTTTGGCGATGCGGACAAGCTTTGCGAGCGAGCGCTGGCGTATTTTGTGTACCGTCATTGTGCCGCGGCGCGCGATGAGATGGACTTTTGCGCGTCGCTCGGTCTTGCGCTTTTTCTTGAGAGATTGTTTGCTTCGGTGCTCGTGCGCGAAGGGGTAAAAAACCTTGACGGTGCCACCCGTGTCGCGCGAATTATATCCGAGGAGCTTGAATATTCCGAAGAAAACACCGATGTGATAAGGCAGGAATTCTGTTTTTGAATATAGAAAAGGAGTGTCGGGTGACACTCCTTTTCTTGTGCTGTTTCTTACAGCGACTCCACGAATGAAATTATTTGGCTGCTGATCATATCGTAGCCGTGCGAAGTGAGGTGCTGACCGTCTGAGTAGACCTTGCCTGCGGCTTTGTTCCCTTCGCGGTCGAGAGAGGGGTCGTAGTAGCAGAGGAGCGACGGGTTAACGGGGCAATTATCCCACAGGTTAAGGCAGGGTACACCTCATTTTTTGCATATCTGCTCAGCTATCTTGAAATAGTGACGGCGTTTGAAGTACTTGCCATCCCCATCGATGGGGCAACCCATCTTTTGTGCAATTATGAAGCCGATCTTCGCGTTTGGAAAGGTTGTCAGTGCTCTATAAAACATAGCTTCCATAGCATCGACGAACGTCGTGTCGTCGTAGCTGCCGCTAAAATCGTCTTCGATAAGCTTGCCGCATTTATCAGAGCCGATACCGAGTAGATCCGCATCGTTCGTACCGCCCTCGAAAATTATGTAATCGACCTTGTCGTTCTTTTTCTGTATTTCTCCAACCGATCGGCTGACCCAATGGCGGCGTTGGCTGTTTGCGTAAAACAGCTCAGCGGTGACGGTTGCTCCGCTCATGCCGTAGTTATACCACTCCATTCCGAGAGCTTCACCTACTCTTGCCGCCCATCCGCGGCGCGCATCTGCACCCGCCTCACAGATGCTGTCACCCTCGAATACTATCGTTTTTCCCTTGAAGTTTTTCATATTTACTCCTTTAAAAAGCTTTCCTGGTTCGCTCTTGAATTATGATAGCACAAACGGATCTCAACATCAATACGTCAAAGCAAATTCCATTATTTTTGAAATTGCTGGTAATTTCAATCAAAAATTGCTTGAGCGAGAAAATTTCTCTGTGTATTGATTTATTCAAAATCCTATGATATACTTGTGTTAAAAACATAAACACAAAAAGAGGTAGCGTATGGAATTTATTTTAGGATGCAATTATTGGGCGTCCAATGCAGGCGCGGATATGTGGCGCTTTTTTGATGCTGACGTTATTCGCGAGGATCTCGGGGTGCTTGCGGAGCATGGAGTAACGCATATGAGGGTGTTCCCGAACTGGCGTGATTTTCAGCCTGTACAGCCACTTTACGCTGGACGCGGCGAGCTTGTTGGGTACTGCCTCGAGGGCGATCGCGATACTGAGAACGGGTATTTCCTCGATGAGAAAATGCTTGAAAATTTCGATACGTTTCTTGATATTTGCGACCAAAACGGCATAAAGATCATCGTCGGACTCATAACGGGCTGGATGAGCGGACGCCTTTACGTTCCCACGGCGCTCTTTGGTAAAAACGTGATCACGGATCCCACAGCCGTATACTTCGAGCAGCTATTTATCAAGGGCTTTGTGTCAAGGTTTAAGTCGAGGACGGCAATTTACGCATGGGATCTTGGCAACGAATGTAACTGTATGGGTGAGGCTGACAGGATCTGCGCGGTAAACTGGACGGCAACTATCGCAAACGCCATACGCGCACTCGACCCCGACCGACAGATCGTTTCGGGTATGCACGGCCTTGGCGTTGAGCCGAGTGCTGCGTGGCAGATCAGAGATCAGGCGGAGTGGAACGATATACTCACGACTCATCCGTACGCATATTGGTGTTCCTATACCAAAAATGACAAGATGCTGTCTCTGCGAACGACGATGCACGCGACCGCGCAGAACAAGTATTACGCCGAGTGCGGCGGCAAGCCCTGTATGGCCGAGGAGATCGGCACGATGGGGCCGATGCTTGCATCAAACGAGACCTCGGCGCGCTTTTTAAGGACAAGTCTTTTCTCCCTTTGGTCAAACGACTCGGTCGGAGTGATGTGGTGGTGTGCGCATGAGCAGACGATGCTCACAGCATTTCCGTATTCGGCGAACATGGTGGAGACGGAGCTTGGGCTGCTTAACCCCGATCGCTCACCGAAGCCCGTTATGCTGGAGATAAAGCGCTTTTCCGAGTTTTTAAGGTCCTTAGACTTTGATCTTCCGCCCGCACGCACCGATGCGGTGTGCCTTCTTTCTCACGGTCAGCGCCAGTGGGGGATTTGCTACGCGACGCATATACTTGCACGCCAAGCGGGGATCAACCTGCGCTTTGCCTATGCTGACGATGGCATTCCCGACGCCGACACTTACCTGCTTCCGTCAGTCAACGGAATTGAGGTTATGAGTTCAAGGCGCTATAACGAGCTGCGTGAGCGCGTCAAGAATGGCGCAAAACTCTATATATCAATGAACAACGGCGTTCTCTCTGAGCTCGAGGCTCTTACGGGCGTGCGCGTGGTTGACTCATACGAGTCTCCGGAGCAGAGGAGCTTTACCCTTGACGGAGAGAAGTATTCCTTCCGTACCAAGCGCACCTTTATTCTTGAGTCCGTGGGGGCTGACGTAATAGCGCGCGATGAGTGCGGTAACCCCGTGATCAGCGAATATACCTATGGCAAGGGCAGAGTGACGTACTTCAACTTTCCGCTTGAGGATAACCGCGTTGACGGTCATAACGAGTTTGACGGCAACTATCACAAGCTTTACTCACGCGTGTTCGGTCACCTTGCGGAAAAGCAACCGATAAGAATATCGGGCGCGGGCGTTTATACCACCCTGCACGGCGAGGGTGACGTGGTATATGCAATATCGGTCAATCATTCCGACACAGAAGCAAGCATCGAGATCGCGTGCGACGGATATGCGCTAAACCGTGTGATATACGGTAGCGCCGATACGGTCGGCGCATACGATGCCGCGGTGCTTGAATTTAAGAAAAATAGGGTGGAAATGTGGAATACTTAATAGCAATAGATATGGAGGGCATTCACGGGGTTGTCGGTCAGCCTTACGTTGGACTTCTGCGTGATATACCCGATTATAAAATAGCGGTTGAAAATGGCACAAAAGAGGTCAACGCCGCAGTGAAAGCGCTGTTTGATAGTGGCGCAACGAAGGTTGCCGTGTGGGACAATCACGGCGGCGGCGGAAACCTCGATTTTGAAAAGATAGACCCCCGTGTAACGAAAATCAACTCGAAAGGCGATAAATTTCGCTTTGATTTTGCAAAGGATCACGACTTTTGCGGCATAGTTTACCTTGGCTATCACGCAAGGGAGGGCACACTCGGCGCGGTGCTTGCACACACTTACAGCTCGGTTGCCATTCAGTATGCAAAGCTCGACGGGGTGGCGGTAGGTGAATTGGAGCTTGACACTTATATTGCCGCGACCTACGGTATTGTACCCCTGTTCTCGGCGAGCGACGACATCTGCAACGCGCAGTTCTCGGCTCTTGCACCCGATGCCGTTACCGTGACGACCAAATACGCCAAGGGCAGGAATGCCGCCGATTTCAGAGATGAGGATGAGGTGCTCCGCGAGATATACGACGGCGTTTGTGCCGCGGTAAAAAAGAGCCCCTCCGCCGTTGGTTATCCAGTGCCTGCAAGCGCGGAGATCAGATACACCCGTATGGAGTTCGCGGCTGAGAAGCTCGCGCGCGAGGCTGAGCTTGGCATTTCTTGCGAGTATGGCGAAGATGCACATATACTTAAATTTACTGTCGATTCGCTCGCTCAGGTCGTTGCTATGCTCTGATAAAAGGGTGGATATATGAAACAGACCGAAATTTTAGTCAGATCAACGCTTGACGGAACGCTTCAGCCGTCTCTTTTCTACCGTGCGAGCACGCCCGGGCGGCCGCTCCTTGTCGGGCTTCACACCTGGAGCTTTGATCGGTTTAATCAGATAGGAAATATGCTTCCCTTTGCCGAGGAGCTCGATTTCAACCTGCTCCTGCCGGAGTTCAGGGGGCCAAATCTGCCGTCAAATCCGAACGCGCGTTATGCCTGCGGCTCAGAATATGCAAAGCGGGATATTAAGGACGCGATCGACTACGTGATAGAGAATGAGAGAGTTGACAGGGGCAACGTCTTTTTACTCGGCTTGTCGGGCGGCGGTCATATGGCTCTGCTTATGGCAGGGTACTGCCCCGAGTGCTTCAAGGCTATCGGTGCTTTCGTGCCGATCTGCGATCTTGTCGGATGGACTGAGGAAAACGCAGGATACAAGCCGCACGTTATCGCTTGCTGTGGCACAGAGGATGAAATGCTCCGCCGCTCACCGATCAGCTACGTTGATACGATAGCGAGGGCAAACCTCAAGATCTTTCACGGAAAGTACGACTCCTGTGTGCCCGTAACGCAGAGTATGAGACTATATGAAACGGTCTTTAAAAAACATCCACGTTCGCGTGTTTTTCTAGACATTTTCGACGGCGGGCACGAAATTGATATGAAGGTCGCTATGTATTGGCTTTTGTCGCAATATAAGGGTAGCGACAAGACGAATGTTACGGGATAACTTCACACGGGTGTTGGTATAACCTTGAAAAATGTAAACAAATAGTTGCATAAACAATTAAAAGGAGGTAAAAAGAAGATGAAACGGTTTATTTCTCCGATCAATCTTTTGTATTTTGGGCTTTTGAGCCTTGTTGCAAACGCTTACGTGCTTATCGATCTGTCACTTCTGACGCTGCTTTTTATCGTGCCGGCGCTCATCTTTTTGAACCTCTACGCCGGCACGATAACCTCGCAGACCAAAAGTATGCGTCTGCGCATTTGTCACCACGGCGGAGTACTGCTTGGGGCATTCGCTATGTCGCTGGTGGTGTCCGTTCTCTTTCACGCCGTGCTTGCAATATTTACCTATAAAAGTAATCTGCCCTTGCTTATCAAGAGCGCGGAGTGGTGCATCGGTGTCTCGGAGCTGATATTCTGGAACGGTATGCTCTGCGTGTACGCAACCTCGAAGCAGATGGGCGTCAAGTGGCGCATCATAGGTGCGATATGCGGTATGGTGCCCGTGATCAACATTATCGCGCTGAGCATTATTATCAATATAGTGATGGACGAGATAGAATACTCGCTTGAGCGCGAGCACATCGAGGAAAAGGGCGAGGCCGAAAGATGTAAGACCAAGTACCCGATACTCTTTGTTCACGGCGTGTTCTTCCGTGACTCGAAGCACTTTAACTATTGGGGCAGGATACCACGCTCTCTCAAGGCACGCGGCGCGACCGTCTATTACGGAGAGCACCAATCGGCCCTTGCGGTTGCGGACAGCGGTCACGAGCTTGCCGCGAGGATCAGATACATACTCGACCGCTACGGCTGCGAAAAGGTGAACATAATCGCCCACTCCAAGGGCGGTCTCGACTGTCGCTACGCTATTTCCGAGTACGGCATTGCACCCTACGTTGCATCTCTTACTACGATAAACACGCCGCATAGGGGTTGTCTGTTTGCGGACAGGCTGCTTTCTCTTGCCTCGAACAGACTAAAGAAATGCGTATCCACCGCGTACAACGTAACTCTGCGCGACCTCGGTGACGAGGACCCCGATTTTATGGCGGCGGTCACTGACCTTACGGCGGCGGAGTGCAACAAGCGAAACGAGAAATTGACCTTCCCGGACGGCATCTATGCGCAAAGCGTCGGCTCGGTTCTTCAAAAATGGCACACGGGACAATTTCCGCTCAATCTGTCTTATCACTACGTGAAAAAGTATGACGGTCAGAACGACGGTCTCGTCGGCGAGAGCTCTTTCTCCTGGGGAGAGAAATACACCCTCATCAAGGTTGAGGGAAAGCACGGCGTTTCTCATTGTGACGTGATCGATCTGACGCGCGCCGACCTTAAGTACTTCGACGTTCTGGAGTTCTATTCAAACCTTGTTGAGGATCTGAAAAACAGGGGATTATAATATTGAAAAAAGTTACACGGGTGCCTGCTTTTGGCATCGTGATTAGGTTGCAAACGACCGGAGGCGGCCGAGGAATATACTCCCTCGGCCGCCTTTTATTACATTTGAACAACAGTCTTGAAAATGGTATAATTATATTGCTTTGGCGGCAGGGCACTTATGTTGTGCCTGTTTTATTTTGTCGCTTTTGCAAAATTTGAGAAAGGAGAAAATTGGTCGCCTTGCGTGCGACCATCTAGGCAATCGCAACGTATTCGAATTAAGTTGCGCTTGCCTAAAAGAAAAAAGAAAAGGAGATTTCAAATTGAAAAGAATTTTAACAGTTTTACTTTGTACAGTTATGCTGTTCGGAGCGCTTGCATCAGGGGTGCGAGTCTCTGCCGCCACTACCACGCATACCGTCGTTAAGGGCGACACTATGTGGCGCATCGCAGTCAAATACGAGGTCGGCATCTCGGAATTGAAGAGCGCAAATACACACATTAAAAATTACGATCTTATCTACCCCGGTCAGAGGATCAATATCCCCTCGCTTGACTCGTCCGTGAGTGCATACGAGCAGGAGGTAGTTCGCCTCGTTAACGAGATCCGCAAGGAGAACGGGCTTAGCGCCCTTACCCACGATTGGGAGCTCTCTCGCGTGGCAAGATATAAGTCGCAGGATATGCGCGACCTCGCATACTTCTCGCACACAAGTCCGACGTACGGCTCCCCCTTTGATATGATGAAGAGCTTTGGAATTTCATATAGAACGGCAGGCGAGAATATCGCCAAGGGATACAAGACCCCTGCGGCCGTCGTTGACGGGTGGATGAACTCGTCCGGCCACCGCGCAAATATACTTAATTCGTCCTTCACGCACATCGGTGTAGGCTACGTTGCAAGCGGCAACTATTGGACGCAGATGTTTGTGGGAAGATAAATTCAAGCTTGGGCGTTGACATTTGAGTCGTGTTGGGTTATAATTATTATATCTTTGATATAAAAGGAGAGATAATATAAAATGCTTTTCTTCTACGTACGACACGGAGACCCGATATACGACCCCGATTCGCTGACTCCCCTCGGGCACAGACAGGCCGAGGCCGTGGCGAAGAGGCTGGCAACCTTCGGTCTTGACGAGATATACGCCTCAACCTCAAATCGCGCGGTGCTCACCGCAACTCCGACCTCCGAGCTTACCAAAAAGACGATCACCAAGCTCGATTGGGCGAACGAGGGACACGCGTGGGACGAGCTTACGGTAAAGACCCCCGAGGGCAAGCGCTGGCTCTTCCACAGGACCGAAATGAAGGAGCTTTTCCACACCCCCGAGATCAAGGCTCTCGGCTTTGAGTGGTATAAGCATCCCGCATTTGCAGAGTATGATTACAAGGGCGGCATCGAGCGCATTCAGCGCGAGTCGGATGCATTCTTTGAGTCGCTCGGTTACAAGCACGAGGGTGGCGGAAAGTACAAGGTGGTCGCGAAAAATGACAAGCGTGTGGCGCTTTTTGCGCACCAAGGCTTCGGATTGGCGTTCCTTTCCTGCGTTTTGGCTATACCTTACCCCATGTTTTGCTCGCACTTTGACCTCGGCCTTACGAGCGTGACGGTCATCAACTTCGCGGAGGAGAACGGATACGCCTATCCAAGGGTACTGACCTATTCCAACGACTCGCACATATACAGAGAAGGCTTGCCCACTAAAGGAGCAAATTATATAAGCTATTGATGAGATACATGAGAAATCTATCAAGCATTTGCGCGGTCGCTAAAAGCGACAGAATGGAGATTAAAATGAAGAAGGTCACCAAGCTTCTGATTCTGACATTGTCACTTGTAATGCTTTGCGGCGTTTTTGCCGTCACGGCGCTTGCTGAGAGCGTTACGGACACCGACTCATCGTACGGCACGGCAACCGTTGCCGACGGAAACCTTTACGAGGTCGTGTACAACGGCTCCTCGACGTACTATGATTCAAGCACTACGCTTCAGGACGTTATTACCGCAGCGCCCTCGGGCTCTACCATTTATTTTCTCGGTGACGTGACCGAGGTTACCGACCGTTATGAAAATCCCAACAAGGCGGGAGAATATGTTGCCACTCCTGTAAGAGTAACCAAGCCACTTACTTTTGATCTGGGCGGGCACACACTTACCTTTGAACAGCGCGCAAAGAATTGCGGTATTTATATAAGTACAACGGAGCTCGTCACCTTTAAAAACGGTAACGTTGCCACCGTGGCTCATTCCGATTATAACAGCAGTGGCAAAACGTTCGCATTTTCTAACATAAGCGCGAACGGAGCCAACGTTGCGTTCGAGGGGATAAATTCGTGCGTCAGCTCGCTCGTTTACTCATACAGCAGTAACTACACGATCACCGTAAAGGGCGGCGTCCATACCTTGAACAGCGCTCCAGCGGATATGAATACCCCCGGATTTATCTCAGGACAGCATAATATCAATGCGACCGTAATCGACGCCGTAATATACGCTAACGACAGAGCGATTTTGGGTGCGTCCTCTTATAAGGTGACGGGCACCACGTCTCGCATAACCACCTTCGATTTTGAAAACTGTAAAATAATTTCCAAGTCTGCCGAGACCAATATCATCGGCAACGCGAACATATATACCAACGTAAACTTTAATGGCTGCCACATATTGGGTAGTGTGACACCGTCGATCAATGCGTCGGATGCCAATGTAGGAATAACGGTAGCTACCGCAAAGAATTTCGTGCTCGGCGAGAACACGTTTTTCTCATCCGGCTCCAATCTGTCCGCCACTTCAACGGTTTCCGCAGGTATGGCTGTTCAGCCTACCGCCGAGCAAGCATTGGTTAACGGAGCGATGTATGAATTTGACCGCAAGGTAGATTTCATATATGCTACCTGGTACGACGAGAATGGAGAGGTGCTCAAGCGCATAAAGATCGATTCCACCGTCACTACTCTTTCGGGACTTGCTCCCGATTACGCGGGAACAGGTGGCACCGCTAACGGATGGTACAGGATCGGCGGCTACGTCGCGAACGCTTGGACCGATACCGTCAACGGTAATAAAGCGGTGGACTTTTCCGCTATTGACGTAGCCTCGATCACCGAGGGCATTTCGTTCTATCCTCTCGCTGACGAAAGCGAGATCAGCGCAGACCTCCGCGCCGCGATGTACAATCTCTCCACCGCGGGCGCAATCCAAAGCAACCTATACATTCCCGAAACCCCCGATAACGTTGAGATCCTCGGCGTTTACGCAGGAGAGAGGGAAGTGGCCGGCAAGCTCGTGCTTTACCACAATCACACGGATGACCCCGTGTATTACACGATGTACGTTATAGGCGAGGTTGGAGCAACTGAGTTTACCAAGAATACGGATGTTACCGTTAAGTACAGAGTAAACGGAAGCGTCGATCTTGAGCAGGTATACAGCCTGTCTCCCGAAAAGTATGCAAATGTCATTTATGACGATTCTCAGAAAAACGAGGGCAACTCATACGGCGAGGAGGCGTACAACGTAGTCGCAGACCTCGTAAGATACTCATATCTCCTTTCCGTTTACACGGGTGCTGAGGATGCCGACCTTACCGCTCTTTATAACAAAATGTATGCACTCTGCTCCGAGCTTCCCTCCGATAATGCTCTTGCAGGCTCTGTTACGAATGCCTTCACCCTCGCGGGCGCAGGCTCTATCGCATACGAGGCGTCAAGCTACGAGCCGAGATGGAGATTTACGCTTAACGAATCCGCACAGATCATAGACGCCAAGATCACCCTTGAGGGGTATAGCGTCGGCACTCTCGCCGATCGCACCAATTTCACCACTCATACCTACGGTATAGAGCAGATAACCAAGACTGCTGAGGGCTATATCACCGCCGCATATACCGAAAACATTCCGATTTATAATATCACACAGCCGTTCACCATTACCTTTACCAAGGCGGATGGCACCGAAATTTCAGGTACATACGATCTTAAATCGTACTATACCGCCGTCAGCAAGGGCACCGCGGCAGCGGACTTCATCAAGTCGGTCGTCGCTCTTTCCGATTCCACAGTCGCATACAAGTTCCCTGAGGGCAGGGTTACGGCAGATGACGTAGCCGACTTCTGGGAGTGCGATCACGCAGATGCAGTCAAGCAGGAAAACGTCGTATCTTACATCTACAACTTCCATCCTCGCTATTGCAGAAGGTGTGACTCCTGGCTCTTCTACTATGAGGACTACGGCGCTGTGGCAGACGGTGTGACTAACCGTACCCGTGCCACTCACGTCTCCGGCACGAACGACTACGAGGCGATCTATTGGACTCATACGAACGCCAACGAGTGGAAGGCAAGGGACTATCTTTCGGGCGGTAAGCACGTTGCCGTCGTAGGCAACTCCGATCCTGCGAATGCCAAATATTACTACATCAGCCTTCCCGAGGGTCGCGGTATTTATACCGCTGATGCTAACCGCGACGGGATACCCGAGACTACATATACCGGTCAGAACCTCGGTACTATCACCGTCGCTACCGACACCTCCTGGAACGGCGTTAATCTTATCATCGATGACGATGCGATCTGTAATGCTAGCGGATGCTCGTGTGTGAACGACGTCGGCGTTGCAAGAAAGCACGCTTATAACAGTCAGTCCATTTTCGCTATCGACGAGTACGGCTCGGAAAACTACACCGAGAGCCTGACGGGCAAGATCACCTCTCTTAGCGCAGGGGCTACCAACATCGGCTATGCTCCCGGCCGCAAGATGCTCGTTCAGCTTACCGACTCGAACAAAAAGATCTATTTGCGCTACGGCTCTAATGCAAGCAACGGCGCATCCGTTACCGAGGTCATTCTCGTTGACGAGTTTGGAAACGTTGATCCCTCGACTCCCGTTCAGTGGGATTACGCCACGATAACCGGCGCTACGGCGTATGCGGTAGACGTCGATCCTATCAAGATCTCGGGTCTTGATGCGGCAGGTGCTATTAATGCAAGCTTTGAGAGCTACGTTAACAACTCCTTGAGCATCAGTATTCCGCATTACGTATCCTGCTCCAGAAATATTGCTATCAAGCGCTCTAATGCAACCGTTGAGGGTATCGAACGCTTCTTCACCGAGGAGGTAGCTAACTCCAACGTTACCAACAAGCGCTTTGCGTACACCTTTATCACCGTAAATCTGTGCTCGAATGCTACCATAAAGGATATGCTCGTTATGAACCATAACAGCCAGTCCGGTGAATCTGGCGTCAGCCAGGGCTCGTACGAGTTCAGTGGCGGCAACGCAAACGCCGTAAGCTGGATCAACTGCGTAACGAAGAATATGTTCTCCAGCACTAAGGACGGATCTCTTGTTCAGGCTTATCCCGTTTACAGAGGTCTGTTCGGTACCAACCATATCCGTAATATGTATCTCAAGGGCTGTTACCTTAACTCCTTTGATGCACACACAGGCGCGTACAACGTAACTATTGAGGACACCACCGTTGAGCATATGAACTTTATCGGCGGCGGTGATATCATCATAAAGAACGTCGTAGTGTATACAGCGAGTCAGGGCATGGCATTCAATCTCCGTACCGACTACGGCTCGACCTGGAGAGGTGACGTATACGTAGACGGCCTTACCGTCAAGTACGCTCTCGCAAGCGGATACAAGCCCTCTAGGATCACCATCTTCAATGGATCTTACGCTAATCAGTATTGGGGCTTTGATACCTACGCTCCGCAGAACGTAACGATCAACAATTTCCACATACAGTCGTATACTGCTACCGTTTCAAACGGTGTAAGAACCGAGACCCTCGGAATCAAGGATAACTCGTATATGCCGGTATACTACTACTATGCTCTCAACAGCCTTAAGGATACCGACGTTCCCGACGAGAGTAAGGCCGGCATCCACGGACCTACCGATAAGGGCGATTCCAGCATTACCTACGATTACGGTACTAACAGACTCGTATGTACCCAGAAGATCACCATAACCAACAGCGTGGATATCACGATTCCCACCGGTAGCTTCTGGAAGGATATGACTGTGACCGTTGACGGTGTAGCCAAGAGGTGGGTTGGAACCGATGGCTCCGGCAACTGGGAAGACGAGGAATAAAAAACATCAATAAAAAATGAGGAAAAACGTAGGTTTTCAACCTTGGCTTCCTCAAATTTGCACTTAATATTAGAGAGGTACTGTGTTTTTTCACAATACCTCTCGTTTTTTATTCGGTTATGTCTAGAGGCGACAGCCCCGTTTTATTCAGCGGCGAAGATGAACGGATAGGTCTGCTGCTCGCCGGATATGAAGTATACCTCTGCATCGGGGTGAGCCACGGTAAGGTAATTTTCGAGATTGGCGCGAGCCTCGTCGGTCGCGTCGGCACCGGAAAATACCGTGAGCATAAACTTGCCCTCGATCGAGAGCAGCTTATCTGCCAGGGCGTTCGTCGCGGTGGTGAAATCGGCGTCGGACACAACGATCTCCTTATCAATA
This sequence comes from uncultured Ruminococcus sp., assembly GCA_964596195.1. Classification (GTDB taxonomy): domain Bacteria; phylum Bacillota; class Clostridia; order Oscillospirales; family CAG-272; genus UBA1740. The sequence continues at coordinate 15,565 of CAZQTN010000002.1, forward strand.
ATTCCGATCGTGTCGCCATTGGTGATATGAATGCCGTTCATATCGGCATCGCGGATAGCGGGTGAAACGTAGCCGGTCGTCACACGCTTCATAACCTCTTCAGCCTCCACGAGGATATCATTGGGCTCAAGGTTTTCAAAGTCGATGGCGGTGAGGGCAACGTAGCCCATACCGATGTTTTTGCTGGGAATGACGTATACCTTTGCGTCCTCGTACAGCTCACCTGCCTGTTGTGCGGCCATAAAGATGTTGCCGTTGTTCGGCAGGACGAAGATGTTTTCCGCATTTATCTGCTTGAACGCATCGATAAAGTCGTTGGTCGAGGGGTTCTGGGTCTGTCCGCCCTGAACGGTGACGTCAACTCCAAACTCAGCAAAAAGCTGCTCAACGCCTGCACCGTTGCTTACGGATACGATGGCGTTTTTCTTTTTGGGAGCCGCAGCCGCTTCGACCGGCTGTTCATCGGGTACGGCAAATGCCGAGGTCGCGGAGGGGGCGATGGCATCGCTCTTTTCCTCTTTGATGGTGTCGCTGTGCTGTACGGACATATTCTCTATCTTAATGGTGAGAAATTCTCCGTACTCGCGGCACTTTTCGAGCACCTTTTCGGGTGTAAAGGTGTGTACGTGGAGCTTGACGATGCTGCCTGTAATAAAGCATACGACGGAGTCGCCGACACCTGTGAGGAACTCCTTGAAGCCATCTACGTCAAAGGTCTTGGGATCGCACTTTGACTTCTGGAGCTGGAGAAGACACTCGGTACAATATGCGTAGGTCATTACGCTGTCTTCATTAAAGGCAAATTCGGTGGGGGGTGCCACCCGTGTAGCGTTATTCGCCTTTGCGGTATCGGGCAACTCGTCTCCGTTAAGCACGCGGTTAAAGCCGTCTATAATGTAGAACAGACCTGCTCCGCCGCTGTCAACGACACCCGCATCCTTAAGGACGGGGAGTATCTCGGGCGTGCGCTCAACCGATGCGTGCATCTCGCGCGTCAGGTCGGCAAAGAGCGAACGAATGGTACTCTTTTCGTTAATGCGCGATACGGCGTATTCAACCGCCTCTCTCGCAACGGTCAGGATGGTGCCCTCGGTGGGGGTCATAACGGACGAGTACGCCTGCTGTACACCCATCTCAAGTGCGTGGCCAAATGCTGCCGCGTCGGCCTTCTTTACGTTTTCAAGATCCTTTGCAATACCTGCAAAGAACTGAGATACTATAACTCCGGAGTTTCCTCTTGCGCCGAGGAGCATTCCGCGCGCGAGCGCCTTCATTGCCTCGGAGAGGTTGTCGGATTCAACGCCCTCAAGTGCGGCAATACCGCCCTCGATGGTCATACGCATATTATCGCCGGTATCACCGTCGGGAACGGGGAACACGTTGAGCTTGTTTACCTCGTCTGCATTCTGGGTGAGCTCTTTGGCGCCGTTCTTCGCCATTTTCGAGAAAAGCAGACCGCCAAGATACTTGGTCGTTATGCGCTTTATGGGGTTAGGCTTATTTTTTTCGCTTGTCGCGGCCTTTTTCTTGGGCGCGGCCTTTTTTGGGGGCTCTGTCTTTTCTGCTTTGGGCTTTTTGCTGCCGAGGAATGACGGCTTCTTTGTCTTTTCGCCGGACTTGGTGCTATCCTTATCCTTGTCGGTTATCTTATCTGCCATGTGGCTTATCTTTCCTTTCCAATAAAGAAAACTGCAAGTGTGCCGGGGCCTGAGTGTGCGCCGATAACCGGTCCGACGTCAGTCACAAGGTCAACTTCGTTGCCGAATTTTTCCTTGATCGCATCGGCGAATATCTTAACGTCGCGCTCGCAATCTGCGTGGCTGATAAAGAGGGTGGCACCCTCCTTGTCGTCAGCAAGCTCCTCATACTTCTTTACGATGGTGTCGATGGCCATTTTTCTGCCGCGTACCTTCTGCACGGAAACAAGGTGTCCCTCGTTGTCAACGTGGAGAACGGGCTTTATGCCGATAGCACTGCCGACAAAGTAGGACAGTGCGCTTATTCTGCCGCCGCGCTTGAGGTAGACGAGATCGTCGACCGTAAACCAATGGCAAAGCTTGGAGATCAGCGATTTTACGTACTCGGCGTTTTCCTCGAGTGAGGCGCCCTCGCCCTTCTTCTTTGCTGCGAGATAAACGAGCAGACCCTCTCCGGCAGATGCACAAAGGGTGTCTATGACGACGATTTTGCGCTCAGGGTACTTTTCCTTAAGGCCCTCTGCGGCGATGCGTGCAGAGTTATAGGTGGTGGAAAGACCGGACGAGAAGCCGAGGTAGAGCATATCCTTGCCTTCGCCGAGTATCCTCTCAAAGGATGCGGAGAACGTATCAGGGTTGATCGCGGCAGTTTTTGCGACTGCGCCGCCTTTCATTTTTTCGTAAAACTCACTTGTTGGCATCTCGAAGTTGAAATAGCTCTTGTCCTCGCCGTCAAAGCGGAAGGTGAGCTCCTCGTAGCCAACGCCCCACTCGGCAAGAGTTTCGGGCTTGATGTCACAGGCGGAGTCTGTGTAGATCACGTATTCATTCATAATTTTTCCTTTCCGCGTGCCAAAAGCAATATACCCAAATTACTTAATACTATTATATTGACTTGCGTATTAAAATAATTCGGTGTTTTCTATTTTGGTCGCGCATGGGGCGAGGCGTACAGACCTGTGGGAAAATACGCACACCAATCTTATTATAGCACAGAAAAGTTGATTTGTCAACAACTTACATTTTGCTAAAACGATGGAAATGGCAAAAATGCGACACGGGGTAGCACTAAAAAATGCAAAACCCCGTGAAATTTTATAAAAATGTAAACTAAAATTGTCAAAAACACCGTAACAAACAGGCTTTATTGCTCCTCTTTCTCAATGGTGAATTCGGTAAAACGGCAATCTCCCTCGCACGCGGTAAAGCCGACGTGGAAGCGCTCGGGCAGATCGGGATTGTAGAGAACGAAGTTTTGGCCTGCGTACCACACCTCAACGGTCTTGCCGCTGATTTTTGCGGTCATCTCGTGCTCGACACCCTCGCTCACAGAGAAACGGTTGCAAAGGAGCTTCGTTGCCTTAAAGGGGCGCTCCTTGTTTTCCCATACGGCGTCAAGGCGCCAGATGTTACAGCCGTTGCACCACGCAACGACCTCGAAGAACTGCTCAAGCACGGGTATTTTGCCCTCTGCGTTGATCTCTTCGGAGATAACGAGCAGGGGGGCGGCCACGCCATAAAAGGTGAAGCGCGCGCTGAGTGTAACGCTGCCCGAATACTTGTCCTTTGAGATCATAGTGATGTAGTCGTATTCGCCGTTGTCGGGGTTAATGCCGCAGCCGACACCCGCCTCGTCCTCTGTCATAGGCACGTACGCCTTTGACTGTGGGCAGTGAACATGGAGCATATCCTCTTTCCACTCGCTTTTCTTGAGATCGTACATTTTTTTCATTCGGTTGACTCCTTTGTTTTTGTTTCGGGTTTATTCTAGCATAATCCGTGGGCGATGTCAACTTGCCTTGGATAATTTACACGAAAAAATCCGTCATTATCCTCAAAAAGCCTCCGAAGCGGTTGACTTTCCAAATCCACGCGGTTAAAATGAAGTTGTTTTACATCGCGCGGACACGCAGTATGCGTGCGCGCTCACAAGGAGGATATCTTATATGCTTTTACAGGGTGCACGGGAATACGAGTTTTACAATTCCAATGCAGGCGATCGGTTTGCCGAGCTCTCGCGCTCGGGTATGAAGGCCGTTTTCATCTACTCGCCTAACGTCTATACTAACGGCCGGGCAGTCAGATACGATCCCAACGACCGAAACGTGCGTACTATCGCTATCTCGGGCGAGGTTTTTGCGCCCGTATCCCTCTTCACCGATCATCTTGGTGCATCGGTTGAGATCGTGGGCGACAACGCAACGCTCTCGCTGGGCGGCGCTTCGGCGGACTTCCGGATCTGTCAGAGCAAGGGTGTCGCGTGCCTGCCCGTTATCCGCTGTGCCCAGGCTCTCGGCCTCTCGGCTAAGGGATATTACGAGGGCAGACTCGTCGTTATCGGCACGCCTGCCGACATTTCGGCTATGGATGACGATGCCGATATGCAGACTGCGGGCGCGTATATGATTTTTGGCAAGTACGATCCTTATTCCTTCACCTCGGACGACTATAAAGCCGCGAGAGAAAAATGGAAGATCAAGCTCGTCGGCTCGCCCGAGCTTAACGATATGAGTAACGATCTGGTAAGAGAAAAGATAGAGGCGCTTGACAGGGCCGCCGAGGAAAAGTGGGCCACGATGCACAAGGAGCCCGACAGGTTCATTCTGTGGGGCGATGCACCGCCCGTCGAGTCGTTCGAGCTTGGCCGTCAGTACGGCGGACTTCGCGTTCTGGCGCGTGCGTGGGCGACCTACGGCTGTAAGATGTATCAGAACGAAGAGATAAGGCTTGCAGTCATGGACGGCGTCGAGTGGATGTACGAGCATATGTACGGCGTTGCTGAAATGGAGGAGCGCGGCTGGCGCTCGGCACACGCGTTCAATTGGTACGAATGGTTCGTTTCGGCACCCGACTACCTTTGTGATATATTCTACTGCTTTGAGGACTGCTACACGGTCGAGGACAGGCGCAAATATCTTGAGTGCTTTGAGTGGTGCTCCACCTTTATGCGCCATTGGTTCAAGCGTGACGCCGCCCTTTCGAGAATATGGACGGGTACGAAGGTGGGCATCGCTTGCGAGGATCCCGATTGGCTGTACGGTGAATACGTTGATTTTGATATGCTTCTCGGCCTTGGCGAGACCGAGGAGGGGCCGCGCGTCGACTACGTTCAATGGACTCACGGAATGCCGTATAACAATCATTACGGCGTTCTCAATCTTGATCGCGTGCTCTACGTTGCATCAACTCTTGCAGGCACGCCTGTGGAGTTTTTGAACCCCAAGCAGTACAACCAGTTTATGCTGATAAAATATATGTACGAGGCCGCCATGCATAAGGGTCAGGCGTTCGTAATGTTCTGCGGCAGATATACGGACATACTCGAGAGCCACGAGGGTGGCGCTATCGTCGGTCACGCAATGCAGATGTATGGTATGTTCGGAGAGGACGAGGATACGTACCTTGCGAAATTCCTTAAGCGCAGCACGGACGGCAACCCCATCTCGGTAAGCACGATAAAGAACATCGTCAGCATCGAGACCTCGCGCATCGTTGACTCCATACTTAAGGACGATAATCTACAGGTTGACGATTACGAATACGCTCACGCGTGGTTCACGGGTGACAGAGCCGCACAGCACAGAAATAATTACGCTATCGGTATTGCTATGTCCTCAAAGCGCGAGCCTGCATGGGAGTGCATCAACAGCGCGAACAAGACCGGCTGGTACACCGGCGACGGCGCGACATATCTGTATACCGATTACGATCGCAATCAGTTTGACGGAGCGAATTTCCTTACCAAAAATATAGAGGTTGCATATCGCATTCCCGGCACAACCGAGGACTCGCGCGAGAGGGTTGCGCGCTCGATCAAGTCGAACCTGCGGGGCACAAAGAGCTATGCCGGCAGTATGCAGATAGAGGATAAATATATCCTCGCGGCTATGGATTTCGAGAGCTATAATTACGAGGGACCGGACGAGAATCCCGATGACTCCGACTACGGCGGAAGCCCGCCTCCGCACAAGAACGACCTTCGCGCAAAGAAGGCGTGGTTCTGCTTTGACGATGAGATCGTCTGCCTCGGTGCGGGTATAAACTCGACTATGGATTCCCCGGTACATACGACCGTTGAGCACAAGAGGATAGTTACCGACGAGCTCGGTATTTTCCTTGACGGAGAGGGAAGAATGCCTGCCGAATCCTTCGAAAAACTTGACACGGGTGCTAAGTGGGTGCTTATGGACGGTCACTCGGGCTACGCGTTCCCTTGGGGCGGCGAGGTCTATGCGCGCAGATACACCTGCGAGGCAGCAAACGGGCAGGATTTCTTCGAGCTCGGCCTTGAGCACGGTAAAAATCCCACCGATGCGACCTATGCATACGCAATTATGCCGTACGCAAGTCTTGAAAAGCTCGATACGTATGTGAAAAATCCCGACGTTGAGATACTTGCCAACACCTCAAGGGTTCAGGCGGTTGTCGAGAAGACACTTGATATTAGGTGCTACGCCTTCCACGAGGCGGCCGATCTTGCGGGAGTTATGGTTGATGCGCCCTGCCTTGTCACAATGACGCACAACACCCTCTCTGTGAGCGACCCGACGCGCGAGCTTGAGAAGCTCACCGTTACCGTGTGGTCATCGCTTGAGATAACCGAAAAGGCGCCGAATATGCAGGTGCTTCACCGCGGCGGCAAAACTATAATTACCCTTGATCTTACGGGTGCGAACGGCAGACGCTTTGATCTTAAGTTTATCCCCTTTGCAAAGGATATGAAATACAAGGTCAGATACGACCAAAATGACGAGGCCAAGTTTCTTGAGCTCTCGCACACGGGCGCCGTTGCGGCGTTTGCATACTGCAACAGGGTTATGAAGGACGGCGTATCTCAGCCTATGGGCGAAGGGGAACGCGCGGTATTCAAAAATGATGTTCTGTGCCTACCCGTGTCGTTTTTTGAGAGGTTTTTGGGTACTCACGTTGCTTCGGGCGAGGCGTACGTGCCTGCGGTAAGCACCGCGCACGAGTGCGGCTTTGCCGCCGAGACCTTCTATGAGGGCAGACTCGTCGTGATAGGCACGCCCGAACACATAGAGGCAATTAAGAAAAATCCCTTGCTTGAGGAAGCTGGCGCGTACGCCGTGTTCGGCAAGTACGATGCATCGGTTTTCACGAGTGAGGATTATGAAAAGGCGAGATACGAGTGGAAGCTGCGATTGGTCGGCTCGCCCGAGATCAACGATCTTGCCGACAAAACCATTCTCGGCAAGATAGGCTTCATTGATAATAATTGTCGCGCGGCGATGGCCGAGATGAACAGAGGTGACGACCGCGTGATCCTCTGGGGTGACAAAGCACCCGTTGAAACTGATGATCTTGGCCGTCAGTATTACAAGCTTGAGCATATGGCGCGCGCCTGGGGCACTTACGGATCGGAGTTCTATCAGAGTGACGAGGTGCTTGCACTCATACTTGAGGCTATGGAGTGGCTGTATGAGAATATGTACGGCGAGGCTGAGATCGCCGGCACGGGCTGGCGTGACGTACGCCTGTTCAACTGGTGGTATTGGTTCGTCGGTGCGCCCGACTCCCTCACCAACGTGATGCTCATTCTCGGGGATATACTCACCCTCGAGCAAAAACAAAAGTACCTCAAGTGCTACAAGTGGGTAAGGACGATAATGTACCCTGATCCCAAGGGCCCCGGTGCCGCGTCGAGAATACTCGTCGGCACGAAGGCCGCGATACTGCTTGAGGACGTGGGACTGCTTGAGCAGGCACAGCTCGACTGCGATATCACGATGCGCTTCGACGAGTACGGTGCGGTGCACCGCGCGGATTACCTCGACTGGACACACTCCCTGCCGCATAACATCTCCTACGGTGCGATCCATCTTCAGCGCTCGATGTTCGTGGCGGCAACGCTTGCGTCGACCCCCCTTGCCTTTGACGGACCGCAGAGATACAATCAGTTCAATCTTATCAGATACACCTTCGATCCCTCCATCTACCGCGCGCAGGGCTTCGTGATGTTCTCCGGCAGAAGCACGTTCGCTCGCGAGCTAAATCAGGGCGCCGCGATACTTGCCGCCGCACTTCCTATGATCGGCGTTTACGGCGAGGATGAGGATATGTACGTCAAGCGCTTCATAAAACGCAACGCCTGCACCCCCGAGATCGTGGATATGATAAAGGCTCACGCCTCGATCTATGAGTGCGCAAAGCTCAAGGCGATACTCGATGATCCCGCGGTCGACGGCGGCAACGACGGCTACGAGTGCGCACACGCCTGGTTTACGGGCGACAGAGCCGCACAGCACAGAAACAATTACGCCATCGGTCTTGCTCTCTCGTCCGAGCGTGAGCATATGTACGAGTGCATCAACAGTGCCAACAAGACAGGCTGGTATACGGGCGACGGCGCGACCTATCTTTACACCACCTACGACGGTCATCAGTTCGACGGCGATAACTTTATCACCAAGAATATAAACGTCGCCTACCGCTTCCCCGGCACGACCGAGGACTCGCGTGAGAGGGTGGCGCGCTCCATTTCCTCACAGTACGGTTGGTATCCTGAAAACTCCTTCTCGGGCAGTATGAAGATCGAGGATAAATATATCGTTGCGGCTATGGATTTTGTTTCGCTCAATTACGAGGGGCCCGATATCAAGCCCGACGATTACGGCTACGGCGGCAGCCAGCCGATCCACAAAAACGACCTTCGCGCCAAGAAGGCGTGGTTCTGCTTCGACGGCGAGATCGTTTGTCTCGGTGCGGGTATAACCTCGACGATGGACTCCCCCGTGCACACGACGGTCGAGCACAAGAGGATCGTTACCGACGAGCTTGGAATTTATCTTGACGGAGAGGGAAGATTGCCCGCCGAAAGCTTTGAAAAGCTTGACACGGGTGCGACCTTCGCACTTATGGAAGGGCATTGCGGATACGTATTCCCGAGCGGAAAAGGCGTTTATGTGCGCAGATACACGTGCGAGAGCGCAAATAATCAGGATTTCATCGAGATCGGAATAGACCACGGCAAGAATCCTGCCGATGCTACCTACGAATACGTGCTTATTCCCTATGCTGGCACGAAAAAGCTTGATACGTATGCAAAAAATCCCGACGTTGCCGTGCTTTCAAACACTAAAAAGGTGCAGGCTGTCAGAGAAAACGGGCTCGGCATTACCGCTTACGTATTCCACGAGGCGGGCGAGTGCGAGGGTATATCCGTTGATGCGCCCTGCATAGTTGCACTTTCTAAGTGCTGCGGCGAGTGCACGCTTGCAATCACCGACCCGACTCACAAATGCGACAAGATCACGGTTACCCTTGGCGGCGGCATCAAGGTGATCGGGGCGAGTGATAAAATAACCGTCGGCGAAAATTGTGGCAATACGGTCGTTGCCGTTAATACCTTTATGGCTCACGGCAGAAAATTTGAAATGAAATACGAGGAAAGATAATGTATAAGATCAACTATACCGAGGTTGAATATAACAGATTTCTTGAGCTCTCAAGTGAGGGGGCGATCGCAACCTTTATCTACTCCGCAAACGTAATGAAGGACGGCCGTATCTGCCGATACGATGATGCCGATAGGAACGTGCGCGCCGTTGCCAAAGATGGTGTTACGATGGTACCCGTGTCGTTTTTTGAGAAGTTTTTGGGCGTAAAGGCGCCCGAAACCGATGAAAAATATCTCCCCCTTATCAAGACTGCAAGTGAGCTTGGCTTCTCGGCGCGGTCGTGCTACTTTGACCGCCTGACCGTTATAGGCACAAAGGAGCAGCTCGCCGAGATCGAGGCAAGCGAGAATCTTCAGGAGGCGGGCGCGTATGCCGTTTTCGGAAAGTACGATGCAGCGTCCTTCACGCACGAGGATTATGAGTATACCAAGGATCAGTGGAGATTGCGCCTCGTTGGCTCTCCCAAGATGAACGACATATCTGACCCCGTCGTTGCCGAGAAGCTCGCGCTTGTAGATTCAGAGTGTGAGAAGTGGCTTGCACAGATGAATCGCGAGGACGACAGAGTTATAATTTGGGGCAACGAGCCTCCCGTCGAGTCGGCTGCCCTTACTGCGCAGTATAACAGGCTTTGGGCTTTGACTCGCGCATACGGAACGTATGGAAGTGTTTATTACAAAAATGAAGAGCTTTACCAAACGATTCGCGAAACACTCGATTGGCTGCGCGACAATATGTACGGCAAGGCGGCGATCGAGGGGCGCGGCTGGCGCGATATGCGCACATTTAATTGGTGGGATTGGCACGTCGGTGCGTCTTACCCCCTGACAGATATTTTACTCGTTATCGAGGACAGACTTACAATGCAGGAAAAGGCCGATTACCTTGAGTGCTACAAGTACGCAACTACGATAATGCGCCTTGGCGACGGACGTGCACAGGCTTCCAGCCGACTTAAGGGATGCACCAAGACGGCGCTCTTGCTTGAGGATGCTGAGTGGCTAGAGCGCTCGCACGAGGACTGTGATACGTTGATGGGTCTTGTCAAGGAGGGTGAGGGCATTCACGAGGGTGACTACGTTAACTGGACTCACCTTATGCCACACAACATCTCCTACGGCAAGGGCAACCTTGAGCGCACGCTCTTCGTTTCCTCGGTGCTCGCATCGACTCCTATGGATTTTTCCGGCCCTAAGAAATACAACCAATTTATGCTTGCGAAGTACTGCTTCGACCCCGCCCTTTACAAGGGCCAGGGCTTTATGATGTTCGCAGGACGCTCTACCGCGGGCAGCGAGATGGGAATGGGCTGTAGCCTTATTTCCTGGATGCTGCCGATGATCGGTGTTTACGGCGAGGACGAGGACAACTACCTCAAAAGGATGATAAAGCGCAATCTTGCAACTCCCGATGCCATTAACAGGGTGAAGCGCGAATGCTCCATCTACGAGCTTAAGAAGCTTGACGAAATTCTGAAGGACGAGTCAATACCGTGCGATAACGATTATGAGTACGCGCACGCTTGGTACACAGGTGACAGGGCGGCTCAACAGAGAAACAATTACGCCGTCGGTATAGCCCTTTCCTCAAAGCGCGAGATCTCTTACGAGTCGATAAACGGCTGCAACAAAACAGGTTGGCACATCGGCGACGGTGCGGTTTACGTTTATACCGATTATGACAGATATCAGTATGACGGTCCTAACTTTACAGCAAAAAATATCGACGTTGCCTACAAGTTTCCCGGCACTACTGAGGACTCACGCGAGAGGGTCGTCCGCTCTATAGCGCGCGGATGGAAGTCGCCAAGGAGTTTCGTTGGCAGTATGCAGATAGAGGATAAGTACATTGCCGCGACGATGGACTTTGAGGCTTATCATTTCGAGGGCGAGGACACGAATCCCGATGACTACGGTCACGGCGGCAGCCTTCCTCCGCACGAGAATGACCTTGTGGCTAAGAAGTCGTGGTTCTGCTTTGACGATGAGATATTCTGCCTTGGCGCAGGTATCACCTCTACTATGTCGTCGCCCGTGCGCACCACGGTCGAGCACCGCAGGATAGTGACCGACGAGCTTGGAATTTACATCGACGGAGAGGGAAGAATGCCCGCATCCGACTTTGAAAAACACGACACGGGTGCCGCTTGGGTGCTTATGGACGGCCATTGTGGCTACGTTTTCCCGCAGGGCGCGAATATAAGCGCGCGCAGATACGTATGCGAGAGCGCAAAGGGGCAGAGCTTCTTTGAATTGCTTATCGAGCACGGTGAGAATCCGAGCGGTGCAAGCTACTGCTACGCTATGCTCCCCTACGCCGATGAAAACAGGGCACGCAAGTACGCGTCCGACCCCGACGTTACCGTAATATCCAATACCGCAGCACTTCAGGCGGTACGCGAGAGAGGACTCGGCATCAGCTGCTACGTATTCCACGAGACGGGCGAGTGCGAGGGACTTACGGTCGATAAGCCTTGTATCGTTACCGTAACTGCAAATAAGCTTATAGTGTGTGACCCGACGCACGAGCTTGAGTGCATCAATATTACGCTTGGCGAGCGCACCTTTACCGCAAACGTTGCCGGTAAGCGCGGAGCAAGGATAGATTTCGATATTTAATATAGTAAATGCCGTGCGCCCCGTTGGGATAAGCGCACGGCATTGTTTTTTATTCAAGTGCTTCGATAGCCTTGACGATAAGGTAAACTGCACCACGGCAAATACCCTCGTCCGGGTGCTCTACCATCACGCGCACCACGGGCTCGGTTCCACTCTTACGCAAGAGCACACGACCGACCCCGTGTAACGTTTTTTGCACCTCTTGATACGCGCTTTGTACTGTCGGATCGGCGATTGCACGCTCCTTATCGCGCACGCGCACGCTCTTTGTCAGCTGAGGATACATAACGAGTCCCTCCGAAAGTCGGGAGGCAGGTAGCTTTGATTCGATCAGCACCTCCATTATTTTGATCGCGGTGATGAGTCCGTCGCCCGTCGTTGCGTTGGCGGCAAAAATTATATGCCCCGATTCCTCCCCGCCGAGGGAATAACCGCCCTCGCGCATTGCCTCCCATACGAATCGGTCGCCAACGTCGGTGCACAGGCACTTTATCACCTCGCGCTCAAGCGCATCACGAAGTCCGAGATTGGACATTACCGTCGTCACGACGGTGTTGCCCTGTAAAGCTCCGCGCGAGCGCAGATATTTTGCCGCGAAATAAAGTATCATCTCACCGCTTATTACGTTGCCGCCCTCATCAACCGCAAGGCAACGGTCGGCATCGCCGTCAAAGGCAAAGCCGATATCCAGCTTCTCTCTCTTAACGAGCTCACATAAGGCCGATATATGAGTTGATCCGCACTCATCGTTGATATTGGTTCCGCACGGCTCGTTGCCGATAACGTAGGTTTTTGCCCCCAGGGCATCAAAGATGCTTTTTGCCAGCATCCACGCAGAGCCGTTCGCCGCGTCGAGTCCTATGCGCAGACCCTTGTAGGAATGCCTGGCAAGCGAGATGATATACCCCGTGTAACGATTTCGCCCCAAAACGTAATCGACAGTCCGTCCGATGCCGCTGCCCGTAGCAAGCGGAATATCGTCAGGTGAATCAATGTATTTCTCGATCTTGTCGGTGAATTCGTCACTCATTTTCTCGCCGTTATGGTTTATCAGCTTTATGCCGTTGTCTGTGTATGGGTTGTGGCTTGCGGAGATCATTATTCCGCCGTCAAAGCCCTCGCTCCTGACCACGTATGACAACGAAGGCGTGGTTGTAACGTGTAACAGATAGGCATCCGCGCCGACCGAGGTCAGACCCGCTACAAGCGCGTATTCAAACATATAGCTCGACAGTCGAGTATCCTTGCCTATCACTATTCGCGCGCGCCCTCCGTCACAGGAATGCGCACCCAGATATTTTCCTATTTTAAAGGCGTGCTCAACCGTCAGTATTACGTTCGCCTCTCCGCGAAATCCGTCCGTGCCAAAATACTTTCCCATCAGTTTCTGACCTCCTTTTCTATCGGCTTACCCTCACCCTTGAATATGGAATTTTCAGACACGAATCCGCGCACTCTAGATAGGGGATATACGGTAGCACCCTTTCCTATTACGCTACCGGGACAGAGCACCGAGTTGCACCCTATTTCGGCAAGATCGCCGACCGCCGCGCCGAATTTTCTGCGGCACGTATCCACTTTTTCTGTGCCAAACGACACCGTAACGTTGCTCTTGTCGCTTTTGAGATTTGATATTATCGCCCCCGCGCCGAGATGTGCGCGCCAGCCAAGCACAGAGTCGCCGACGTAGTTAAAGTGAGGTATCTGCACCCCGTCGAACAGCAGGCTGTTTTTGACCTCGCTGGAGTTGCCGACCACGGCCCCCTTGCCGACGATAACGCCGCCGCGTATATATGCCCCCGTCCGTATTTCTGCCTGCTCGTCAATTATCGCAGGCCCTGCGATGGTGGCTTTTTCATTCACGCGCGCACTCTTTGCTATCCATACGCTCTGTCCGACGCGCTCAAAAAGGTGCGCGTCGAGTCCTCGCCCGATGCGCATTATCGCTTCTCCGATCAGCTCCGGTATCTCCCAAGGGTATTGGACCGCCCTGCACAGATCGTGCGCAATGGTTTTGTCAAAGGAAAAAAGCTCTCCGTCTTTCATTTATATAACAGGCCTCTCATTCTGTTTGATTTTCTATTATTATATGCAAAAAGCGGAGAATAAAACAAAAAAAGAACATAGAGTTATCACTCTCTGTTCTTTTGCCGTAGGGGCGATTCACGAATCGCCCCTACTCAGACGTAAAATACTCTGTTCGGCTTGCGCTCCTTGGGTGCAGGGAAGTCACCCTTCGCATAGCCGAGGATAAGGTTGCCGACGCCCTCGTACTCACCCTCAATGCCGAGTGAAGCAAGCCACTCGCGCCACTCCGCAGTTTCAAAAACCTCGCGTGCGCGGTGTACCCAGCAGGAGCCAAGACCGAGCGCGTGTGCTGCCAGCATCATATTTCCGAGTGTGAGGCTTCCGTCGTATACGGCGGTATGTGCCACCTTGTTTGCGAGCACGACGAGCACGACGGGCGCTCCGTAAAACGGGTCTCCGCTTCCGCCCATTACGGCCGCGTTTGCCGCCGAGAGCCTATCCCGTGTCGCCTTGTCCGTTACCGCTATGACTATCGGGCTTTGCAGATTTCTGCCGCTTGCCGCCTCGATGCCTGCCTTTATTACGGCATCTATATCCTCTTTCTTCGGCATATCGGGGGTGTATGCCTTGACACTTCTTCTTTCTTCGATGCACTTAAGTATTTCGTTCATTTCGTATCCTTTCTGTACTCATTTGGCGAGCATTTTTTTATTTTCTTGAAAACGCGTGAAAAGTAATTTAAGTCCTCAAACCCGACCCTTGCGGCAATTTCGCCTATCGGCTCGTCCGTTTCACTCAAGAGGACTGCCGCCTTTTCGATGCGATACTCATTTACGTAGGCGAGCGCCGTTCTGCCGGTCATTCTCTTGAAAAAGCGGCAGAAATACTCGATAGAGAAGTAGCATATCCCGGCCAGCTCCTCGGTCGTGATGCGGCGCTGATAGTTTTTCGCTATGTGCGACTTTACGCGCTCAAGCAGGGCGAGGTAGCGGTTGTGCGCCTCTCTTGCCTGCTTTGGCATCTGCTCTGTGCGGTAGTGCTTTATCAGGTGCGCCATCAGTCGGTAGGTGTGGCTTTTTTGCAGCATATCTCCGCCGATCTCGTCGCTGAGATACGCCTTGTTGATATCGTCAAATATCTCCTTTACGTATTTGTCGGCGCCTATCAGATTTTTAAAGCACACCGCCTCGGGATCAACGTCCGAGAAAAATGCAGGTGAAATAATAAGGCAAAAATAGCTCACCGGCTCGTGTGCGATAAACGAGTGGACGTCGCCGCCGTTTACAACGACGAGGTCACCTGCCGCGGCGCTGAACGGTTTGCCGCCTGCGAGAAATTCGCATCTTCCCTCAAGGAAAAACAAAAGCTCCATATGCTCGTGCCAATGCGGCATTAGTGACGTGCGGCTTTCGTAAAGGCGAAATTTTAGGGTGAAATCGTTTTTCTCGGGCGGGATCGTTTCGTAGAGTGAAATATCCTTCATATGTGCTCCGGATGTCAATTTTGTGCTAATCAACAACAAACGAGTTCTTGACTTTGCTACCGTATTTAGTATATACTAAAAACAGAAACAAATCAACCCCGGAAGGAAAAATAAATATGAAAGTAGGCGTAATCACACATCTGCGTGATACCGAAGCAGATTCGCTCATCGCAAAGGTGCGCGAGCTTGGCATCGATTACTGTCAGCTCGGTTGTTGGAATCACTCTATCCTCACCCCCGAAACTGCTGAAGCGGTAAAGGCGGCCTGCAAGAAATACGGCGTGACGATCTCCACCGTGTGGGTGGGCTGGTCGGGACCTACGGCGTGGAACTTCACCGAGGGTCCCATTACGCTTGGCATCGTGCCAGTAGAGTATCGATACGACAGATGCCGCGAGCTTATGCACGGCTCCGATTTTGCAAAAATGCTCGGGGTTGATCAGATCGCGACCCATATGGGATTTTTGCCCGAAAACCCCACCGATCCGCAGTACGCGCCCGTCGTTGCGGCGATAAAGATGGTTGCAAATCATTGCAAGGCAAACGGACAGAAGCTTCTTTTCGAGACGGGTCAGGAGACCCCTGTTACCATTCTTCGCGTTATTGAGGACTCGGGATGCGACAATCTCGGCGTTAACCTCGACCCCGCAAACCTCATAATGTACGGCAAGGCAAATCCCGTTGACGCGCTCACCGTGATCGGCAAGTACGTTTACGACGTGCACGGCAAGGACGGCAGGTATCCCACCTGCGGAAAGAGTCTCGGCTCCGAGACCCCCATTGGCGAGGGCGCTGTCAATTTCCCCGCCTTTATCGGAAAGCTTAAGGAGATCGGCTATGACGGATGTATCACCATTGAGCGCGAGATCTCCGGCGAAAAGCAGATAAAGGACATACTTAAAGCTAAAGAGATATTGGAGGGATTTTTCTGATGTTAAAGGTAGGACTTGTTGGTATAGGCGGAATGGGCTTCGTCCATTACAACGCCTATAAGAAGATCGAGGGCGCACAGGTCGTTGCGGTTGCTGACGTGCGCACGGATATGGCAATGGAAAAAATCAAAGAGGACAAGGTGAACGTTTACGCGACCCTTGACGAGCTGTTGGCAAACGAGAAGGTCGACGTGGTTGACATCTGCACACCCAGCTATCTTCATACCGAGCTTGCCGTAAGGGCACTTGAGGCAGGCTGTCACGTTCTCTCTGAGAAGCCTATGAGCATCTCGACCGCAGATACCGCACGCGTTATCGAGACGGCAAAGAAGGCGGACAGGCTCTTTATGACGGCACACGTAGTGCGTTTTATGGCGCCATACGTATATCTGCGCGGAGTTATCGAGTCGGGCGAGCTTGGCAAGATCGTGCATCTTGATATGAAGCGCATATCCTTCATTCCCCGTTGGAGCTGGGAGGATTGGATGCGTGACGTTAGCAGGAGCGGCGGTACTCCCTTTGATCTTTCTATCCACGATATTGATTTTGCTTACTCCGTTTTTGGTGAGCCTAAGAGCGTGAACGGTATGTATAAGGAGCTTAAGGATAACAACGATTATATCGTATCCAACCTTGTTTACGACGGCTTTACCGTTACCACCACAGGCGGCTGGTTTAATGCCAATATTTCCTTCTCAGCAGAGTATAACGCAATATTTGAAAACGGCTCCGTTGCGCTTGTGGGCGGTAAGGTTTACAAGAACGGTACGCAGGTTGATCTTGCCACCTCTGCAAAGGAGGTCAGCGAGAATATGGGTATAAATATTCCCCGCGCTGACGGCTACACCGCCGAGATCGAGTACTTCCTTGAGTGCGTAAAAAGTGACACGCCCCCCACCAAAGTCACTCCCGAGAGCTCCGAGGGTAGCGTAAGACTCGTTGAGAGAATACTTGCAAATTCAATAAAGCTCTGATAAATTTTCAGAGGCCGCTTCATCCGGATGAAGCGGCCTCTGCTTTTTTTATTTGCTTTTTGTTTTCAGTTCGGTGGTTGCAGGACCGTCAAGCAGCTTGCCGTCCTCGTCAAAGCGTGAGCCGTGACAGGGACAGTCCCAGCTGTGCTCGGCTTTGTTATATTTGAGCGCGCATCCGAGGTGCGGACAGCGGGGCGCCGTAGGGGTCAGGAGATTTTTAGTGGTTTCAAGTGCGTTTGTAAGGAGCTTCGGGTGAAGAATGCTTCGCGAGGGTGAAAATATCTCCGTATATTTACCGTCATGCCCTGTTATAAGGTCGACGAGCAGGCTTGCCGCCACCATAGACAGGCTCATGCCCCACTTGTTAAAGCCCGTTGCAACAAACAGGCCGTGAGTGTTTTTTGAGTACCGTCCGATATACGGCATACCGTCCAGCGTCATACAGTCCTGCGCCGCCCATCTGGCCACTTCGTTGGCACCCGTGTAACGTTTTTTGTAAAAATCTTCAAGCTCTTGCCAGCCGCCACCGCGCTTTCCCGTGCGGTGATCTCCACCGCCGATAAGCAGATACTTGCCCCAATTTCTGAGGGACATTCCGCATTCCGCCTCGTCAACGTACATCCCATCTACGTCCTCCGCGCCCTCAAGCGCGATAACGTACGAGCGGTGCTGATACATTTTGAGTGGGTAAAGGCCGTGCTTGTTGAGGATCGGGAAGTGGGTTGCGATGATTATTTGCTTTGCGCTTATCGTGTGCCCATTGGCGATGGCCGCTTCCTTTTTCAGCTCGGTCACTCGTGTGTTCTCGTATATATTCAGCTCCTTTGCGACCGCAAAGCCGAATTTTAGCGGATGGAACTGTGCTTGCTCGCGCACGCGCACGGCTCCGTCTGTATAAATTGGCAGAGGTACGCTGTCGCACAGCTCAGCGGGATAACCGATCTCGCCGTAGGCGTGCACCTCGTCCTCCAGCTTTTTTCTGCCCGACCTTGAATATACGTACGCCTCCGTCTCGCGATAATCGCAGTCGATCCTTGCGCACATACGTCGGAAGTCGGCCAGCGCTTCAAAATTTGCTTCAAGGTACAGCCTTGCCGTTGTTTTATCGTACTTGCGTATCAGTCTATCATATATAAGCCCATGTTGCAGTGTGATCTTCGCAGTCGTGCCCGCGCTTACGCCGCCGAGAATGCGGTCGGCCTCCACGAGCGCGTAGTCGATACCGGCCTCCTTAAGCTTGTAAGCGCACAGGATACCGGCCATTCCGCCTCCGATTATCAATACGTCCGTTTTTATGCTACTCTCAAGTGACGGAAAGCTCGGCCGCGTTACCGTCCTTGTCCATAGTGATTTCATTGATTTTTCTCCCACTTTTTATATGCTTTTATTATTGGCAAGGCGGAGAAAAATAATACCCCCTGCGAAACTATTGTCGCAGGGGGAAATTCAACAAATTTGTTCTTCTTTTCGTCGACGGTCATAAATTTTGCGGCGGATGTGAGCGTAATATTCTCTCCGCCCTCAACACGAGGTTTGAAAAGGACTCAAAATGTGACATATCAACAAGTTGTTCTTATACAGTATAGCACAAAGTTCATAAAAAATCAATATTTTAGGCGAAGTTTGTTCATCGGTAAAAAGACAGCACCCGACCGCAGTCGGGCGCTGTACGGAAATTCATCATATGTCAGCGAGCCTTTTTATCCTTACGGATATTAAGCAGCTTTACTATTGCCGGGCTCAGGATCATGTTGGTCAGAAGCTCGAAAACGAAGTTCAGACCCACAAAGAAAAGTATGAGATACGCGCCGACTGACATTGAATTGCCCGCCGCCATATCCTTTACCGCATCGATAAAGAAGATAAGACAACCGATAAGGAAGATGCCTGTGTTCACTACGGGGCAGACGATTGCCGCCGCCACCACCGCAACGTAGCGGTTGAATTTTTCGAGCAGCTTGAACACGAGTCCCGCCACAAGACCTGACGCAATTCCCTTGACCATTACCGTGATGATCGTGCCGGGAATGCTGAGTCCCATCCAGAACGCCGCATCGGCCGTCATAAAGAATACCACTCCCGAAACTCCGCCGAGCCACGCGCCTGCCCAAGGGCCGCACATTGCCGCGCCGAGTACAACGGGGATGAGGGTGAGTGAGATCGACGCCAAACCGCCGATCTTGATGAAGCCGCCGAAATACGCGAGTATTGCGACGAGTGCCGTGAAAAGAGATAACAGAACTATCTTTTCGGTCGACACCTTGCTTGCTGTTTTTTGCATAAAATGCCTCCTTGCTGTCGTCCGTGATAGCCGAAGGGAGCGTAGTTGGACTCCTTATGGCTATAACAGTACAACGCTTTTTATTTATATTATCTCCGCTAGGAGCTAATGCCTTGATTATTCTTTTTGAAGATCACGTTTAGTCCCTTGATAACAAGGTTATCGTCGGTCACGATCTCGTGCGTGCAATGCGGTACGACGAGTGGTGCGTAGCCGCCCGTGGCGTATATAGACAGATCGGAGCCGATCTCGGCTCTTATGCGCTCTATCATTCCGTCAATCATTGACGCGTGACCGAACAGCGCGCCCGACTTGATGCAATCAACGGTGTTTTTGCCAACCACTCGATCGGGGGCTTCGAGCGATACCTTCGGCAGCTGTGCCGTGCCGTCGGAGAGGGCATCTAGTCCCATCTGTACACCCGGCATTATCGACACGCCGACAAATGCGCCGCGCCCGTCGACGACGATCATCTTCGTCGCTGTGCCCATATCTACAATAAGCGCGGGAGCGCCGTAGCAGGTGCGCGCCGCAACACAGGCGCATATAAGGTCAGCACCGACCGACGATGGGTCGTCGCAATGTATGTTAAGTCCTGTCTTTGTGCCCGGGCCTACGAGCAAGGCCTCGGTGCCGAAGAGGAAGGATACCGCTTTTTTGATAAGTGAGTTCAGGGGCGGCACGACGGAAGAAATGATAGCGCCGCTCACCCTTGCACAGTCAACGTCGTGTATAGCGAACACGCCCTTGATTACTGCGGCGTACTCATCTTCGGTTTTTCGAGTATCGGATGCCACCCGTGCGACGAAAACGAGCTTGTCGCCCTCAAATCCGCCGAGTGCTATGTTGGAATTTCCAACGTCAATGGTAAGTATCATATCAACACCCTTTGTAAACAAAAAATTACATTAACCGACGGTTATAAACGGGTTTTTCTCATCCCAAACGTAGTGGAATATATATCCGCATTGGCCCTCGGTTGTAAGGCGGTTTTCGGATATAAGCCATCTGCCGTCGCCAAAGGAGAACATACCCGTCGAGCCGTGGGGGAAGTGCCAGCCGTATACGCCGCTTGCCTCGTCGAGCTTGCCGATCTTCTTAAGAGTGAGCACTTCGCCACACTCTCCGACGCCGCGGAGCTTTTCGGTTTTAGGCGAAATAGTTGCATCAATGGCATAGAGCCCATAGTTAGGAAATTCGGGCTTCACTCCGTTGTACACAGCCATAAAGAACGCGCCGATATGACGGTCATATTCGAGGTTTTGTACACCCCACGTGGTGTTGCCGGTGTATACGAAGAATTTGCGCTTTGGTGCATCCGGGCCGCATACGTGCATCGATTTTTGATCCATCGGCTTGGCATATTTGTCCCAATCGTTGATATCGTAGCACAGTATTACCTGGTGGTCGTTGTCACAGCGCGCAAGGTCGCGGTAGATTCCGTAAGCGACGAAGAGGTAAACGCCCTCGTCCTCTGTTTTGCCGGGCATCGGGCCGAAGGTCACCCCGTCAATTCCCGAGCAGCCGTAGCGATGGGGTACGGTGTTGCCGTCTTTGTCCTTGCCACAGCCGTTATAGTCCTTTACGACCTCGCTAAGGTAAATGCACTTCATAACGCCGCTTTCCTCTGCGGACATATCAAGTTTGTCTATCTTGTCCACGTCAAAGCGCGCGATGTAAAAGCCGTCGTCAAACACGGTGGCATCCTTTATCGTCGACTGTATACCTCTGCCGATCATGTCGTTTTTGTATTCGAGTGAGCCGTATACGCGGCCGTCACGCTCGTTAAATGCAATACAGCCGAGGTGTCCGATCAGTCCGTCGACCGATCCGACGATCTCGCCCTCAAGCGTTGCTTTTACGAGCTTAGTGGTGAAGGAATAATAGATAAATCCATTCTTTTTGTCTACGGCGATGCCTTGAATGTGGCATCCGCCCCAAGTACCTGTGTATATCGGTTGCTTCATAGTTATTTCTCCATTCTGCCGCTACGCGGCATATCGCTTATCAGTATAGCATAAAGGAAAGAGTATTTCAAGTGAAAAGACGGAATTTGGTCAAACAAGAAGAAAGCGGCACTCGGGGCGAGCGCCGCTTTCACATTCAAGGATCGGTCTTGCGCACTTTTTTGATTAAGAAATATACCGAGTATACAAGCATATCCACCGCGAAGAAGGCGGCGACGTTTAATATCGGCATAACGTAAGGCGCGATACTCTCGGGCAGAGCGTAAAACGGATCGCGCACGACGAAAAACCAGTTGAAAAAGTGGGAATAATCGCCCGCCGTGCCGTTGTAAAGCGCGTTGCCGAGCATAGCCCACAGCGTCATCGATGCGATTACCGCAAGATCGCGGTAGCACCTTTTCCAATTTGGCTTTTCCTCGCCGTAGATCACGACGAGCAGACAGGCGATTGCCATAACGGCGTGAAAGAGCAGAGTCTGTACCACGCGGTATGATAGGGGGTGCACCTGATGCCACATTACGCCTGCCGGGTAGACCAAATATATCAGATTGGAAATAAAGCCGAACAGCGCAAATTGCAGACTGTATCTTCCAAGAAATCGGTTGTGCCGACTTATAAAAAGCATCACGCACATTGCGGTGCAAATATGGAAGGGAAGCTTCTCAACGTCGATCTCTCCGTAGGCAAACGGCATTAAGAAAAAGTCGGCTACGTACAATCCGAACGCCACGTTTACAAGCGTGTCGGCAAGCTTGATCTTCGTTGTGCCACCCTTGCCCCTGAGGCAAAGCAGGATAAGTGTCAGCGCGGCGATAGCTATGGCAATGTAGCACAGGTGCCACACTCCAAAGCAGGTGAAAACCGCGCCGCCCTTCTTATCCGCGAGCATATCGTGTAAAGTTGAATACATCGTATTTTGCCTTTCGGTTTTTGGTATAAGTACGGGGGCGTGTAAAGTTTTTAGACTATTCGAGTATATTTGAAGTTATGAAATCGACACCCATTTTCGCCAGAGCGTCACCGTCTGCCGGGTCGTCGACCGTCCAGCAGTTGACCTTTAGACCGGCGTCGTGCATTTTCTTGACGGTTTCCTCGGTAAGCGCTGTGAATTTGACGTCAACGTCGATCTTGTCGGCGGTGAGCCTGTCGACTATCTCGTCCGTGATCTCGCAGAACAGATACTGCACAGACTGCTCGGGCAGGATGTCCCTGATTTTTGTGAGGTTGTCGTAATGGAAGGAAATGAACGTCACGTTATCGAGGTAGTCGAGCTTGCGAATTATCTCGATAAAGCGCGCGGTCTCCTCCTCGGTAAACTTGGATTTTAATTCGAGCACGCAGTGCTTTTCATACCTCTTGCATATGCTGATGTAGTTCTCGAGTGTAGAGGGGCGCAGGTCGGCGCGATCCTTAGTGCCGTCCTTGTCGAGCAAAACGACGTTTTGCAGGGTGGCGAGTGTGACTTCCTCAACGGGGATTCGCTCTCCGGATACGCGCATAAGATCACTATCGTGGCAGACCACGAAGCGGCCGTCCGCAGTTCTGTGTATATCGGTCTCTATTCCGTAGTACGAGCGGTTGCCTGCGGCAACGAAGGCCGCGTTCGTGTTCTCGCGCTCAATTCCGGACAGCCCCCTGTGCGCTACCACGCGCACGTTGCTCTTGTTAAATTTGATGGTGTTCATTTCATTCAGCCCTCCGACGATCCTCTATCCAGCTCGATGAATTGCTTTACATCTATCACTCCTTTGGAGAGCATAAAGAATTTCTCGTTATAATCTTCAACCGTCATGACTCCGACTGCGATTATATAATCGATAAGATCGCCGCTCAGGTCGCTCCCGCGATAGCTGCAGGTCACGCGATATCTTATTTCACCATCTGATATGTCGTAATCAAAGCTTCCGTCAACAAGTCCGTAGTTCGCGACAGAAATGGCAATTGCGCCCTCAACGCGCTTGTCCTCCTCCATATTAAACGGAAGCTTGGAAATAAACTGAACTACCTGATTTTTTGCGTTTACAACAATGATAAATTCAATAGGCAGATCATCTCCCTTTACGCCGGTATTTATAACGAGATCTTCGTCGTGCTGTTCATACGTCCACCCCATTTTGTCAAGGTGTTTTATAATGCTGCTATAAACCTCGTATGCTCTTTCCATATTGATTTCCTGTGCCATTTTTATATCCTTCATTTAAAAAAGATTATACTACATTCTATCACGCTCCGAGGTGGCTTGTCAAGTTATATCAGCTCCGCTCATCGCGCAAAAGCTCCGCGCCGCCGAAGGCTTCGATGTTCTCCATAGTGAGCTTGCCGATCCTGCCGGCGAGTCCGATAACATATCTCTCGCCGCCGCGCACGTTTCTTACGGTGATGTTGTAGGTTTCGTCCTCTGTCGCGTGGCGTGAGCCGTACAGGTACGTGTCACCGATGCGTACGGCGTAAATGCCGAGATCCATGTGGGGCGACTCCTTAGCCGTATCGTACACCCCGTCTATCAGAACGTCGTGTAGCTTAAGACCGCTTTGGTTTAAGAGTCGGACATTGGTGCAGAGCGCGGCGGTACGCACGTTCTTTACAGTTATATTATATATGTCGGATATAAGTCCCTCGACGGCAAAGGCGCGCTCCAGCGCGCCGTCAAGCGCGGTAAGGGCGACGGAGTCGTCCTCGGTAAAGCCGCTCACGTTCTCGATAATGATGTCGTGACAGCCGCGCCGTATGTCGATGCCGTCCGAGTTTTTGACCAATATCTGCTCGTACGCGTCGGTTTTAAGACCGTGGTACTCGTTGCCGTTTTCGTCTATGCCGATATCGCTTGAGCAAAAATCAACGCCACCTATATATCCGTTAGAGCAATGAATAAAGTTCATCGCCCACCACCGTTGATTGCGGCAGGAGATGCCTTCTATTTTGAAGCCGTCGACGTTGGTAAATAGGATAAGGTTGTTTTTCCAGACGGGCGGCAGACCGTCCTTAAGCTGCGTGCGCTCTGACAGACCGTTGTACTTTCCGCCGTCAAGAATAGCCTTGCCGCGACCGATAAGCGTTATGTTTTTGTCGGTGCCGGCGGTTGTCCTGCCCACGTCGGTGTCGTGGTGCTCGTTGACAAACATATTAGAGAAGCACCCGTCTGCCATACGTAGATGACAGTCCTCGAGCACGAGTGTGAAGTTCTCGGGCAGGCGTATCTCACGGTCGATCATCCAGCATCCGCTGACTGTTGCCGTGCGGCTGCCGTTGCTCACCGCTTCGTGTATCTTTTCGGTGATATACCCATACCCGTGTAAAGAAAAATCGGTATTTTGCATCGTTATTTGCCTGCCTTTATCATATTTCGGTAGTATTCTTCGGGGATCTCGCGCTCCCCTTCGCACAGATTGTAGTCGGCGTGCGCCCATAGGTGCTTTATTATCTCCGTGCCTTTTCTTGCATCGAAAATGCCGACACGTGCGCCGCCGAGCTGTGCACTCTTAAGTGCGCCGCAAGCTTCGAGGGGTGCACGGTAATTTTCAAAGAAGCGTGATCCCGTGCGACCGTGCTTGCGGAAGAGCAGGTCGTAACGTTCTCCGCTGTGTCCGATAACGGTTAGCGAGATCGGCTCTTCAAGTCTGCCCGGCAGATCTAGCATCTCGTCTACCGCGTGAATGTAGGTGTTGCGGTCAAGCCCCACGCCAATGAGGAGTATTTTTGCTCCCTCGTCATACAGCCTCTGCCATACGCCGCCCGCCGAGCAGGGAGAGGTCGCTTTTTCCTCGCCGTGCACGAAATTTTCTGCACGTTTGCCAAAAACCGTGACCGAATGCGTCGGGTGAAGTGAGCGCACACCGTCCTTTCTGAACGCCGCCACCGTTGGCAGCGCGCCAATGCAGGGCAGGGTTTTTTGCACGTCGTACACGGGCTGCTCCGCGTTGACACTCGCCCACGTGTGAGTGGGAACTATAAACATTCCGTCGGTAAGGTATGTGACGAAGGCATCGATTAGTCCGTCGCATCCGCCCTCGACCTCACCTAAGGCGCGCATTGAGGTGTGCACGAGCACCGTGTCTCTTCGGCTGATGCCTATGCTTTCAAGAAATTCGTGTATATCTTTTTGAGTGAGCATAGCTGCTCTCACTTTCTTTTTCGAATCTTCAACGCCATTATAGCACTTCGTTCGTGCATAGTCAAGCGAGGTGTTGACATTTTTGTGGTCGGGTAGTATAATGTGTGTATAAAAATAGCGAGGTGACATATGATCTACGAGCTTAAAGACTGCCGCACCGGCGATTGCGCCGACAGACTTACACTACAGTTGAAATAAAGAAGGAAGGCAACATCGTGACCTTCTTTTTTCACTCGGAAAACACCAAATATTACTGTCTCTACGACTACTACAACGGCATACATTCTGCCGGTGACGCTTGCGAGATACTCATAGGCACAGACCCCGAGCGCAAGGTTTGCTACGAGATGGAGATGAGTGCCGACGGACAGCTGATGTTGGCAAAAATGACAAACCACGGTCTTGACGTCGGCTTCGTCGCCGTGCCCTTTATCAAGGGCGAATACACCAGAACAGAAAACGGCTATGACTGCGCCATCACCTTTGACCTCGCGGACATAAACACCGGCGAGGGCGAGGTTTATTCCATGCCTACCGCCTCGACACCAACGGCGGCGAGGAGTTCCAGCGCCTCTACGCCCTGAACCCCACGGTCTACCATTGGTTCCATATGCCCGACAAATTCCTTTGGCTTAAGGATTACGTCTAATAAGGTTAATAGCAAAACGGCAGAGCGCGATCTCTGCCGTTTTTTCGGTTGTTTTATTTTAAAAAAGGTTCCCTTGTGTAAAGGGAGCTCCCGACGTGTCAGGTAAGGGATTGTATCTGATGCGGGCAAAGGACAATCCCTCCGCCGCTTAAAAGCGGCACCTCCCCTTACACAGGGGAGGCGTGTGAAATTATTTACCGCTTACCTTGATGTTTTTGCTCCTCAAAAAGGCGAGGAAATCTTCCTTTGTGCCCTTGGTGAAGCCGTCCTTGCTAAATGAGTAAATCAGGCGCGCATCCGAGCGAAGCACTATGTAGCGTTTAGTTTGTACGGCGCCTCTGATCTTTGAAAGCTCGATGTTGATGACCGCGCCGGTTGACGAGGTTGTTTCCAAAGCACCCTCGTGCACGAGGGTGCTTATGCTTATCTGCTCACTTGAAACCTCCTTGTTGCACTTTTCGAGAGTGCCTATCTGGCTAAGGTACGCAAATAACTTAAAAAGCGGAAAGACGGCCATAAGTATCATAATACCCGGATTGTGTTCGAGGTCGAAAATCGCAAGCACGAGTTGCGCAAGGAAGCAAACGGCGCAGATAATAAATGCGGCTACGGTGATCGGGCGACGGAAATGAAAGTAGCCGTAGATCTCCTTATAGAATGATTTATCGGGCGTGTAGCTGTTTTCAAATAATGGTTCCATTTTGCGCTCCTTTCTTGTTGATAGAATGGTGGCCTGCGAGGTCATTATAGCACAAAAGAGGTGCAAGGTCAAGTAGGGGCGATTCACGAATCGCCCGCATTTACCGAGGTTTCACGGGCGATTCGTGAATCGCCCCTACATATGAAAACAGCACCTCGGTTGAGGTGCTTTGCGCCACCGCGGGTATTCGCCGATGGCGAAGATATCTCACCTTTCACGATACCTCGCAAGCGGGCATCGGTAAGAAAGGTGGATATGTGAACCGGATTTCTTGCGCTTTGCGCGGCGAAAGCCCGGCTCAAAGCGAGAGCTGCGTCTCCCAAAAGAAAGAAAACAGCACTCCTGATGGAGTGCTGTTTTCTTTGGAGGCGCCACCCGGATTTGAACCGGGGGATAGAGGTTTTGCAGACCTGTGCCTTACCGCTTGGCCATGGCGCCGTTCAATTTACGCTATATTATTATAGCAGACAGTTTTTGGTTTGTCAAGAGGGAAAAGTATTTTTTGAGAAGTTTTTATGTGTTTTTATGTGTAAGCATTTTACTCTAATATAATATGATGAAAACGAGTGTGACGTACCAAGTAACGCGGTGCATAATCTTGTTCATTTTTGTATATTGGGATTATCGCTGATGCCTAGGATGTAATCGACAGAAACACTATAAAACGTCGACAGCTTTATAAGTATATCGGTAGGAATATCTCTTTGGCCGAGCTCGTAGTTGCTATAAACTTGCTGTGAGCAGTTCAAGACTTGGGCGACAGCCCTTTGTGTGAGATCGTTATCCTCGCGCAGATCTCTAATTCTTTTATATATCATAACAGCTCCATTTTTGACAGTTAGTATGAAAATTATAACAAACCGCAAAATGCAGTATTGACTTATACCGCAAATTGCGGTATAATATCATCAAAAGCACAATGGGTGTGCTTTTGAGAATTAATGACGGGAGAATTTTGTTATGTTTGGAATTGTTATTGTAGGTATAATTATTTTGGTTGTGTTTTTGATTATCAATTATAATATGGCGCAGAATATGCAGGAAATAGTTGAAAAAAAGGGATATACCGACTTAAGAGTCGTGACGATTTGCTTTTGGCTCGGCATTATCGGATATCTTTACGTCATAGCTTTGCCCGATCTTGAAGAGCGCAGACTCCTTAAGAAAATCGCGGGAGAGGAAGTTGATGTTGGTGATATACAATGCTCTGAGAGAGTTATAAAACCTCGAAAGCCAATCGAATTAACTTATAATTGCGAAAGCATTATTGTTATGGAAAAGGATTTTGAGGACAGGTGCACATTTTGCCAACGTAAAAGCACTGTAAGATATTGCAAAATAAAAAAGGATATTGGCACACAACGCATAGCGCTTTGCGAAGATTGTATTAATAAATTTAAGGATAGCTGCGCGAGCAAATAAGCGAGTGCGTTGTATTGACAAACACAAAAATATGCAGTATACTTATCTCATCATGTACTTTACTTTTAAGGAGTAAAATCTATGGCGAAAGAAGTCAAAAAGAAAAGCGAGGGAAGGGGCAACTCAACTATGAACATAAAAATTATCGAGTATATCGTACAAGCAGTAAAAAACATTTCCGAAATATGCAATAAGGTTGTTGATGCCTCGGATCCCAAAAAGTATGCCGAGGGTGTTAATGCACTTAACGAAAATGTTGATGAAACATACGCAAAAATGAGGGAATTGATTACTCAAGACGATACTTTGACTGCAACGGAAAAAGTCGAAAAGCTGGAAAAATTAGCCGAGAGTCAGCAAGCTGCT
The DNA here is from genome assembly GCA_964596195.1 of uncultured Ruminococcus sp. Taxonomy (GTDB): domain Bacteria; phylum Bacillota; class Clostridia; order Oscillospirales; family CAG-272; genus UBA1740. Next base: position 44,211 of record CAZQTN010000002.1, read on the forward strand.
CTGAGGGCTTGTAAAGATGATATAAAAGATAACAGAGAGCACATCGCCAAAATTGTTACCGAGGTTTTTGCTGCGCTTGCTACTTGTGGTGTTTCTTGCATTCCAAAGGTTATTAAAGGATGCAAAAAAGCTTGTGTTGCGATGCCTGATGATGTGTTGATTGAGAGTGATATTCCGATTGATTACATTGAAGAAGCAAAAAGCAATAACGAAAACGCAAACGAATCTAATCTTGATTTAGTACATTAAAAAATCAGAGGTTATTATAATGGCAAAAGAGAAAAGATTTGAAAAGGTTTATGCTCAGGGGGCGGGGTCTACCGAGATCTGGGTTGACAAGGAAACCGGCGTTAATTATTTGTACCACGCAAGCGGATATGCCGGTGGGTTGACGGTTCTCGTCGACAAGGACGGAAAGCCGATAGTAACGCTCACCGAGGATTGACGGTTGCAAGCTGTGAAGCACGAGGTTAAAAGCCTTCTCCGCTTAGAACGCCATTTTAAAGAACAGTTTTGCAAGAATACGGTATATCTCGAAAGAGGTATGCCGTATTTTGCATTTGTGGACACAAATGCAGTGCTTGTCAGGAAAATTGATAAGTGAATCGGTGATAAAGGCCGTCCCTCGTGTCATCCTGAGCGGAGGGCAAGGCCCGAAGTCGAACTCGAAGGGCGATGCATAGCATCGGGATCTACGAGGGAAAAGAAGTGTTTTGCTCGCCCGAGATCCTGCTTGGCTGATGCCTCGCACTGCTTCGCAGTTCGACTCCGCTACGCTTCGCTCAGGATGACACGGGCGAGACTTCGTTCCACAAAAGGTTTCTTGAATCAACTCAGCGCTTATCAATAAAAAGGACGAGTGCCTTTTCATTGCTCTTTTTCCCATCTTTTGGAACTTATTTTGGGCGGATTTTTGTCAATAGGTAAAATCAACAAATTTAATGAATTTTTTTCTACGAAATTATACGCCGAAAAAACACCATATCTTGATTTTTGGACTTGACTTTTACACTAGATATAGTGTATAATTGTTCTCGCTAACACAATTTGAGCTCGGGCACGAGTGATGCCGCGAGAGCTCCCGGGAGCGCCGATTTTGCGGCGCGTCGAGATCGTTCAGAATCTCTTGTAGCGCCGATTTTTCGGCGCGCTTTTTTGCCGATACGGTAAATTAGGAAAAAACAGGAAAAATTAAGAAGCATCGTAAATACAGAAAGGAGAACATAATGAAGCTTATTAAGAGAAGCGGCGCAGAGGTCGTTTTTGAGAAGGAAAAGATTACGGCCGCCGTTCTGAAGGCGAACGCCGCAGTTGACCCGTCTGCCGCTATTTCTGAAAACGAAATAAGAAAAATTACAGATAGAGTCGAGAAAAAGTGCGAGAAGCTCCGCCGTGCGGTCACGGTTGAGGAGGTGCAGGATATGGTCGAGGACGAGATAATGCGCCTCGGTGCATTCGTGCTTGCAAAGGCCTATATTACATACAGATACCGCCGCGCCCTCGTGCGCAAGTCGAACACGACTGACGATAAGATACTCTCTCTTATCGAGTGCAACAACGAGGAGGTAAAGCAGGAGAACTCGAATAAGAACCCCACCGTTAACAGCGTTCAGCGCGACTATATGGCAGGCGAGGTGTCCAAGGACATTACCCGCCGTCTGCTCCTCTCCGAGGATATAGTAAGGGCGCACGAGGAGGGACTTATCCACTTCCACGATGCGGACTATTTCGCACAGCATATGCACAACTGCGACCTCGTCAACCTCGGTGATATGCTTGAGAACGGTACCGTTATCAGCGGCACGATGATAGAGAAGCCGCACAGCTTTTCCACCGCTTGTAATATCGCAACGCAGATAATCGCGCAGGTCGCGTCCAACCAGTACGGCGGACAGTCGATCAGCCTTACACACCTTGCGCCCTTCGTTGACATCAGCCGCAAGAAGATCCGCGAGGCGGTTAAAAAGGAGCTTGCTGAGATCGGCGTTTTCGAGGAAGAGGCTATCAACAAGATCGCAGAGGGCAGACTCCGCGAGGAGATCAATCGCGGTGTTCAGTGCATTCAGTATCAGGTGGTTACGCTTCTGACGACTAACGGCCAGGCGCCCTTTATTACTATATTTATGTACCTCGGCGAGGCGAGAAACGAGCAGGAAAAGGCCGACCTCGCGCTCATTATCGAGGAGACCCTTGAGCAGCGCATAAAGGGCGTTAAGAACGAGACCGGCGTGTGGATCACACCCGCGTTCCCCAAGCTCATCTACGTCCTTGAGGAGGACAACGTTCGCCCCGGCTCGAAGTATCACTACCTCACCGAGCTTGCGGCAAAGTGCACCGCAAAGAGAATGGTGCCCGACTATATCTCCGAAAAGATAATGCTGAAGAACAAGATCGACAAGAACGGAGAGGGACATTGCTACACCTGTATGGGTTGCCGCAGCTTCCTTACCCCTTACGTCGACGAGAACGGTCAGCCTAAGTACTACGGCCGCTTCAATCAGGGGGTCGTAACCGTCAACCTCGTTGATATCGCGCTCTCTGCCGGCGGCGATATGGAGAAGTTCCGCGAGGTGTTCGACGAGCGTATGCAGCTCTGCCACAAGGCGCTTCGCGCCCGTCACGAGCGTCTGCTCGGCACTCTTTCGGATGCTGCGCCCATCCTGTGGCAGTAC
>CAZQTN010000003.1:0-41974 GCA_964596195.1 uncultured Ruminococcus sp.
GGTTGAATAGGTATAGGTGTTATACACCTCTCTAAGAAAATTTTACACGAAAACAAAATCCTTGTCAACAGTTTTTAAAATTTTGACCGCCGCGCGCAGCGCGAGGAAAATAAGAGGCTAGCCCCTTAACTAAAAGCTTTTGACTCAGCCCCATTCGATTACTTTATTAGGCAACAGGATAAATAATGAAATGCTTTGGTTTTTCCTTTAACTCTTTAAATAACAGGTTGTAGAATTTTTTCGAGATTACAACCGGCTCGTCTCCGAAACCCCAACCGATAATTATTTCCGAGCCAAATGCATCAATATTTTTGGGAAGCATATCCGTATTCAATCTTAAGAAATCGCAATTAGGCTCATCAAAAACATAATTAATTCTTCCGCATGAAGGACAAGCATCCTCACTATATTTTCCGATAAAGGTGTAAGCTGCCAGTGGAAGTTTGTTATTGAAAACCAGCTGGGATACGTCGGGAGTTGGAGTTGCAAGATCGCCTTTCAAAACGGGCATAAAATGCACACCGTTTATTCCATTTTTCAGAATGGTTTCCTTCGCGAAATCACTGCAAAAAATCTGAGTCATAAAGCCAGTTTCTACAGAACAAAAATTATACCCATTTCTCCATTTTGGAGTTTTGACTGAAACAAAAGGATTTACTTGATCTAAATGACGGTGTCGTGGGATTCCATATTCTGTGACATACGGACATTTTGCATCATACGTATAGTCCACTTTTTTGTCTCCATGCCCATTCTAGTTACATAAAGCAAATACCAATTCGCATCTTCCATTTCTTGATTTGAAAAAACCGACGATTTTGAAATTGATGTTCCCGGCAAGGTTTCGATGTACTTCAGTAATTCGTCACTATTTTCTGTATCTGAATACACAGTATAATAAATTCTCTTTGGAATTGGCCCCATTTCGTATTTTATATTTTTATTTTTCAAAAAATTAATTACGCTAACATCTTCATTCATACCACAGTAAAATTCGTATTTCATAATACCAATTAAACCTCCCGACAATCATTTGGAAACCCTTTTCTCAAATAATTATAACATACCGGAAAGAAAACTGTCAACTTAGCCGTCATCAATTTAAATAATTTTGATCTTAGTTGTCGAGCAAAACTGTTAAATTTGTTAAATTTAAAAAATATTGCAAAAACAGTTGTAAATGTCAAAAAAATGTGATAAAATAGAGTCTCAACATAGGCAAACGGTTTGCCTTTATTTTTCGAGGTGAAATCTGAAATGAAGAAATTTAAGACGATTGGCGTACTCACGTCGGGCGGCGACGCCCCCGGAATGAACGCGGCTGTAAGAGCCGTAGTCCGTACTGCTATAAGCAACGGCGTTGAGGTGGTCGGTATATATAGAGGATATTCGGGACTTATCAGCGGAGATATCAAGCCCCTCGGCCTGCGCGACGTTTCCAACATAATAAACAAGGGCGGCACGATGCTTTACTCCGACCGCTGCCCGGAGTTCAAGACTGAGAAGGGTATGTCAAAGGCTATTGCCACCTGCCGTGAGTTCGGCATTGACGGCATTGTTGCCGTCGGCGGTGACGGTACCTTCCGCGGTGCGACAGACCTTACCAACCACGGCATTCCCTGCGTAGGTATCCCCGGCACGATCGATAACGATATTTCGTCCACCGACAGCACTATCGGCTTTGACACCGCTATGAACACGGTAATCGACCTCGTCGACAAGCTGCGTGACACCTGTGAGTCACACGCAAGATGCAACGTCGTTGAGGTAATGGGTCGCGGTGCAGGTGACATTGCCCTTAACGCAGGTATAGCATCGGGTGCTACCGCAACGGTAATCCCCGAATTTCCGGCCAACGACGACGAGATCTGCGCAAAGATATCCACCTCTCGCAGACACGGCAAGCGTAACTTCATCATCCTCGTATCCGAGGGTGTGGGATCCGATTACGCGCCTGCCCTTGCCGAGAAGATAATGGCCCAGACCGGCGTAGATACCAAGTTTGCACGCCTTGCGCACGTTGTGCGCGGCGGCAACCCTACCCTGCGCGACAGAGTTATGGCATCCGAGATGGGTGTTTTCGCAGTTAAGGAGCTGCTCGCCGGCAACTCAAACATAGTTATCTGTATGCGCAACGGCGAGATCGTTGCAACCGATATCAACTACGCGCTCAACCTTGACCGCCTTTACAAGGGCAAGAGCACCAAGGAGGAACTGCTTGAGAAGTTCGATGAGGCAACCGTCGAGCGTATGAGCGTTGAGGCCGCAGAGCGCCGCAGACACCTTGAGGAGCTTTACAGCGTAGAACAGACTATTTCACTCTAAATAAATTAACGGAGCTGACCGCAAGGATCAGCTCCGTTTTTATTGTCAATAAACGATACGCAACATCTTAAAGTCCGTCATTGACACCGTAAATGTAAGCACCTTGCCGTCATACTCAAACGGCACGGCCGAGCCATCGAGGCAATCGCACACGGCGCTCGGGGCGGCGCACTTAACTCGGACAGTGATGCCGGCGCATCTCTTATACTCGTCGTACTTAAGATCGCACAGAGAGATAAGGCTCTCACCCTCATCCTCAAAAACGACCGCCTCGACCGACGGGCCTGCGTCGAGATCGTACTTCTTCCGTACGTTTGAAAGAACGATATTTTTGAACACGTCGCCAAACGCGCGGCGCTCGTCATACTCAAGCTCTGCGGCGCACCATATTACCTTGCCCTTACCGAAGCGACGCTCGATATAGGCAGGATGCCCGGTGCTCTGCCAGGGTGGGCAGGAGTGGATCGATGCAAAATGCGAGTTATCGTCGGGCTCGGCATACGGCAGAGTTATAGTTGCCCCGGTCTCGCCCGTCGCATTCTCGACTATCGGGAGAAAATAAGTGAGGGGGAGCGGATACTCTGCGCAGAACTCACCGAAGATATCCTCTTTTTCCCCTGTGGGGCTGATATACACGCGCGCACCGAGCTGAACGGGGCGGCGTTTGGTGTCGCCGTAGGTCTTACCCACCACCCGTGCGTCAAAAAACGCCTTCATAAGTCGAGAATCGGACGCACCCGAAAGGTAAAGCGTACCGCCATTTTTGACGTAATCTATGAGCTTTAATGGCTCGTCGTTTTCAAAATCTCTTAAACTTGGTGCTATAACCATCTGATACTTTGAAAGGTCGTCAAGCGAGCCGTTTGATACTACCGCGGTGGGCACGTGGCACTCAGCAAGCCGCCTTACCGCGCCGATGGCGCAGGTCTTGTTATAGCGATCCGAGCCGTCCTCGGAGAACATCGTACGACTGTCAAAATAGACGGCAACCTCGGCGTACAGCTTGCCCCTGTCCATATAAGGCTCGTACGGGAGCTGACGCTCGAACGCCCTGCCCACTCTGTCATAAACACGCGAGTCGAGCGTGCCGATGGGGTCTATCGCATCAATGATGAGCGATGCACCGTGATGTGCCGCGGTGAGAAGTACCTCTCGCTCAAGATCAGCCTGTGGCTTGGTTATCGTATGCTCGCGCAGGCTCTTATCGCATCGACAGGTCATATATTCAAACGGCTGATTTTTGGTAACGCCGTAGTAATATTTGCACGCAAAGGAGTGTGAGTACAGATCGCCGTAAAGGTCGCCGCCGGTAAACTCGCTCTCGGCGTTGATGCCCTCGGTCGAGCCGCCGAGCCAATCACAGCCGATAACGGCGGCATAGTTAAATTCAACGGTCACCCGGGGCATTACGCGCTCGGTATATGCTCTGACAAATTGAACGAAATCAACCATCCAATCCTGCCTTGCCCGCACGTATTTACGCCACACGGGGTCGGCCCAATCCATATTTTCGGGCAACTCCCAGCCTGTTTCCTTCAAGAAGCGATCGCGGCAGGAATCGCAATGGCACGCGACCTCCCAATACGGCATATCAAAGAAGAGTCCGTCGATATTTTTGAACTCGCGCGCAAGCTCGTCGATCTGAACCTTTACAAACTCGCGGTACTCAAGATCGTTCGGACAGCAAAGCCCGTAGCGCTGACCGTGGTCGCGCCAGGTCGTACCGTCGCTATACTTCATTTCCCACTCTGGGTGCATCTCGATGGCACAGTTGTTGAATATAAGACTGTAATATCCAACGACCTTCATCCCGCCGGCCTTGCATTTTTCGATAAGGCGCTTGAGCTCGTTTTCGCCGCGCAAAAAATGCCTGTGCGTACGCGCGCTTTCGGTCGGGTAATTGCAAAGACCCGTGTGCGACTGAAGATAAATCATCGGACTTTGGATCCTTGCACGGACAAGATTGTCGTAATACTCGTCGGCATTGAATTTTGAGAGAAAACGCTCGTCCGTATCGTTTATATGCATATCCGTCAGCTGACGGCGGTATACGCCCTCATACCATTTTTTCATTTATGTAGCCTTTCAAGATCGGGATTTTCAGCAAAGTGCTTGAGCATTACGATCGGCTCACTCGCACTCTCGTTTGTTATTGTAACACCGCGCCCTGCGGCATCGACAGAAACAAAATACTCGTCGTACGTGAGCTGACCGTATCTGATAAGAGTCGGCGTTTCGATAGGCTGACCGCCGAATTTGCCGTGACCCGAAAGCATTATCATACCGTATGCGGCGCCGTCCTTTACGGTAACCGTCTTGCCGGGATATACAGTCAGTCGCTTCGCCGAGGCGAGCTTGCTCTTGTAGCATATCCACTCTTCCTTGTGTGCATTGGATTCGGTATCGACAATCGGGCGCATAAAGCGGTTCTTCTTGAAGTCGGGATCGACGTTGAGATCCCAATCTATGACGTCCATAAGGTAATCAAAATTGCCCTTCTCTTCCTCGGGACAGTTCTTCCAAAGCAGATCCTCACCAACGCACTGACCGCCGTAAAGCACCGACTGATACATAGCATATACGTCGGATGCAAACTGCGGCTCATAGGTGCAGAGGCTTGCGGGGGCGTGAAGCACTCCCGGAGGGACGTCCCATCCCGTATCAAGCTCTATTTTATACGCCTGCGAATAGTCAAGCAGGTGGTTGTCGCCCTTGTGGAAATTCTCGAGACACTTTTTGATCTCGTCCTTTGTACACTCGGGATTAAGACCGAAGAAGGTAAAGGGAAACTCGCCGCCGTGATTGTTCATCTGTGCGGGGAAGAAATACATTTCGGGCTTTCCCTCGGCGCCAACGCGCCTTGCGTGCTCGTCGCGGTGATGTATATGATGAGGCAGGGGGCCCGCATTATCAAAGAATTTCGAAAACATCGGCCACTTGTGATACTTATCCCAAAGATCACCTATAACCTCTGCCCCAAGCTCGTCGATAAGATCGCGAAGCAGCATCTGCTCGCTTCCGTCTTTCGATACAACGTAGCTTAAACCCTCGTCCGCGGGAGTGCCGGGGCCGTTCTCCGCCCAGGTCGTCGAGGCAAACCAACGCTCGTCGATGCCGCCTCGTTCAAGTCCGAGAACGTAGTAGTCGTCCGGGTGCAGCTTAATGCGCTTTCCGGGGCGGCAAAAGCTTCTCGGCACCCACGTGGGCTTCAAGCGGAGTATACCGCCAGACTCTTTTAATAGACTTTCGCTCAATTTCATTTTTCATTCTCCTCACATGCTTTCAACAAATTACATCGTAGTGGCAAAAAATATCCACAATTTAAGTATATCACGTGACAAATGCAATAAAATATGATATAATATATCCAAAAACGTTGTTTTTGTACAAAATCGGAGAAAAGAAATTATGGATATAAAATTTGACAAGCAAAAGCTGGCAAGCATACTTGAGGACGTGTACACCCTGCTCGGTGTGCCTATCAGTATCTTCGACCGCGACTTTGAGTTTGTGACCTCATATCCGCCCGAGGGATACCTCACCGATTTCTGCAAAATGATAAGGGAAGACCCCACCCGTGCGGCGAAATGTCGCCAATCGGACACCGAATCCTGTACCCTGTGCAAGCAGGAAAACCGCACGTTTTCGTATCTGTGTCACGCAGGAATACACGAAACGGTCACGCCCATTCGCTTCGAAAAGCTTATCATCGGGTACATACTTTTCGGCGAGTATCGCACGGCGACGGACCGTACGGACGTTGAGAAATACGCCGAGGAAAACGGTATGGACAAGGGTGAGCTGCGTGCGGCATACGAGCGCCTGAGCATCCTTGATGAAAAACAGGTCGAGGCAACCTGCAATATACTCGAATCGTGTATGCTCCGCTTCTGGCTCACCGATGCTATACTGCTCAGCGACAATGACGTCGCCGAGAAAATAAAGAAATTTATAGACGAAAATCTCGGCGAGCCGCTGACCGCAGAAGATATATGCAAGAGCTTGTTTATCGGACGCAGAGAGCTATACTCGGTCTTTCGCTCGAGCTTCAACACCTCGGTTAAGCAGTACGTGCTGGACAAAAAAATAAGCAGGGCGAAAACCCTGCTTATATCAACCAATTATTCAATAACCGAAATTTCGGAAAGGTGTGGCTTTTCCGACTATAATAATTTTATTCAGCGTTTCAAGAAAATGACAGGCACGACTCCCCTGCAGTATCGCAGATCAGGCGGTGCGGGCATTTAAACGCAAAAGACCGAATCAGCGATCTGTTGCAGTTTTTTGACGAGCTTTTCGTCGCAATCATCAGGGAAAAACGTTACACGGGTGGCGCTGTTACCCGTAAAGAAGCGGTAAAGCACAAGTCCGGCAAGGTAGCGACCGTACTCAGCGGAGAGGTGGAAGGTATCAGGCGCGGTAAGCGACTCGCCGCCGACCCTTATATCAAATTCGGGTGTGTTATATCCCACATAGACCGCCTCGCCCGCGGGGATAACGTCAAAGGAATACTTCTCTGCTATTGCCGCCGTAGTTTTCGCAATCATTTCGTTCATAAGATCGGTGTCGTTGTTGTAATTCACGTATGCCGGGTGAGTGCTGCCGTAGTTATATGGCCACGTGCGATGAAAAACTATGCGCGCATTCGGGCGGAGCTTTTTTATCTCGGCAACCACGGTATCGATATAGGGGGTATAGCTCTCGATCATACCGGAAAGCGAGGATACCTGCTGTACGCTTACAACGTCCCACTCCTCACAAAGGAGCGCCGATTTAATGCTCGTCGTAGCGAGCGCCTTCGCATCCATCTGATACTCGTAGGCCGAAGCATCGTTTTTTATATTCTTCGCGTGAGTTTCGAGAGAGCAGCCGCCTATGTAGAGGTTGCGCACGAAAAGCTCACCGTTTGATATTTCTCTTATGTATCTGGTTGCATTCGCGGAAAAGCTATTGCCTATAAAAAGTATTTTCATTTTACCCTCCGAGGTGTTTTTCTTAATTATACTCCCATGCCCTTCAAAAGTCAATACTAGTCTAAAGCATAAAATATCCTAAATCTATTGACAAAAGCATCAAAAAGTAGTATCATAGACGAGATTTGAGAATTACTCTCAATTTTTCGTTTTTGTTTTCAACCCGAAAGGATATATAAATGACGTATAAGACAGAAAAAAGATCGGAGATAACCGCGCTTTTAAAGGCATGCCCCGACCGCGCGTTTACGGTGGACGAGATCGCAGAGGCGGTATGCCCCGACGGAAGCGCAAGAAGCACGGTATACAGAATAGTATCAAAGATGGTCAAGGAGGGCTCTCTTCGCAAGATCACGGACGAGCATTCAAGGCACACGACCTACCAATACCTCGGCGAGCACGGCTGTGACGAGCATCTGCACCTCAAATGCAAGGAGTGCGGCAGGCTTATACATTTGGACGAGGAAACCTCTCATCTCCTTGAGGAAAAAATAATGACGAACAAGCACTTTGCCATTGACGAGGGCGCGATGCTCTTCGGCAGGTGCGAGGGTTGCATAAGCAAAGGGGGTGTGCGCGCATGACTATGCTGCTTCACGCACACGGCGACACCGAGCACGCAAGCCTCTTTGAGGGAATACTCCACGAGGTTTTACTTGACGGACTTATCGACACGCTGAAAATTATTCCCTTTCTCTTCCTCACTTATCTTTTAATGGAGTTTATCGAGCACAAGGCATCGGGGCGCACGGTTGCCCTGCTCGAAAAATCAGGCAAGGCAGGCCCTGCAATAGGCGGACTGCTCGGCGTTTTGCCCCAATGCGCATTCTCCGCGGTGGCGGCAAATCTTTACACGGGTAGGGTCATAAGCCTCGGAACGCTTATTGCGGTATTCCTTGCGACCTCAGACGAGATGCTGCCGATAATGATCAGCTCCGGCGCATCCTGGCAGAGCGTTTTAGCCATTCTCGGCTATAAGCTCGCAGTCGGAATTATCGCAGGCTTTGCGATAGATATCGTGCTTCACCTGCTCAATCGCGGCAAGGAAAAGATCGACATCGACGAGATATGCGACAATGACAACTGTCACTGCGAGAGAGGTATACTCCTCTCCGCCCTGCACCACACGCTTACGATATCGGTATTTATCCTCGCTGTAACGCTTGTGATAAATCTGTTGATATTCTTCGTTGGCGCGGATACGCTTGGCGGCATTGTAAGCCGCATTCCCGTGCTTTCGCATCTTATAGCGGCGCTCATAGGCCTTATCCCCGGCTGTGCGACCTCGGTTGCCCTGACCACTCTCGGTCTTGAGGGTATCATTTCGGGCGGAACGATGATGGCAGGCCTGTTTTCGGGTGCGGGAGTAGGTATACTCATTCTCGTGCGTCTCAACAAGCGTCCAAAGGAAAATCTTGCGATAATGGGTCTGCTCGTTGGTATTGGATTTGTTTTCGGACTTTTGTTTGACCTTTTCAATTTTGCAGATTTTATTGCATAAATTTAACTATTTTCAGAAAAAATATTTACACGCGGCGCGTAATGTGTTAAAATGAAAAAAATACTTTTATATGGAGATCATTATGAAAAAGAAACTTGCAATCGTCGGCTACGGCGGTCAGGGCGCGTGGCACGCGCAAAAAGCGATGGCGAGCGACGTTATCGAGCTTGCCGGAATTTACGACATCGCCGAAAAAAGAGTCAAGGCGGCAATCGATAACGGCATTCACGTTTACGGCTCGCTTGAGGAGCTCGTCAGCGACCCTGCTGTTGACATCGTGCTTTGCGCAACGCCGAACGACGTACATAAGGATATAGTTATTGCGGCATTGTCGCAAAAAAAGCACACCGTATGCGAAAAACCCGTATCACTTACGGTACAGGACTTCGACGATATGGTGGCGTGTGCAGAGGAGAACGGCGTGCTGTTTACCGTACACCAGAACCGCAGATGGGACGTCGACTTCCTCGCTATAAAGAGCCTTATAGACTCCGGCGAGATCGGCGAGACGATCAGCATTGAGTCACGCGTGCACGGCTCGCGCGGCATTCCCTCCGACTGGAGATGCCACAAGCAGTACGGCGGCGGAATGATCCTCGACTGGGGTGTGCACCTCATTGACCAGATGCTCAAGCTTATACCCGAAAAAATAACGAACATCTTTTGTGAAGTAACGAACATAACGACCGACGAGGTCGACGACGGCTTCCGCCTTTATATAACCTTTGAGGGTGGCAAGCGCGCGACCGTCGAGGTCGGCACCTATAACTTTATCGCAATGCCGAGATTCTATATGCAGTGCCGCTCGGGCAGCGCATATATCGAGGACTGGCAGAAGAAGTGCCGCGTTGCAAGGCTTAAGGCCTGGTGCGAAAAGGAGGTGCTCCCCGTACAGACGGCGGCAGGCATCACCAAGACAATGGCGCCGAGAGACGAGATCACGATCGACTCGTACGAGATCGAGCGCCCAACGGCAGACGTGCACGACTTTTACCGCAACTTTACCGCCGCGATCGACGGTAAGGCGGAGCAGCTTATCAAGGCATCCGAGGTAAGGCGCGTGCTTCTGGTTATGGAGGCGGCGTTCAAATCGGCCGAAACAAAAACTGCTTTGGCAGTAAATATCTAAAAAATCTTACACGGGGTGACTCCAATGGCTTGGAGTCACCCTTTTTCTTAACTTGCCATAGGATAAATATGATTATGGAAAATTACAAGAAACGAACGGTTAATTTGATATCAAATCTCCTGCTTGAATACAAGCAAAACCCCACCGTCGTGCCCTACTATCCGCAAAAGACCGTGCTGATGCAAAGGGATCGACAGCCCTTGCCGCACGGCACGCCGGAGGCGCACGGCATATCCTCTCTTGCCATAACGCAACTTTTGCGCGCACTTGAGGTAGAGCCGCGAGCAAACCTACACTCTATCGTGGTGGTAAAGGACGGTGTAGTCATCGCAGAGGCGTCAGCACCCGAATACTCCGCGACCCTGCCACATCTGTCGCATTCTATGTCAAAGTCTGTGACGGGTATGCTGATCAATACGCTGATCGACCGAGGCGAGCTTAAGCTCGATACGCGGATCACAGACCTGTTCCCCGAAATCACACCGAGGGAGGAACGCTTTTACGACTTGACGGTCGCGCACCTGCTCACTATGTCGAGCGGCGTTGTGTTTGCCGAGGTCGGCTCGGTCAGCGAGAACGAATGGACGCGTGCCTATTTCGAGTCGGAGATGGCCTTTGCGCCGGGCGAGGAATTTGCCTACAACAGTATGAACTCGTATATCCTTATGCACGCGGCAGACAGAATCGCAAGAAGAAAGCATGGCGCCGACGCTGAGATGCTTTTGAGGGAGCGCATTCTCCGACCGATGGGAATAAACAATTGGTTTTGGGAGAAGAGTCCTGAGGGTGTGCCCAAGGGCGGCTGGGGACTGTATCTGTCCACTGAAAGCTGGGCAAAGCTCGGCGTTATGATGATGCAGGGCGGCCGCTTCGGCGGCAGACAGATACTGAGCGAGGAGTCGGTGCGCCGCTCAACCGCCGTCAGCATAAGCGTGCCGCCCGAAATAAGCCCCCACGATTACGGATATCAGATATGGGTTGAAAAGGACGGCGGCTTTTTGTTTAACGGGATGCTTGGGCAAAACGTGTGGGTGTGCCCGGAGCGCTCCCTGGTCGTAGCGATAACGGCAGGAAGCTGTGAGCTGCTTCAGGGTAGTCCTGCGGTAGCGCTGGTGAAGGAGGCGCTCGGCTCACGGAGAGAAGGAAGCGTGCACCACAGACGCTCAAACGAGCGCGAGCTTGAGAACAAATGTAAATCTTTCTTTACATCTAGAGAGTGGTTAACATTACACGCCCCCTTGCGCGGCCTGCCCTACCTACTCGGACTTAAAAACCGCACCCCGTTCGATAGTGAGCTCTTACCATTAGTCGGAAAATACCTTTTCCCGACCAATAATCTCGGCATTTTACCCATATTCGTAAGCGTTATGCAGAACAACTACGGTGGCGGAATACGCAGCCTTGAGTTCTCGCGCCGAGGCTCGCTTTTGCACCTCGTATGTGAGATGGGCGCGGGCACGGTACACCTCGACCTCGGTATCTACTCCTACGCCGAGGGCACCCTGACCCTCGCCCAAGAGCGCTATCTCGTCCGTGCGGCCGTCAGCACCGAGGCGGACGGCGAGGGCGGAACCGTCTACAAGCTTGAATTTATATTTCCGGAGCTGCCGAACGTGCGCCGCGCCACTATGTCACTTTCTGCAAACGGACGGCTGCGCGTTCGGCTGTCCGAGGTGCCAAACGAGAGGATAAGCGACAATCTTTTGCGCGCTGCAGGGACGATGAGTCCGCGTCTTTCCTCATTATTCTCTATGCTTGAGCGCACGCTTGGGCACGATTATCTCACACGAAAGCTCGGTGAGCTTTTCAACCCTGAGATAACGGCAATATCGACCGCCGCGCCCGACCTTGAGGCTGCCTTAGAGGAGGAAAATGAGCGCATCTCGGCAAAAATCAGCTCCTCGCGCCTCGTGCGTTCTCTGCTCTCACGCTTTTTCCGCGGGGGACGGCGAGATAACGGATAAACCGTCGGTTCCTGAAAGAATATCGGACTTTCTCAGGCGATTTAAGCGTAAATAACGGCAAAACGTATTGACTTTTTACACTTTCAAGTGTAAAATATAATCAGCAAACAAAAAAAATCCAAACAAAGGAGAAAAACAAATGAAAGCAGTCAAGAGATCCCTCTTGCTCCTTTTGTGTGTTGCAATGCTCGTAGCAGGCGCGATCGTTATGTCCGCTTGCTCAAAGGATTGCACCGAGCACGATTGGGGCAACTGGACGGTGACTACCGCCGCTACCTGTATAGCGGAGGGCACCGAGACCCGCACCTGTAACGAGTGTGGCGAGACGGATACGCGCAAGATCGACAAGGTCGCGCACTCCTTCTCTACCTACGTGTCTGACGGCAATGCGACCTGCACGGCCGACGGCACCAAGACCGCAACCTGTACGACGAGCGGCTGTACCGCAAAGGACACCGTAGCCGATGCAGGCTCCAAGAAGGCACACACCTTCACCAACTATACGTCGAACGGCGACGCCAACTGTCAGAAGGACGGCACTAAGACCGCAACCTGTGACACCGAGGGCTGTACCGCCACCGAGACGGTAACTGACGCGGGCTCGAAGAAAGCCCATTCCTTCACCACCTATCACTCCGACAACAACGCAACCTGCGCAGCTGACGGCACTAAGACCGCAGTTTGTGACTGGTATGGCTGTCAGGAAACCGATACGGTGGCCGACGAGGGCTCGAAGAAGAGCCACTCCTTCACCAACTACGTATCGAACAACGATGCAACCTGTGTGCTCGACGGTACTAAGACCGCGACTTGTAGCTTCAACGGTTGCTCCGAGACCGATACGATAGAGGACGAGGGCTCCAAGCTCGGACACCTGTGGGATGGCGATCTCACCTGTGAGACCGGCCACTCCTGTACCAGAGACAACTGTGACGCTGAGGAAGCGGCACTCGGCCACGATTACAGAGTAGTCGGCGGCGCCGAGCTCACCTGCGAGCAGGACTCCACCACTATTTACGCCTGCCAGAACGGCTGCGGCGACGACTTCACCGTTACCAACGAGCTGGCTAAAGGCCACTCTGTTGACGAGTGGACGCTTGACGACGAGCGGGTCATCGGTGAATGCACCTACGAGCTCATCTACGTCGGCACCTGTGCGAACCCCGGCTGTAGCCAGATCCAGTTCAAGACCGAAGAGGTTGTGAGCCACACTCTCAAGTCCACGATACATACCGACGCTACCTGCTCCAACCCCGGACAGAAGCTTATCACCTGCTCCGAGTGCGGCAACTATGAGGCCTATGAGGATTACACCAACACCGAGGCTCACGTCTGGACGGTTCAGTCCACCGAGGGTAACGTAACCACCTACGAGTGCTCTGAGTGTCATAGCACCAAGACCGCGATCACCGCAACCGAGAGCACCGAGGCTACCGTTGATAAGAGCACCCTTGAGTCTGTCGGCGAGGTTGAGCTTAAGGATGCGAGCATCGCACTTGACAGCGAAACTCTCGGCGGCCTTGACGGCGACGTAAGCATCTCCGCAGGCACCCTTGAGGGCACCGACCTTGAAGCAGTAAAGGGCACGCTCGATCAGGATAAGCTTGATCAGATCGGCGAGAACCCCATCTACAACTTCGGGCTTAACGATGCAAGCGGTGCCGTTTCCAGCTTCAACGGCTGGGTAACCATCCGCGTTCCCTATACTCTCGCCGACGGCGAGGACGTTGACTCCATCGCAGTATGGTTCATCAACGACGAGGGCGAGGTCGAGTCTATTCAGGCTACCTACGATAACGGCTACGCCGTATTCTCCACCAACCACTTCTCCTACTACACCGTAACCCGTCTTACCCCTGCGGAAAGATGCGCGCTTTACAACCATTCCTACAAGGTAACCACCGTAAATGCAACTTGTATTACCGACGGCTACGTGCTTAAGGTTTGCCAGCGCTGCGGTCACTCCGAAAAGGAGATCACCGGTAAGGCTACCGGCCACGCAATCACCACCACTACCGTTGGTGCAACCTGTACCAAAAGCGGTACTGCAACTCACTCCTGTGACAACTGTGAATACGAGAAAGTTGAGAAGATCGCACCTCTCGGTCACGCATGGGCAGCTACCGATAGCGACGAGGCTACCTGTCGGAAGGCAGGCTACACTATATACACCTGCTCCACCTGTAGTGCATCCTACAAGACGGTAATCGCTCAGAAGGCTCACTCCTACACCGATACCGTAACCAAGGCTACCTGTACGACCGACGGCTACACCACCAAAGTCTGTGAGTGGTGCCAGTACACCGTAACCACTAACAAGATCGCGGCACTCGGCCACGATTACAAGACCTCCACCGTACAGAACGGCTGTACCACCGAGGGCTACACACTTCACGATTGCTCACGCTGTGACGCAAGCTACAAGACCGACATCGTACCTCCCTCTCACACCTGGGATATCGAGGCACCCACCTGCGGTAAGGGTCAGACCTGTATCGTATGTGGCAAGGGCGGTCAGTCCGCAACCGGCAACCACACCATGGCGGGCGGCATCTGCTCCGTTTGCGGCGTCGGATGCAACCACACCTATAATTCCGTAGTAACCGCGCCCACCTGTACCGAGATCGGTTACACCACCAACACCTGTACCGTCTGCGGCGTAGTTGAAAAGACCGACTACAAGTCCGCTGTCGGACACACCGGCGCGCTTACCTGTACCGTTTGCGGCGAGTCCATCGTTCCCGCAGACTTCTACACCAAGGTATTTGAGTCCATCCTTAACGAGAAGTACACCATCCTCATCGACTCTATGCAGGTCGACGACGGTATATATGTCGTTGACAGCGAGATCTACGTATCGATCAAGGGCGGCATCAACGGCTGGGGCACGGTCAACGTCAAGGCCTACGGCACAGTTGCAACCTTCCGCGCTATTATCGAGGACGGCGTGCTCTACCTTTGCGGCGAGAACACCACGGCTCTTACCGAGTCGAAGAACATTTACGCAAAGATCCCCTTCATCGAGCTTATTTCCGAAACAGAGGATGCACCCGTAGCGGTATCAATGATCGCATCCCTTCTTATGAACGAGGACGTACTCAACTGGGCAAACGACACTCTCCTTCCCTTCGTTTCCAACCTTACCGAGGGCGGCAAGGACGAGGCAAACCTTATCGCTGAGGTTCTCGTTAAGCTTATCTGTGACGTCACCGAGGTTGACGGCAATATCGTCATCACTCCCAGCGCAGAGAAGCTCAAGGCACTTAATGCAAGACTCGCAACCGAGACTATCGGCGAGTTTATCGATGCTGAGTTCGGCGTACGCACCTACGACGATATCGTAGGCAATATCGAGGCATTGCTTAACGCAACCGTCGGCGACCTTATCGACGGTGCGGCAGCAAACGGCGCTGACGTTATCGCACTCGTTGGTTCACTTGACGCTCTCATTTCCAAGATGGTGGGTCAGGAATGCACCATCTCCGACCTTATGGGTCTTGAAGTCACCATTCAGGAAATGCTTCAGGATGATGAGCTCCGCGCGATGACCGTTGAGCAGATAATTGCTATGATCATCGAGGAAATGGGCGGCAGCAGCGGTGGCGGTAATGTGGTAACGCCCGAGCCGCCCGTAGAAACCCCCGTGCCCGATTACAACAAGGGCGGAACGGCTGAGCCTGCAAGCGAGGACGGGAAGATCGAGTCCGACTCCACCGAGGAGGAGATCGATATCAGCGACAAGATCGTTGAGCTTCTCACTCAGCTTAAGTCTATGACCCTCTACGAGGTAATCGGCGTTGAGATGGAGACCTCCGAGGCCGTTGAATACGTTGACGG
Organism: uncultured Ruminococcus sp.; assembly: GCA_964596195.1. GTDB lineage: Bacteria > Bacillota > Clostridia > Oscillospirales > CAG-272 > UBA1740. The sequence continues at coordinate 15,730 of CAZQTN010000003.1, forward strand.
TATGATCGACGAAGTACTTGCAGAGATCACCCTTTCCATCACCGCCGACAAGAGCGGCAAGCTTATCTCCATTGACTTTGCATACGCAGAGTACTGCGACCTGTCTATCGTTGCAGATTACACCTCTACCATCGACTACTCCCAGGTGAAGGCTAACGCAGAGGCCAACACCAACCTCAAGGCTGACGAGGATTACATCAGCGGAACCTACAAGTACGGCGAATACGTCTTTGAGATAGACGAAAATGGCAAGCTCGTTAGTATCCGGTATACCTCCATCGCCGACGAACCGAACATAATATGGGAATCCTTCTACGACGACGAGGACAACTACGTTGAGCTCGTTATAGTCAACAAGTACATTGACGAATACAGCGCAGATCTCACCAACGCTCTCATCGCGACGCACAGCGACTGTAAGAATTGGATCGGCGTTGGCATGGTAGCACCCGGCACCTGTACCTCCACGTACCAGACCGTTGTCAAAAGATACGTAAACGGCGAGCTTGTTGAGACCATTGACGACCCCGAGATGCTTGAGATGCTCGGTATCGGATCAGATGATTATTCCTACACCTCAAGCGAGATGATCTGGGTTGGGTTCTTCATCGACTCCGTAACCGGCGAGATCACCAGTTTTGGCGATGCCTATACGCTCCACGAATACGAGGAGGATGAGGCTAAGCACGTTCCCGCCGTCGGATGCGAGGGCGCAGGCGAGTATCACTACTTCTGTACCGAGTGCGGCGAGACCCTTGTTGTTCCTTACACCAACGGCCACGACTACGAGTGGAGCTACGAGCTTAAGGAGGGCGCTACCTCCTGCGAGGACGGCGTTATTGCAACCTACGCCTGCACCGTGTGCGGCAAGGTACGTAGCACCTATGAAACCGATTATCACGAAACCGATTGGGAGGAGCTTGACTTCTCCGGCTACGGTGTATGTGAGAACCACTATTTTGAGAAGTACTCCTGCCCCTGCGGACAGAACAGCGGCTTCAGCTACTACAACGGCTTTGATTGGATGGACGGCTACGCATACTGCCCTGAGTGCGGCGTTACCGTAAGCGCGGACTACACCTACACTCCCGGCGATGGTTGTACGATGAACGAGGCCAGAGTTATCCGCATAACCAAGAACGGCGCGACCATCTACTCCGAGACCGCAAACCGCACCTACGAGGATCACGACACGAGAGAGATAGTAACCCTTATGCCCGGCTCCACCACCTGCGAGGACGGTATCATCGTTAAGTGGGTCTGCTCCAAGTGCGGCGAGGTTGAGAGCGAGTACGAGGAGTACTACCACCGCGAGTACGAGAAGATCATCGTTGACTTCTCAGATTACGGCAGCGTCTGCGGCGGCTACCTCTACACCTACGGCTGTGCCTGCGGATATTACGAGGACAAGGGCTGGGTACACATATCCGCCGACTGCGAGTTTGAAAAAACTGACGTATACTACAACGAATGGCGCGACTACTGCTACAAGTACACCTGTGCAGTAACCAGCCCCGCTTGCGGCTTTACCTACTACGAGCGTAATCGCCTCGTTGAGGGCACGTGCGGCTACACCGTATACACAGAATATTATGTAATCGAAAACGGCAACGAGGTCATTCTTTACAGCTACGTTTACACGGATGAGATATATCACAGCTACGAGTCCTCGTCCGAGAACAAGACCCCCGTTACCGAGTTCCCCTGCCTGTACCTCGTATCGAGAGTTGAGGCGTGCACGGTCTGCGGCCACGAGAACACCTACAACGGCTACGAATTTATCCACGAGAAGACCAACCACGACGACGGCTACTACTGTGACGTCTGCGGCGATGGCGATCACTACGAGTGTGACGATCAGGGCAGAACTGTCTGGGAGCTCCACGTTTATTGGTACGCAAACGGCGCGGGTATCCAGAAGGATCAGCAAGAATATCGCTGGATGTACTACAACGACTATCGGTTCACAACCTACGAGTACGGCTCTGACGATTACTACTATCTCAGAGACGGAAAATGGGAGATTGTGGATCCCTACTGGCACTCCAACACCTACGAGTACGACTTCAGCGGTGAGTGCTCCGTCACGATAACCTACGAGAACTCCGATGGAGAGCGCGATTCTTACACCTACCGTGCTTGTGAGTACTTCAACTACGGCTCTGCTACCGCAGCAACCTGTACTCAGCACGGCGTAGGCACCAAGACCTGCCTTGTCTGCGGCACCGCCAGCTCCTACGAGCTCGAGCCCATCTGCCACGATTGGTATTGGTACGACAAGGATGGCGGCTTCGTCTGCGTACACTGCGGACTTAAGAACGCGAACGGCGCAAGCGGTGATATCGTGCTTGAGGATGCGAGCGACCTTGACGGTGACGAGGACACCTACATCGTAGGCTACTACTACCGTATGGGCGACAAGTTCGAGATCATCTACGCGATCACCCTTATTGACGAGTACGGCGACGAGATAGCATTCGTTGATCTTGATGCTTACGGCATAGCGATCACGCCTTGGGGCGACGGCAGATATATTACCTTCTCCAAGTCGGCAGTTATAGCCGCGGCGGCTCAGATGGGCTACACCGAGGATCAGTACGACATCCGCATCTCCTTCGTTCCCGTTGGTTGGGAGCAGGAGCTCGATTACGCGATCACCTTTGAGGTGATGTCCGCGACCGACGAGTGCGAGCACTACTACTACGACGACGTATGCGTATTCTGCGGCGAGAGCTACGAGAATAGCGGAAACGTTGAGGACGGTAACGTAAACGTCGATACCGGTGACGTCCTTTACGCCTGGGAGAACGTTAACGAAGAGACCGACGACGGCAAGGTTGTTGTAATACAGACCATGTCCTTCAAGCTCTATAAGGATGGCACGGCATATTACGTTGCTACGCTTGAGGACATAACCTCCGGCACGTTCACCACACTTGAAGAGGCAGATGGTGAATGGAAGGAAACCGAGGACGAAGAATACGGACCTTACATCTGGGCTATCTTCTACTTTGAAGAAGGGCCGGCAGAGCTGATATTCCTGTTCGACGAAAACGGTCATGTTTATCCCGATATCTAATATAATATGACGCACGCCCCACGGCTTCGGCCGTGGGGCGTGGTTTTTCTTTCTCTTATTGAAGCCTCTCACTTTGGGAGAGGTGGCGCGAGCACTGCGAGCGACGGAGAGGGCCCTCTCAGTCACCTGCGGCGACAGCTCCCCCGAAGTGGGAGCCTTAGATAAGAAGGAGCACGCGTGTGTTAGCACAAGGTTACCGAGAGTCACATTCGCACTCTACCTCAGTCTCGCTATGCTCGCCCGTGTCATCCTGAGCGAAGCCGAACTGCATAGCAGTGCGAGGCATAAGCCGAGCAGGATCTCGGGCGAATACAAAAGCATTTTCGCCCTTTGGGTTCGACCGCGGGCTTTGCCCTACGCTCAGAATGACATAAGGACAGGCCCTTATCTACCCGTTAGGTTAATTCGTTATCGTTACTTGCCATATTACACGTAAGCCGTCGGCACTTGACATCGTTTATCCTATGTGTTAAAATACTCACATATAAAACCTGATGGGAGAGAGCTATGACTATCATTAAAAAAATAAGCACCGCCGTTTTGGCAGTGCTGTTAATATTAGTTACGTTGCTTTTAGCGTTTAACGTTTTTCTGAATATCGTATTCTTTGATTTCTTCTCCGGTAGCCGCGATATGGGCGAGCTTGAGGGAATATCCGACGGCTTCGTGCATCAGGGGCTTGACTACGTAGACGGAACGTTTCTGACGGCGGGATATATGAAGGACAAGGGCCCCTCGCGCATCTATCGCACGAAGGACGGCGAGTCACTCGGCTATACCGAGCTTCTTAAGGCAAGCGGCAAGGCGTACACGGGGCACGCGGGCGGCATCACCCATTATGGCGACTATCTGTACGTTGCGGGCGGCACCGGATTTGACGTGTTCCCTCTTGCGGATATTTTAAACGGTGAGCCGACGGCGACCTGCCTCGGCACGGTGAAGTCCTTTAACGACCCTGCGTGGTGCACGGCGTACGGCGGCTATATATTCGGCGGCTCGTTCGCATGCTCCGACTCTGCGAGCTACGCGCCTGAGGCAGGCGAGGTTATGACGGCGCCAGACGGCAGCGTGAACAACTCGATAATCACGGTATTTAAGCTCGACGAGAATGCCGAGCTCGGCATTGACCCTGCGCCCGTGGCGGTCATTTCATCGGGCGACAAGGTACAGGGCGCGTGCTTTACCGAGGATGGCAATCTCATCCTCTCGACCTCGTGGAGCTTCACGGTGTCAAAATTCTGTTTCTACAACCTTAAGGACGCTGTGGCAGAGGGCACGGCGACCCTCGGCAAGACCGAGGACTCGGACGGTGTGAGCGTACCCCTGTACTACCTTGACTCGCGCACGCTGAGCTACACCCTTAAATCCATACCGATGGCCGAGGAGATAATCATTGTTGACGGCTATATGTATATAATGAACGAATCCGCCTCGCAAAAGTACAAATTTGGCAACCTTATAGGCGGCCGCCGCTTCTATGCCTATGAGATAACGGACGGGCATTTTGAAAAGTGACAATTAAAAAGGACGGAGAATATTTCCTCCGTCCTTTAATTTTTAAACCCTGCGGGGGCAGGATTAATTACTCCTGTGCGGGAGCTTCCTCAGCTGCGGGAGCCTCCTCAGCTGCGGGAGCAGCCTGTGCTGCCTGCTGTGCGGCGAGAGCCTGAGCAACTGCTGCGGCAACCATAGCTGCCTGCTGAGCTGCGCGCTCCTCGTCCTCCTTTGCACGCTTAGCGGCAAGAGCAGCCTCTTCCTCGGCACGCTTAGCTGCGAGTGCAGCCTCCTCAGCGGCCTTCTTAGCTGCGAGCTCCTCTGCTTCCTTAGCAGCCTTCTCGCGAGCCATATAATCCTTACAGATAAGGTTGGTGGACTTCATATACTTGTGCATAGCGATCAGCGGACCAAGGCCGAAAAGCATGCAACCAAGAGTGTTCCAAAGAATGTAAGATGCAGCGCCGGTAACACCGTTAACGTTGTGTCTTTCACCGTATGCCTTAACGCGGCTTGCGGATGCGCACCACCAGATGATGGGATAGATGCAAAGAGTGATGGGGGTGAGAAGAAGGTACTTAAGGAAGCCACCGGTCTTCTTGCCGTCCTCTGCACAAACTACGTTGAGGTCCTTAGCCTGCTTGTGAACGAACACAAAGGGCCAGATGCCGCAAGTAATAGCCGTAAGCAGGAAGTAGAGTATCATGCTACGGTTTGTCTTGAGCTTAGTCATAATGATTCTCCTGTAAAAGTTTAATTTATTTGAAAGCCTGAGCAGCAATCACAAAGTTAGAATATGAATAAAAAGTCATTTTGATGAAACAATTATACTCTTATATTTAACAAATGTCAATATCTTTTTAAATAAAATTTAATAAAAAATGAACAATTTAATAAGATTTAATGTACATTTCGCCCACGGTAAGAATTATGGCAAGCACGCACTTGCAAAATACTCTTATCGGTGGTATAATAGATGCGAATATACAGATGGAGCACCCAAAAATGGCAAAAATACAGGAAATAACCGATTTTAACGCGCCTGAGCTGGACGTTTTCGTCAGGCTTACGGGCGCACAGCTACGCAACAAGCTGGAGCCCGAAAAGGGCGTTTTTATAGCAGAAAGTCCGACCGTAATTGAGGTCGCACTTAACACTGGGTGCGTACCCGTGTCACTTTTAACCGACAAAAGGCTGATAAACGGAGCAGTCTCAGGCATCATCGACCGCCTCGGTGACGACGTGCCCGTATATACTGCGGAGCGCGATCTGCTCACGGCACTCACAGGCTTTGAGCTTACGCGCGGTGCGCTTTGTGCAATGAAGCGACCCGTACAGCCGAGCGTCGAGGACGTGTGCCGCGGTGCACGCAGGGTTGCGGTGCTTGAGGCGGTGACCGACTCGACCAACATCGGTGCACTTTTCCGTTCGGCAGCGGCAATGCACATTGACGCGGTGCTTGTGACGCCCACCTGCTGTGACCCGCTCTGCCGCAGGGCGGTTAGGGTGAGCATGGGCACAGTTTTTCAGATACCGTGGGCAAAAATCGGTGACACTCCGGCAGATTGGCCGACGAAGGGACTCGAAAGACTGCGCGAGCTTGGCTTCAAAACTGCGGCAATGGCACTCACCGACGAGTCGGTAAGCATTGACGACAAAGAACTTATGGCAGAGGAAAAATTGGCGATCATTCTCGGCACGGAGGGTGACGGCCTGTCAAAGCACACTATCGCCGAGAGCGATTATACCGTAAAGATCCCGATGGCGCACGGCGTTGACTCCTTAAACGTTGCGGCCGCAGGTGCAGTTGCCTTCTGGCAGTTAACAAGATAAGCGAATGCATTTTTTATTGCCTCTCACTCCGGGAGAGGTGGCACGGCCTTGCCGTGACGGAGAGGGCCCTCTCACCCGCTACGCGGGAGCTCCCCCGAGGTGGGAGCCTATAAAAAACACGGGCAAGCCTTGCAAACAGGGCCTACCCGTGTAACTTTTTTACTTGTTTTTGTTATAAATTTCTCTGAACTGACGGACAGAGGATGCGAAGTCCTCGATCGCGTCGCTGACCACGGCGGGATCACGCATATCGATGCCGGCAACGAGCAGGCTGTCAAGGGGTGACTTGGAGTCGCCGCACTTGAGGAAGTCGATATACTTGCCGACGTAGGATGCGCCCTCCTCCTCGATACGCTTTACGATGGCGCTTGCCGCAGAGATACAGGTCGCGTACTTGTAAACGTAGAAGCAGCTGTAAAAGTGAGGGATACGCGCCCATTCAAGCGCGATCTGCTTGTCGCAGGCGACGTCCTTGCCAAAATACTTTTTGACCAGCTTATAGTAAGCCTTATTCACGAGGTCGGCGGTAAGGGTCTCGCCCTTCTCTACGCGTGCATGCATCTGCTTTTCAAAGGAAGCAAACATCGTCTGACGGTAGAGGGTCGCCTTGTAGGTCTCCATAAGACCGTCGAGAATGTAGAGCTTTTCCTCATCGGACTTGCACTCGCGGAGCTTGCGGTGAGCGAGAAGGAGCTCGTTTACGGTAGAGGCGACCTCGGCGACGAAGATTCGGTAACCGGAGTTGTGCGGCTCGTTGTACTTGGTTGAGAACCAGGTGTGCATCGAATGGCCCGCCTCGTGCGCGAGGGTGGACACGTCGTCAAAGTTGCCGTTGTAGTTAAGGAGAATGTAGGGCTCGGTGTCGGGACAGCCTGCGCTGAACGCGCCGCCGCGCTTGCCTCTGGTGGGGTAAACGTCGACCCATCCCTTTTCGGTAAGACCGGCCTTAAGAGTATCGTAATACTCGTCGCCGTAGATCTTTACGGTGTCGAGCACCTGATCTACCGCCTCCTCATAGCTGTACTCACGGGAAAGCGAGCCAACGAGGGGAGCGTAGATGTCGTAGAGGTGGAGCTTATCAAGGCCGAGCACCTCGCGCTTAAGTGCGTAGTAATCGTAGAGGGGCTCAAGGCTCGTTTCCACGGTCTTTATAAGATTGTTGTAGATCTCGGGGGTGACCTCGTCCTTGAAGGTGGATGCGGTGAGAGAGTCCTTGAAGCTGCGCGCCCTGGCCAGCGTGGTCTCCTCTCTTATACGGCCGTCAAGCAGGGTCGCAAAGGTGTTGGCGAACTGGCCGTAGGTTCTGTACATCTCCTTGAATGCCGCCATACGAACGCGACGCTCGGAGGAGCGGAGGTAGATACCGTAGCTTGCATCGGTAAGCTCGACGCGCTTGCCGTCCTCACCCTTGATCTTGCCGAATCTCATATCCGAGTTTGCAAAAATGCTTCTGATATTGTCGTGCGAGCCAAGGCAATCACCAAGAGAGGACATAAGCTTCTCGCAGTCGTCTGAGAGGGTGTGGGGCTTCTCACGCAGGGTCTTCTCGATCGTGCGACGGAAGCTTTCGAGCTCAGGCTTTTCGACAAACCAGCTCTTCACGGTCTCCTCGTCAAGGCGAAGAATGTAGGGGGTCACGAACCAGGTAGCGCTGTCTGCGCTGACGGCAAGGCTTCTCACTCTGCCGGAGAGCGCCTGATAGGTGTTGTCTGAGGTATCGGTAGCAAAGTTGAGGTGCGCATAGCTCCAGAGCTTTTCGATCATACGGCTGATATCTGCCATATCGGAAAGCGCACAGTAGAGTGCATCAGCCGAGGAGGTCATAGCCTTCTCGTGCTTTTTGAAATCGGCGATCATAGCCTCGGTGCGCTTGTAATCGGCATCGAAGTCTGCGACGCTCTTATATATCGCGGACAGATCCCATTTATACTTACTGTCTACGTCTTTTCTTTCAAGGGGCATTTTTATTCTCCTTTGTTTCCTTTATTATGGTGGTGAAAGAGACTGTGATGCTCGTGGGGGTGGGGGTCGTGAGGACGGCGGAACTCGGTGGAGTCCTTGATCCTCGAGCTCTTCTTTTCCTCGGGCTTGATGTCACCGGCCTTGGTAAGCGAGATCTTGGTGAGCATAGGACCGAAGAGCTCGTAAATAAGCACAGCAAAGAGAGTGATGTTAGCAACTATTACGCCGATATTGGAATTATCACCCGTGAATATCGCCTGAGTCTTTATCGCCATACCGAGCGCAACCCCCGCCTGAGGAAGAAGGGTTACACCAAGGTATTTAACGATGTTGTCGTCGCACTTCATAGCCTTGGAGGACGAGAAGGCGCCGAAGTATTTACCAAGCGAGCGCGCAAGGATATAAACCACGCCAATAAGGACTATCCAACCGTTTTTGAACACGGAGAGTTCAAGCTCCGCACCGCTCAAAACGAAGAAAAGAATTAACACGGGGCCAGACCAACGGTCTGCACGAGCCATAAGCTCGTCAGAGAAATCGCACACGTTACAGAACACGGTGCCGAGCATCATACAAACGAGCAAGGACGAGAACGCAACGTGGATCGTGCCTATATGGAAGTCGAACGACGAGAGTCCTACGGCAAGCAGAACGAAGCAGATCGACATTGCCAGTCGCTTTGAATTGGAGTGGAAGAAGCGCTCAAAGAGATTGAACGCGAAGCCCATTACCGCACCGAGCGCAAGCGAGAGAACGACCTCAAGCATGGGCTCAAGAATCATAGCGACAACGGATACGTTACCCGTAGAGATGGAGCGTGCAACGCCAAGCGAGATAGCAAAAAGGACGAGGCCGACTGCATCGTCTATTGCAACGACGGGAAGAAGCATATCGGTCAGGGGGCCCTTTGCCTTATACTGCTTTACGACCATAAGGGTCGCGGCAGGGGCAGTAGCGGATGCGACTGCACCGAGGATTATTGCCGCTGAGAGAGGAAGAACGTCCTCGCCGAGGATAAAGTGGAGGCCGATGAGCGCCGCATCAACGACGAGGGTGGCAACTACGGCCTGAAAAACACCGACGACGGCGGCCTTCTTACCTATCTTTTTGACCTGCGAGAGGCGGAACTCGTTGCCTATTGAGAATGCGATAAAGCCGAGGGCAACGTCGGAAATTATAGAGTAGGAATTGACGTCCTCGTGGCTGATAAAGCCAAGTCCGGGAACGCCGATGGCGCCGAGCACGTACGGGCCGACAAGGATTCCGGCGATCAGATAAGCGGTTACGGCAGGAAGCTTCAGGAGCTTTGCCACGCGGGACAGCATAAGTCCTGCGAAGATTGCGATTGAAAGACTCAAAAGTACTTGCATTTTTTGTTTTCTCTTAAAGTTATTATTTAAATAAAAATCATTTTTATTGGGACTATCACCAAGATCAGGCAACAGTCCCTTAATTGCGTATTATATACTATCACAAAACTTTTCGTTTTGCAAGTAGTTTTAAATATTTATTTAAAAACTGCCATCAAGCGACACCTCGCCGCGCAGATCCTTCTCCATAAGCTCCTTTACAACTGCGGCGTCACGGTGCTTTGAGAAGAGATAATACAGCTTTGCGACGGCGGCCTCGGTAGTCATATCAAGTCCGCTGACGGCACCCGCACGCGTCAGATACATACTCGCCGCATAAGCGCCGAGCTCAACCTTGCCCTTGCCGCACTGAGAGGTAACCACGATGACCGTGCCGTGCTCTCTTGCCGCCTCGAGCAGGGGTGCAAGTGAATGTCCGTCGGGGATGTTGCCTGCACCAAAGGCCTCAAGCACTATGCCGCGCACGCCGCCGTCGAGCACCGCCGCGAGCAGGTCGTACGAGAAGCCGGGGAACATTTTTATTACTGCGATCGGCACGCTTGCGACCTCGAACAGAGAAAACTGCTCCGCTCCGCCCCCACGCAAAAACTTCTTTCGATAGGTTATAGTCGTGCCTATCTCGGCAAGCCTTGGATAATTCGGTGAGGCGAAGGCCTCAAGATCGTCGGCGGATATTTTGGTCGCGCGATTACCGCGCATCAGCTGTCCGCCAAAGTAGAGACACACCTCGCGCACCTCGCCCGATGCCGCAACGAGCATTGACGTGACGAGATTATCTATACCGTCGCTGCGCATACGGCAAAGCGGTATCTGCGAGCCTGTGAACACGACCGCCTTGTTAAGTCCCTCAAGCATAAAGGACATAGCCGAGGCGGTGTACGCCATCGTGTCCGTGCCGTGAAGAACGACAAATCCGTCGAAATCGTCATACCTGTCGCGAATAAGTCCGCCTATCTCGTTCCACTCACGCCACGTCACGTCCGATGAGTCGAGCAAGCGCGAGAGGCAAATGACCTCATAGCTCGGGAAGCCGGGTAAATTTATATCGTGTATTTTGTAGAGCATTTCGGGAAATGCCTTGGGGTTTGGCATATAGCCGTTTTCGGTGGGCATCATACCGATGGTGCCACCCGTGTAAATTACACAGACCTGTTTTTTCATATTTCTCCGTCTTTATTCCGTGACTATTTTTGCAATTCTGACCACAACGCTCTGGCCGTACGGCTGAGGGGTGGCGAATATCTTGACGGCGTTGCCGTCCTGATTAAATTCGACCGCATCATCGGTCTCGAGCCATTCAATGCTCTTTACACGCTCGTCGAGCGTGATGCTGACGGAGTAATTCTCACGCTGGTCGTCGGTGAGAGCAACGTGGTGGTTGCCGCCCATCGGAAGCTCGTGACAGAAGAGATAGTAGGCATCCTTGCCGCGCATAACGAAATCGTCCTCATTTCCATCGACCGGAATACGAGTGGGTGCGGTGCCGACGCAGGCCTCGGAGAAGCTGCCTATCCACTCGCCGAGAGTGACGAGCATAGCGGTATCAAGGGTGCGCAGCTTACCGTTTGCCATAGGTCCGACGTTCATAAGAAGGTTTGAGCCGTAGCGGCGGCAGACGCAATAGTCCTTGATTATATCTGCCATTGATTTGAAGTTGTAATCAAGGCTTGCATATCCCCAGTGATCACCAAAGACCTGGCACATCTCGCTGGCGATATACTTGGGGGCATCACCCATATTGATGGGCTGAGGCTTGCCGCGCTCAAAGGTAACCGAGTCAAGCTCGATGTGGCCGAGCGCGCCTCTGGCGTGAAGTCCGGTGTTGTTGATGATCATAGCATCCGGCTGATGCTTGCGGATAAGAGAATAAAGTGCATCCTCTTCCCAATCGGCATCCTTTTTATCCCACATCCCGTCAAACCAGAGTCCGCCGATCTTGCCGTAGCGGGTACAGAGGATCTCAACGCTTGCGCGGAGGTACTCAAGGTATTTCTTGAAATCGGTGTTGTAGCACTCGACCTTCCAATCAAGGAGGGTGTGATAGAAGAAAGGAACGATATCGGCGGCGCGGCAGGCATCGACAAATTCGCGCACCAGATCACGACCGGCAAGCGCGTGGGGTGCATCGTAATCGCTTATGGGAGATGCGTCGTAGAGGGAAAATCCGTCGTGGTGACGGGTCGTGAGGGTTATGTATTTACAGCCTGTGGCCTTAGCGGTGGCAACAAGCTCGGTTGCCCAATCCGGGTCGGGATTGAAGCGCTTGGGCAGCTTCTCATATTCCTTGGGGTCAAGCTCACACGAATAGAGCGACCACTCTCCCCTGCCGATTACGCTGTAAAGGCCGAAATGGACGAACATTCCGAACTCCATAGCCTCAAAATCCTTAATACGTTGCTCAACAATCATAACATTTCTCCTTATAATAAATTTGCGGCGATCACGCCGAGTATTCCAAACGCAATTCCGATGAGTCCGCCGACCGTAACGTCACGCACAAAATGTATGCCACATAGCACCCGTGTCACGGCAATCAGCACCGCAAGGAGCAAAAGTCCGAGTGTTACGACGGGATTTACGAGCCAGGACAGAGTTGTGATAACGAAGGCGGAATAGCAGTGCCTGCTGGGAAAGGATTCGCCCTGCTTTTCCTTAGGCTTAACGAGGTAAAAATCATAAACCTCGTAAGGGCGGGGGCAGTTGAGAAGCTTGCGGAGCACGGTCACGGTGATGTAACCGAGTGCCGCGGCGGCCGCCGCAATAAGTGCATCGTACCACTCATCGCCAAGCGCTGAAATCGCCAGCACGAGCGCAAAGAAGGCAACGTTCAGACCAACGCATATCTTGCCTATCAGCATCAGGCATTTTTTCTTCTTTTCGGACTCGTAGACCGCACGCAAAAGCTTTTCCATCTCCACCTCGTAAACGGGAATTTATTCAAGGAGATTTTATCATATATAAAGGAACAAGTCAATACCTTTGATTATTTTAAATGTTTTTACGCCGCGAGCACGCGCATAACGGAAACGGTAAGGTCGTCGTCCGTTTTGGAGTTTTCAAGCGCTACAGCAAGCAGCTCGTCGGCGTACTCGGAGGCCGACTTGTCGGTGGGTCTTGAAAGAAATTCAAGAAGCCACGGCACCTCGTCGGGCAGTACGGCCACACCGTCGGAGAGCATCACGACGTAATCACCGCCCTCTACCCGCGCAACGACCTGCTCGGAGTCGACAGAGGCAGAAAGCCCGATCGGTGCCGTGCGTGAGCGAATGCGGTATATCGAATCGGCGTGCTTGACGTACGAGGGGGCGGCGCCGCATTTGGTAAACGAGGCCTCACCCGTCACCAGATCAAACGAGAAAATATCGACCGTGGTCGAGCACTCCTCGCCGCGGTGCTTTATTATTCCGCTCAGGGAATCAAGCACAAGAGAGGTATTGTCCCCTGTAAGCATCTCGGAAAGAAAGCGGCAGGCAAAGCGGGAGGTGCGCATTGCAACGGCGCCGGAGCCCATACCGTCCGAGAGAAGCGAATAGAACACGTCGTCGCGCTGAGCAAAATCCGCGCTATCACCCGACAGCCCGGTGCGAGGGGATGCGGAGGAGACCGTCGCGCTCTCAATTTTCCACACGGGTGCCGCCTTACACTCCAAAACAGTTATTTTATCACGCACCTCGCGAGAGAGGATCTCAAGGCGCGCGCCCACGGCTCGCGAAAGCTCGCCAAGCACGCGTTCGGAGGATAATTCGCGCCCCTCTCCCTCCTCGGCGGCGATGATCATACACTCTCTGCCGTTGCCCATCACGCGCACGCACCCCTCCGGAAATCCAAGAGATGCGAGAGTGCCCGTCAGTCTGCGCGACGCATCCTCGTCAACTGTGCTGTGCCGCCTTGCGGCAGTGCGCTCGCCGTTCATAAGCTTGGATATAAGCTCGTATTCCCCGGCCAGAGCATCCATACGGCATTTTTCATAGCACTCCCGCTCGTATTCTCCCGACAGGCGCACGATCTCCGAATATATAGAGCCCGCGCATTCCGGAGCGCCGAGGATCCTTGTGACGTCATCGACCGTTATGCGGTCTCCCTTATACAGCTTTGAGGCCATAGCATCTATTTTTTCTTCACACGGGGTGGGGTTAAGTGATGCCGTGACCGCTATAACGATGTTTCTGTACTCATCAAATTCTCCGTGCGAGGAGCCTTGACCGTATTCCTTTATCGCACCTGCCGCAAAGAGCAATGACGACTCAAGCATCCCCGCGTCCAAAAGACTCTCACGACGGCGCATTATAGCATCGTCGGCCGCCTCCGCACCCGCGCGGGAAAGATCTACGACAGCCTCAGGCTCGCTTTCTCTTTTCGCCACCCTCAGATAAGGTGTCATAAGCATTGCGGCAATGCCGTATTCGGGGAGGGTGGAGAGAAAATCGGTGAGCCCCCCTGCATACGCACACCACGCACACAAAAGCGCGCCGCCGCCAAACAGAGCGTAACCGAGGCCAAGAGAAAATAACGCACCCGAGCCAAGGCCGGCAAGTGCAAATGCGACAGCACCCGTCGCGCTTATACCTATCGCCCCGACGAAGCCGACTACGCCTGCACGCAGAGCACCGAAGCGGCGCGCAACGAACAGCGTTGCCACGCCGACGAATATGTAAGAGAGCGATATACCGAAGAAATCGTAGCCGTCAAGGGAAAGCCCCACCAAAAAGCATATCACGAGCGACGAGAGCTGAAAAAGAATGAGCGCCGCGCTCTCCCGCTCTCCCCTCTTGCCCGAGAAGATCCTGCGCCCCTTGCCAAAAAGCTCTATCGGGTCGATATCCGAGGTGAAAACACCGAAAAACGAAAAAGCAAGCGCAACGGTCAGAAGCACACCCGTGCAACCAAAAAGGATCGACGAGAGCGAAAATGAGTTGATCAATATCTCGTAAAAGGCGCCTATAAACGAGCCTATCGCCGCCGAGGCCACACGCATAACGTACGACTCGCTGAACAGGCGCACCGCCATACCGTCCTCGTCGCGCGAGCCGCCCGATATTATGATGCGCAAAAACACTATCACCACCGATATTATCGCGTGCAAAAGTCCCGTGCCGCCGAGCGATACAGACCCGAACAGCGCACCGAAAAGAGCCACCCAAACGTGTGAGGGAAGCGTGGCGAGGAGCGCCGTGGCAAGCGGATAGGCACCAAAAGCTATATGACGTCTTGCAAAAAACAGCGCCATCAGAAATACGGCTATGTCCACCGCTAGCGCGCCGCGCTCTCCCCTTCTGCGCTCGATCTCGCGCCGCACAGTCGCGGCTATACCGCCAAAAAACGACCCGCGGCGCGGCGTTTTTTTCTTATCCATAAAACTACCTTCCTTCTTAAATAAAGTTATACGCTAATTCTACATCATACGGGCGGTAGAATACAGTCGCTTTTTGCAAGGACTATCCGACGATTTCGGGCGGTACTTGAAAATACTTGTCAAGGGCGGTATAAAAGTGCAGTTTTTTAAGAAAATTTGCTTTATTTAAATTGAATATTCGGGGCGGTTATTGAAATACGCTTTATTTTATGATAAAATATCTGTAACAGATATATACCGTCGCCAAAGGGTGGCGGAATGGAGATAAATGTGAAAAGCGGAGCTGTCATAATATACAAGGAACAGAATATGTCGTCGCAGGGGGCAGTATCACGCCTCAAGCGCCTTTTGGGAGAGAAAAAGGCCGGGCACACCGGTACGCTCGACCCGCTGGCGACGGGAGTTTTGCCCATACTCGTCGGCAGAGGCGTAAAAGCAAGTGAATACATCGTAAGCGAGGACAAGCACTACCGCGCGACCTTGCTGCTCGGAGTCACTACGGATACCGAGGACGTGACCGGCACGGTGCTCACCGAATGCGATGTCGTCCCGGACGAGCAGGCCGTCAGAGCAGCGGTCAGCAAAATGATCGGGGAAACGGAGCAAATACCCCCGATGTATTCCGCGATAAAGGTAGGCGGAAGAAAGCTGTACGATCTTGCGCGCGAGGGAAAGACGATAGAGCGCGAGCCGCGCAGGATAACGGTATACTCGATAGATTGCGAGCGCCTTTCCGAAAAGGAGTACGCGCTTGACGTGCATTGCTCAAAGGGCACCTACATACGCACGCTGTGCGCCGATATCGGAAGACTGGTTGGCTGTGGCGGTACGATGAAGACCCTTGAACGCACGGAGTGCGCAGGCTTTACCCTTGCCGATGCGCACACACTTGACGAAATAGAGAAAATGAGTGCCGAGGAGCGCGAGGCGATCGTGATCCAGACGGACGAGCTGTTCCCCACGGTACCGAAGCTGACACTCACTCCTTTTTTTGCACGGCTTGCACGGTGCGGTGTGGAGATATACCTCAAAAAGATATCAGCATCAGCAGACGTGGGAGATAAATTCCGTCTTTACGACGAGGGTGGCTTTTTCGCCCTTGGAGAGGTGCGAGAGTACGAGGACGGCCTTGCAATAAAGCCGATCAAGCAGTTCGACGTATAAGGAGAAAGAAATGGCAAAGACATTTTCGCCCGAGCAGCTCTCGGCGATAGAAACGCGCGACCGCACACTTCTCGTGTCGGCGGCGGCGGGCTCAGGTAAAACGACCACCCTGACCGAGCGCATCATTCGCTCCCTGCTCGACGAGGAGCGGCCCGAGAGCTTAGAAAATATGCTGATCGTAACCTTCACCAACGCCTCGACCGCCGATATGGGCCGCAAGATCTCGGAGGCGCTTAAGGAAGCGATAAAGCAAAATCCGGAAAACAAGCGCCTTGAAAAGGAGCTGTACCTGCTCCCCTCGGCGCGTATAAGCACCATAGATTCATTTTTAAACGAGATAGTGCGCGCAAACGCCGACAGAGTCGGAGTGCCGCCGAATTACCGCCTGGCAGACAAGGCGGAATGCACCATACTTGAGTGCGCCCTTATCGACAATCTGATAGCGGCGGTATACGACTCGCAGCTGCCCGAGGTCGGAGAGCCCGAGGAGTTTGAGGCAATGTGCGACTGTCTGACCGACAGCAAGACGACGAGCAACCTCTGTGACATTTTCCGACTTTTGCACGAAAAAAGCAAGAGTGCGATAGAGGGAGTCGGTATTTACCAGCTTCTTGCAAATAATTATTTACAAAAAGAGGGGTTTGCCGTCGAGGATACTCCGTATGGTAAAGACCTTATAGAGCTCACCAAGGATGCCGTAAAATTTTACACGGGCGTCATCCTTTCCATTTCAGATGAGCTTTCAGCAGGCACCGCGGCAGAGGCGGCGGACGCCGACGTTCACAAGCAAAACGCCGAGATACTCGCGGGGCTTCAAAAATGCGATACGTATCTGAAAATCCGCGACGCGCTCAAGAGCCTTATATTCATCGATATGCCCCGCTGTCCCAAAAAGGATCACACCGAGATCCTCGACTTCGGGCGCGAGGAATTTATGAAAATAAAGAAGCAGCTCTCAAAGCTTTACACAGATTTTTACATCTACACAGAGGCTATGTGGCACGAGCTGTTCAGGGAGCTGTACAGTAAGCTCTCGTGCCTTGCGCGATTTATGCGTGCCTTTGATACGGCGTACACGAGAGAAAAGATCAGGCGCGGCGTGCTTGAGCACTCGGACGTTTCCCGTTTTGCCTACGCCTGCCTTTACAACGAGGACGGCACGCCCGGCGATATCGCCGAGGCGTATGCAAAGCGCTTTACGTCGGTCTATATTGACGAGTACCAGGACGTCAACGCCCTGCAGGATGCGATCTTCGCGGCTGTGTCGAGGAATAACCGCTTTATGGTTGGAGATATAAAGCAGTCGATATACGGCTTCCGCTCCGCAAAGCCGGAGATATTCGCCGAAATGAAGGGCAGCTTTCCGAAGCTTGAGCCCGGTGTATACTCCCCTGCTTCATCTATATTTATGTCGCAGAATTTCCGCTGCGACAGAGGAATTATAGATTTCACCAACGAGATATTCGACCGTATGTTCGGAGTCGTAAAAGATAGTATCGGATACGTACCCGAGGATGCGCTCGTATTTTCAAAAGTCTACAAGGACGGAGTTGAGCCGCCCTACTGTCCTGCCACAGTCTACCTTGTCGAAAGGCCGGAGAGCGACGATCCGTTCGAGGAAAAGACCTACGGCCCACGCTTCGTAGCAAGAAGGATCAAGGAGCTTTTACAGGGAGGCCGTCTGGCAAACGGAGAAGCGATCAGACCATCCGATATAGCGATACTCCTGAGAAAGCGAGACGGGGCAGAGGACTTTGCCACAGCGCTGGCAAGCGAGGGTGTTCCCTGCGAAACGAGCGACACGCCCGGCTACTTTATGAACTCCGAGGTGCTCCTGGCTCTGTGCCTGTTGAACGCCATCGACAATCCGCAAAAGGACGTGTACCTTGCAGGTCTTATGTGCTCGCCTCTTTACGGCTTCACGGCCGACGATCTGCTGAACTACCGTATGACGGATAAAGACGGCACGCTCTGGCGCGCGGTATCCAAATACGCCGCAGAGCACCCCGAGGACGAGAAGCTCGAGCGCTTCACCACCTCGCTTGCTCATTACAGATGCCTTGCCGAGGGAATGAACGTCGACGCGCTGATATACCGCCTTTATAATGAAACGGGCCTGCTTGCCCTCGCCTCAAGGAACGGCGGTAAGGATAACCTGATGCTCCTTTACAACTATGCGCGCAAATTTGAGGGCTCGTCCTTCAAGGGTCTTTACAACTTTATAAATTACGTTAACAACGTCGCCGCGCGCGAGGACGGACTTGAGGACGGCGGCAACAAAACGGGAGACGGAGACACGGTTAAGATAATGACCATTCACTCCTCAAAGGGACTTGAATATCCCGTTGTCTTTCTCGCCGAGGCATCGCGCGGACTGACCAACAGAGACCTCACCGAGCGTATTGCATATTCTGAGGGGTATGGAATGTCGTTCAACCTCCGTGCGCCCGACGGTCTTGCGCTTGTGCGCAACCCGATGCAGAATATCATTCACGAAAGAATGAACCGCAAATTCTACGAGGAAGAGCTGCGTGTTTTATACGTTGCGCTCACGAGGGCGAGAGAGCGGCTGTTCATCGTCGGCGACCTGAAGGCCAAGTCTCCGGATGCCTATCTGGCACAAACGGAGGTTAAAGGGCGCGCGCTTACACCGTACGGAATAACGCGCCTGGGCTCGTACCTTGATATTATAATGGCCGCCAAGACCTCGGCCAAGGTCGAATATATCGGCGATTTCGACCCGATCGCACCCGAAAACGACCAAAAAACCGACGAACGTACAGAAAATTCCGTGCCCACAGCCCAATTTACGGAGGCCGACGTCGCAGAAATATACGAGCAGATGATCGAGCGCTTCGGATATGAATATCCCTATAAAACAATGACCGAGATGCCCGAAAAAATGTCGGTATCACGCCTATACCCCACCGTGCTTGATGAATCTGATGACGGCGAGCTTTTGCCGTTTGAGGAGGAGAGATCGGAGCGCGAAGCGGCAGAGGGCGAGGTAGTGCGAAGAGACGCCCTGCCCGACTTTATGACGGGAACCGAAGCCGACGAAAGCGCACGTCGAGGCATCGCAACGCATATGGTGCTTCAGTTCTGCGACCTTAAAAACCTTAAATCAAGGGGTGCGCGCGCAGAGCTTGACCGCCTGCGTACGGCCGACTTCCTCTCCGAGCGCAACAAGGAACGCGTGCGTCTCTACGAGATCGAGTTGTTTGCAAAATCGGAGCTGTTTGACGATATGCTTAAGGCCAAAAATCTTTACCGCGAGTTACGCTTTAACTGCCGTTTGCCCGCCACTCTTTTCACAGAGGACGAGGCTAAAAAGGCCGATTTACGCGACACGGGTATACTTGTTCAAGGAGTTATTGACTGTCTGATCGAGGATAACGAGGGCAGGCTCCACCTTGTCGATTATAAGACCGATCGCCTCACGCGCGAGGAGATGGCAGACCCCACCCTGGCACAAAAAAAGCTGAACGGCAAGCACGCCCTTCAGCTCTCGTACTACGCGATGGCAGTCAGAAAAATGTTCGGCCGCGAGCCGAGCACCGTCAGCGTATATTCAATGCCTCTCGGCCGCACCGTGCCGATAGAGGTCAAAAAGTAACGCGCAAAATGGAGAAAACTGTAGGTTTTCAACCTTAAACACTTAAAATATTACAAAGTAAAAGCGTAGACATTGCAGTTAACAACGTCTACGCTTGTTTTTTGTTCGATCATGCCTAAATGAAGCAGCGTCTTTTTATTTTACGGTTACAAGCTCCTCCAGGATCTTATCCATTCCGTAGTTGTAATACACGTTTTCATCAAAGTAATCGTCGCCGTAGTATTCGAGCATTTCCGCCCTGATCTCATTGGCGCGGGCATCGTACTTTTCGCCCTCGAGCTTAGAAAGCTCATCTGCGTTAAGCTCAAGATGATACTCGTAATGCGACTCGATGATCTCATCACGCATACGGTTGAACTCTGTCTTGTCGGGGATGAAGCCCTCTTCCCTTATGATATAGTAGAAGATAAGCTCCTCGGTCGCCGCATCCTCAGCCTTGGTCTTAAGATGAGCGCGCCAATCCGCACCCTGAGACAGGGAGAGATATTCAAGTGCCGCGGCATCAATGCTGCTATAATAGCTGCTGTAAAGCGAGTAGTAATATGAAACCTCGTTGTAATAAGCATCGTAATACTGATCCACGTTGGCTTCGGGCAGCTTTTTGATCTCGACTGCTTCAAAGAGGATATCCCACACAGCCTCGATAATGAGATCCTCGTTGGTCTGCTCTATCTCCTCTTTTATCTCCTTAGTGAGATAATTCTTATACTTTGCAACAATATCCGCGCCCTCGTAGTCGGCAAGGTCTTCCGCCGTGATCTTGAGAGTCTCGGTGATAAACTTTTCATCAAGCTCGGGGGTGTCGTAGATCACCGCGCTTGAGATATAGAGATCGAACTTCGCATCAACACCGCGCAAAGAGGCCTCGGTGTAATCTGCAGGGAACGCAACGTCGACCGTCAGAGGTGCACTCTCACAGCCGCGGGTCACAAACTCTATCTTCATATCGCTGTATCCTGCACTGCCCGTGCCGTAGGGGAAGGTCTTGGATGAGAGCTTGGTGCCTATTTTCTGCGCCTCGGTGCCCTCGGCGGTGCCGAGAAGGAACGCCTTAAAGCCCGTGCCGTAGATGGCATCAATATCCTCGCTAAGATCTATACGCTCGGCACTCGCCTGCTTGTACGTGCCTGCATCATCGGGGTAAAACGCCGTGTAGGTGAGATAAATTACGTCACCCTCCTGTACCGTGCCCTCGCCGTATTTCAAAAAGGGCTGATAGTCCGAGGGGACGACGCCCAGCATACCGTCGGTAAAGCCGGTTATAAAGTAAGTCGCGGAGGTGGAGTCGGAAATGACCTTGCCGCTTCCGACCTCAAGCATTATCTTTTCTCCGCTCTCAAAATTAGAGGAGATCTCAACGGTCTTGCCATCCCCGTCGATATAGTATCCGCGATACATAAGCGAAACCACGTCGCCAAGCGTTATTGCCTCGCTCTTGTAGGCTCCTCCGCTGTAGAGTGGATCCTTGCTCTTGTTCTCAACGAGCACCTCGTTTATCTTACGCAAAAGGTCTATCTCCTCGTACGACTCAAGCGGGATATCCACGCTCATATTGCCGTAGTCGTCGCGCGAGATCTCGATGTACTTAGAGAGGTTATCCTTCATAAGATCAACGGGCACGCCGCGTATCGCGCGCACGATGAATACCACCGCCGTGGCAACGAGCGCCACGATAAGCACGGAGGCAACGATGGTAAATATCTTTTGCTTTTTCGTCATCGGGGCGTCCTTTTTTGGCGTTTTGGCGGCACCCGTGTGACTTTTATTCATTTTTTTGTTGTTTGACATTTCAATTTTATCCTTCCAAAAAGGAGTCTGCAAACGACGTGGCAAGGGTGTCACAGCGCTCGTTATACTCGTGGCCGTCGTGACCCTTGACCCATACGAATTTCACCTCGTGCCGCTGTGTAAGATCATATAGACGCTGCCAGAGGTCGGGATTTTTAAGCTCATCCCTTCCCCGCTTCCAGCCGTGGGCGCGCCAGGAATCGACCCACCCCTCCAGAAAAGCATCGACTACGTATTTCGAGTCGGAATAGAGTGTCACAAGGCAGGGCTCCTTAAGTGCCTCAAGGCCCGATATAGCGGCCAAAAGCTCCATACGGTTGTTGGTCGTTTCCCTCTCGCCGCCGGACAGCTCACGCTCGTACTTACCGTACACGAGTATCGCGCCCCATCCTCCGCGACCGGGATTGCCGCGGCAGGCGCCGTCTGTATAAAGCTGTACTTCTTTCATTATATAATTATTAAAGGGAAATCCGACAGTGTTTGTGCTGTCGGATTTCACATAGGTCTTTTTTACTCAGTCTCGGTCTCTACGGTAAGCTCTTCAACGCGCTTAACGGTACCGATATAGTCGTTGTCGTAGCTTACGAGGGTAGCGATGCCTTCCTCGGTCTCCTCAGACTCAATAAGCGCATCCATAAGCTTGTCGAACTGATACATGATCTCGAAGCTGTCCTCGTAGTAGCTGTCTACGTAGTAAGTGTAGATGTAGTTGTTCTCGGTAAGATCCTTGAACTCATCCTTGGTAAGCACAAGGTCGAATGCCTGTGCAACGATATTGATGGCGATAGCCTCAGCGACGTGTGCCTTAGCTGCTTCCTCAACGACCGCAACGGCCTCGTCGTAGGTATCCACCTCCTGGTCAAACTCGTTGGGAATAACGTGCTGAATGAGGAAGTTCTTGAAGCTTCCGCCGTACTGCTTGTAGTAGCTCTGGGTAGCGGAGGAGTTGGAGCTTCCGCTAAGCGTGTAATTCTCGTAGAAGCAGTACTCGTAGCTGTCTATGAGGTAATCGTAAGCGGACTTAACAGCCTTCTTGGGGTAAGAGGTAACGGTTACCCCAGCGATAATCTGCTCGTAAACGTAGGTCGCAACCTTTTCGTTGATATCGTCGTTGTAATCTGCCTCAAGGTCAGCGTAAACGATATTGTTTTTATATCCGGTAACGATAGTGTCAGCGCCTCCGTCAATAGTAGCGGTGAGCTCGGTAATAAGAGCGTCTCTATCAGCGACTGCGGCATCGTACTCGCCCTTAGCGCCCTCCTCTGCCTCCTCGGTGTCGGTAGCCTCTGCGCCGAGGTAAGCCTTCTCAGCCTCCTCAAGGTCGTCCTGTGCTGCCTCGAGCTTGTCGGTTGCAGTCGCAAGAGCTTCCTTAGCCTCGTCTACTGCGGTCTTGTTAGCATCGGTAGCCTCTGTTGCGTAAGCAGCCTCAGCCTCCTCAAGTGCGGTGGTCTTTTCATCAAAGGTGGTCTGTGCTGTCTCAAGAGCCTCAACAGCCTCGTCGTAATCCTCCTTGGCTGCATCCATAGCCTCCTTGGAATCAGCTACATCGGTCTGTGCGGAAACAAGCTTGGTTACAAAATCCTCAAGAGAGAGCTCCTCACCCTCAACGGTGAACTCGTACTTCTCAAGGAGCTGATGTGCGGTATCGTCCTCCTCATCCTCGGAGTGCTCGTGCTCGGAGTAATCCTTACCGAAGAGGATGGTAGCGAGGATATCAAGAGTCAAGTCATCGCTGTATATGTCGTTAAGAATGGACTCAGCGGTGATCTCGGCAACCTCTACGTAAGAAACGGGATATACGTGATAGGTGAGCTCAACGTCCTTAAGGTTCTGCTTGGTCGAGCCGGTGTAAACGGTGGGAGACTCGTTCTTATCTTCGGTGTAGGTAACGTCGGTAACAGTCTTGTAAGCGCCGGTCTCTACCCAGTCGATAACGAGGTTGGTGTAAGTGCCCCTAACGTCCTCGGCATAGGCCTCATCAGTCCAATCGAGAGTGCTGATCTTGGTGCCGACGGTAGCGTTGTCGATAAGATGCTTATGCAGAGCGTTATTCTCGTCAAGAACTACTCTGTGGCTTGCTACGGTTTCGGTAACGTCCTCAATCATGCCCTCAGAGTCGGTCTGCTCGTACGCTCTGGTATAAGAAAGATATACGATCTGACCTGCGGTAACGCCGCCGCTGGTTACCTGCTCGTAAGCGGAGCCCTCGGTGAACTCGTAGCCTGCGAAGGCCTCTGCGATCTTCTCAGCAAGATCGGTGGTGTACTCACCAAGACCGAGCTGAACGCTGGTGGCGGCACTTTCCTTCATCGTGCTGGTGAAGAAGGTGTACTCAACGTCGTTGATAACGGCGGTTGCGTAATAGCAGTAGTAGAAAAGGTCGTTCTCACCAACAGTGCCCTCGGTCTTCTTGTCGTCGGTATCGGCAAGCTTGGCAAGGGATGCCATAATGGTGTCGAGCACCTTCTGCTCTCTGGTCTCGGCATTCTCGGTGAAGTCGCCGTCCAGTATCTCAAACTCTGCAAGTGCGGCAAGGAACGCATCCTTGTCGAAGGTGGCGTACTTGGTCATATCGTCACCCGTGTAGCTGTAAGCACAGCTTGCAAGAGTGAGGACGGACATTACTACCACAAGAATTAAGCTGATAATTCTCTTTTTCATTGTCATTCTTTCCTCTATGTTTTTATTTTTTAAACGAATAAATTTGGCGCGTATATAACGAGCATCAATCATTATATCATACTTTTTTAAAAAAAGCAAATGTTTTTTTAAAATTTATGATATTTATTTAAAATCAAAAATCGTAACCGCTCTCAAGGTCAAACTCCTCGCCGTTCATAAGCGAGATAAAGTTGTTTACGATCTTCTTAAAGCCGTAGGTCGAGATGTAGAAATCCGATACAGCAGAGGACTGAAGCATACTGCCGTTTCCGTCCTCCTCGTACAGGCGTACTACTACTCGGCGGTCAGCGGTGCGGTAAAACTCATAGGTGTAATAATTCTCGTCCTGGTCGTCGCCGTCCTTGTCGGTATCGATCTTGATCGAGAACTTCATCAGCATCTTGCACTCCTCGACTGCAAAATCCTGCTCTGCCTTATCAACGGAGTCCTCAAAGTCGACGTAGAACATCGAGAGAATGAACTCCTTGAAGTAGGTGGTACCGAGCGAATCGGGGAAATACGCGGTAAGCGCGTCGTCGCTCTCGGCGGTGTACTCATAGAGCTCGTCGAAGGAATAATAGTTCCTGCCGTTTTTCTCTATAAGCTGAGTGAGCAGATTGGGTGTGCACTCCCCTGTGGGAGTAACGTTTACCTTTATGCGGTCAAAGGTGTCGGAGTAGCTTTCGGGGGGCTTGCCGCCGACCTGCAGGCCGGTAGAGGTGATATACGAGAGCTGATGTATTATATCGAGCTCGTAGCTGCCAACCAGGTCGTCGAGTGCGAGTTCTATCTTTATCTCTTGCATAAACTCAACGTCGGTCATAAGCATATTTCTTCTCGCCCAAAGATCAACGAAGGTATCATCGAGGAAGAAGAAGGTCTCGGCGTCAGCCTTTACGATAACGTCGTAGAGGTCGGAGGCAACTATTCTCGTGCCGTCGTCCTGAACGTCGCTGATATAGAGGGTAAAGCCAAGCTTTTCGTAGTAGGTGTAATCGTCAAGGGTCTCGTCATCGCCGCTGTCGATGGCAACGAGATTTCTCGGCAGCTCAAAATAGATCCTGTGCTCGTAAAGGCCGAGGTCGTAGAGCTTTTCGGGAGTTATGCCGACGGATACGATCTCGGAGCCTGAGAGGCCTGAAGAGCTCGATGCGTTGTCGGTAACACCGCCGAGAAGCTGAAGTATGTGATAGCATACGTTGTAGTTAAGACCGTAGAGCAGGTAGTCGTCGGTCTTGTTCTCGTAGATAGAGTCGCCGTAGAAGGGATCACGCTCGGAATACGAGAGGAAGGAGAAGGAAACTATCTCCTTTTTGGTGACGAAATACTTGATCCGGCTGATCTGATAGGTGCTGAAGGCGCTGAACGCCTCGAAATACTGCGAATCAAGGTCGAGAGTAATGCTCACGAAGGACGCCGTCTTACCGATTATCATCGACTTGAGCGCCTCGTCAAAGGCGTCCTCGGTGTTTGCAAGATCTACGACACCGATGTGCTCCTCGTCGTCAAGGACTCCGTTTACGATCAGCTGGTAGCGGAAGGAAACGACCGAATCCTCGGCAACCGTTTTTACCGCCTTGCCGTCCTGATTCTCGATCTCGATGAGCTGAGTTATCTTTGCCTGATAGGTGACGCACTCGGCATTCTCGCGGTCGTAGCTTACGGTAAACTCAACGGGGGTGTCAAGCTTGCCGATAGAGAGGGCGCGCAAAGCACTTACCGCATCTGCGGGGAGTGACTTGGAGGTGAGGTCTATAACGGCGTGTGCGAGCATCGGGCCCTGAGATTTGCCGTTAACGGTGTAATAATACGCGACCTTGATAAGGTCGTTGTCGCCGACGGGGGTGCCCGCCTTGACTATATCGTCGCCGTTGCCTATTATCGACTCGATCTCGACTATCTCATAGGTGTACTTTACGGAATCC
>CAZQTN010000004.1:0-40977 GCA_964596195.1 uncultured Ruminococcus sp.
CGGGTGACAAGGGTACTCCCATCGTATTTATCCAGGGCTACTTTGATAACTACACGACAGAATAATTATTTCCCATAAAGTCCGTGCCCGAAATTTGGGCACGGACTTTATGCATATTTCAAGAAAATATTGACATTTATATCAAGATGTGTTATCATAAATAAAAAGAGGTTTTTATACCCCTTGGAAATTATCTCAAATTAAAACGGACAACAGCGTGCAAAGGGGTGCGAGGCTCTTTGTGCGCTTTTTTACTTTTATAAAAAGGAGGGATATAATATGAAAAAAGACAAAAACCGAATAAATAACAGACCGATCCCTTTAATTTTCCTTTACCCATGGTGCATGGATAGTTTTCCTATGCACCTATTAACACACTAATAAATTGTTAAGAAAGGAAAATTAATTATGAAGAAAAATACATTATTTAAGATATTAACGCTATGTTTAATATTGACTTTCATTTTCGGATGTTTACCGATTGTAACCTTAGCGGCATCCTCAGAAGCAACAAACTCTGCAAACAATTCAGATGGAACCTCAACTATTGGAAATACCTCAACAGAGGTTATAAATAAAAAAGTAACTGAATTATCCACGTTAAGAACAGAAACATCAAAGCATTTCAAGCTTACCGATGGCACATATCAAGTCGTATACTACGGTGTTCCCGTACACAGAAAGGACTCCAATGGTATATGGCAGGACATAGATAATTCCCTTTATCTAGTCACAAAAAACGGTGTTTCTAACTTGAAGACGCACGATAATAGAGCTAAATTTGCGAACGAATTTGCTTTTGGAGAGCCAGTATTTTCTTTTAATGAAAATGGATATTCGATATCTATGTCGCTTATTAGCAACGGCGCGTCGAGTTCGAACGCTACGAAGATAAATGCTAGCGATGACGTTTTGTTAAAATCTTCTTCAAAAGTAACGAATTCTATATCACGAGATTCATCTCAAGGCTGGAACACTATCGAGGAAGCGAGCGCTATAAATAACAAAACATCAATTGTGTATGAAAATATATTACCTAGCATTGACCTAGAATATATTCTGGTAAATAACAAGGTAAAAGAGAACATCATTGTAAAAAGCAGACAAGACAGTTATGTTTACGAATTTAACTTAGTAACAGAGGGATTGTGTGCCGAATTGGATGCTCAAGGGAATGTCAAGCTCTACGATTTCGTAACAAAAGAGCCCAAATATACGATACCAGCTCCGTATATGTACGATAGAAATGGAGATATATCCTATAATGTAAATTATATTCTATCAACCAATACTGACGGCGCTTATAAATTGGTTGTAAGTGCAGATGCAGAATGGATAAATTCAGCAGAGAGAGCATTTCCTGTAACAATTGACCCGACATTAGCGCCGGACTACGCCGTATATGATGCGTATGTAACATCATCTAGCCCCAATACTAACTACGGAATGACTACTTATATGCAGGTTAACTCTACATCTACCGCACTAGTATACATTGATATGTATGATCTACCAGAGGGTGCAACTGTCACATCTGCATATTTATATCTTCCGTTCTATCACACGAACGCATCTCAAAGCGCATACACTTCTGTTAACGCTTACAGAGTTTTGAGTTCGTGGGATGAAACATCGGTTACATATGCAACGATGCCAACATTGAGAACTTCCTACTCGGATAATTCGTACTTTGTAGCCTCAAGTTCAAATTCAGCATCATCTCCGGGGGAAACTTCGTTCTATATCAAGTCAGAGGTTGTGGATTGGCTTGCAAACCCTAGTTCAAATTTTGGATTGGCATTCAAATATCAATCAGGCAACAGCACGCTTCGCTTTTTGGCATATGAAAACGGAAATGCATATCCATCATTAAGTGTAAATTATTCTTATAAGCTTCAAGATGGCATTTACGCTTTTAAGAACGATTATTATTCGAACAATTGGCTCTCCCTTGGTACAAATAGTGGTACAAATTATATTAGAAATATTACGTCTACTACTTCTCCCGTTAATAGCTTTGAGCGTACGCAATTGTTTAAGATCACGCACGTGAGCGACGATAGATACATAATTCGCTCAATGTACAACAACGTATTGTCCTTTGGAATTTCAGGTTCTAACGTCGTTGTAAAAACCATAGCTGGAGCGGATAATAGCGTTGCAACAGCAGATACCATACGGATTGAGTGGGATGGAACAGGTTTTATATTACGTCCATACGGCAGTTCGTATTGCATTTCTGCCGCGAGCACAAGTCAATTGTCTGTTGTTTCGGCAAATAGTGCTACATCTAGAGCGAGATGGACATTTGTAAAATGTACTCCGGCAACAAATGCAGATAATGACTATAATATAAACATTTCCAACCCGTATTATGTTGGAAAAAGTGCAACCTTTCAACCCAATTCATGGACTACCGTGGTAGGTGCAAATCAGCCAATTATGCAAGCGCAAGCAAACGATAGCACGGCATTTACACAATCTTGGAATACTGCTACTAACACATACACAATTGCATTTCACAAGGATTGTGATATAACACTAACGTTATCTTATAACGGTGTTGTAATTGATACCTATACCTTAACAATAGAACTCCCTGCCGAAGAAGGTGCAACATTCATTAGATCGCAAATAAATAACGAGTATTTGCAAATGAATATTCAGGAGTCAGAGCGTTCGCTTGTGCTTGATGCTTTAAGTGGTGAAGAATATCAATCTTGGAGCCTTGAACACTTAGTAGATGGATACTACAAAATCACATCGCCATACAACGGCCTATCTCTTTCTGTTCAGTCAGAATATGCTAACGAAATATCAGAAATCGTTTTAGCAGAGTACACAGGTGCATCAACACAACAGTGGAAGTTATCCCTTGGCGACCTTAAAACAATAACACCAAAATCGTCCGAAGCTAATTCCGGAAATTGGTATATGACAGCCGTGGAATCCAATACTTCAACAGGAGAGTATTCTATTCGGCAATCAAACACTACCGTTTCCTTTGAAAATCAATGGTGTGTAATCCCGGAGATTGCTGTAAGCGGTAGCACATTTGAATATAATTCTAATTATTGGAATGCTATAAGTAGCAGTAATAATTGCTACTCATATGCAATCAACAATCCTGCTACAAGTGGTTCTACACAACAACCAGGAGCTTCAGCTGGAATTTCGGTAATCCCTGATATCGATGAATACGGACATTATAATTATTCACAGTATGCCATTGACATAATTGCGGCCGTAAAAGCCGATTTTATGGTATATTTTAATGCAAATGAACAGACCTTAACAAATTATATTAGAGAGGTAGATAAAGATGAAATTTGTCCGTCCGGAACATACAAAATTGCTTTCGCGGTTGGTGGCGATGGAACATATATAGACTATCATTTTTATCGACAGGATTCTAGTGGCTTCTGGTCTCACAAGCGAGGCACCTCTCCAGTAACAAATGTTGATTCAAACAACAGTTTGTTGCCTAACCCAGAGTATGTTGTTGATGACTACTGGGTATGCGGATACTATATAATTACTCCCTGGAAGTCCGAAAGCAATCTCGCTAATGATTTAGATACCTATTCCTCTAACAATAACACTATTTCGAATGATGTTATACTTGAAATTGCACTCTTAAGTTTTAGCAAGAGCCGGCAACCAAGGAGGTAAATTATGAAAAAAACAGTAACATTAATCTGCTCATTAATTGCATTTTGTTCATTGACGTTACTTGGATGCAGAGAACCTTACGGCGATTCAGTCGACAAACAGATAACCGCGGGAATGAGTTATTCTGACGTTGTTGCGCTCGTTGGCAGCGAGGGTACACAGCTTGAAATATCACCGAATATATGCGTTTGGGATACTGGTGATGAGATGGATCTGTACGTTTGGTTCACTCGTTCAACTGACGATGCTAACGCGAAGGTCTCGCGCATCGAGCGCAGGGCTGATCTCGTGCCTGCTGTCGGTATGAGCCTTGATGAGATCAAATACCTTCTCGGATCGGCGGGTAGCACGTATAGCCTGGAGCCCAATATACATACGTGGCCTTCTACAAGCGAAAATGCTCTTTACGTGTGGTTGGATCCCGATGGTAAAATGCTGGAATACACCGTCTCCAATGCACCAAACGCAAAGGTCGGAATGACCTATACCCAGGTAACGGATCTGTTTGATCGCGAGGGAACACCCGTCGCCAACGTAAGCGGCCTTTATTCCTGGTCTAACTTCTTCCCCGGCAAAATAACGTACGTTAGATTTGCTGACGGTTTGGTTACAGAGGTGTTCATGGATTCGGAAATATCCATAGAGGTCGGTCTGACCTATGAGAGATTAACGGAGATATATAATTGTGAGGGCACGAGGATTGGAAGATGGCAGGATATATATTCTTGGCCTACCTCGGATACCAAAATCGGTTTATTCAAGTTTGAGGATGACGGCGGCACGCTCAAGCTTGTGCAGTTTGATGCAAGCGTGGCCGATATTTCCGTTGGAATGACGCTCGCAGAACTCAACGAAGTGATTGGAGCAGAGGGCGTCGATGCAGGAATTACAACAACCACTGTATATAAATGGAATACCGAGCTCGAAGAAAACCTTTTCGTATGGCTTGACTCCAATATGGTCGTGACGCGATTCTGCTATGCAAAGGATGAGGATATCGAGTTAAAGATAGGAATGACGCGTGATGATGTCATTTTCGCCCTTGGTGATCCCATGCCAAATACAGTTGGAAGGCAATGGAAGTACAATTCCGAAACGAACCTTTATATCTTATTTACCGATAAGCTTGTTTCTACAATCAACTACGTCCCTAAACTTGCCGTGTACGAGGGTATGACTATGGATGAGATCGTAGAGGTAATGGGCAGAGAGCACGATTCAACCTTTGGCTCAGGCAATATCCATTACGTATGGATCCTTGATGAATATGAGATGTTCGTTGCATTCGACTACGACGGAATGGTCAACAATATTGGCTTCCGCGCTATCTGAGCAGAATAAACGGTATTGCTCGGCTCGCTGTGCGACCTGACCTCCGGCTCGGGTGACAAGGGTACTCCCATCGTATTTATCCAGGGCTACTTTGATAACTACACAACCGAATAATAACGCTCACGGTGTCCGTGCTCAAAAAAAGAGTACGGACACCCTTTTATTTTTTACAAAATCTTGATTTATCCGTGCGAATGTGATAGAATATAGTTGGAATATATTTGGCAAAAGCCGGAAGGACAAATTTTATGCGCAAAACTAAAATCATTTGTACAATAGGCCCCGCATGCGAGGATGAAAAGACGCTGACTGCGATGTGCCGCGCAGGAATGGACGTGGCAAGACTCAACTTCTCGCACGGAACGCACGAGCAGCACAAGGAAAAGATGGATCTGGTCAAGAGAGTCAGAGAGAAGCTCGGACTCCCCATTCCCATTATGCTCGACACCAAGGGCCCCGAATATAGAATAGGCACTTTTGAAAACGGAAAAATATCCCTTGAGGATGGCGATATCTTTACGTTTACGACCGCAGACGTCGTCGGAAACAACGAGCGTGTGTCGGTATCGTACAAGCACCTGATGGAGGAGCTTGCAGAGGGGGACCGTATACTTCTTAATAACGGTCTTGTTATCTTCGAGGTGCTTAATGTAGACGGCTGTGAGGCAAAATGCAAGGTAATTGCAGGCGGTGAGCTGTCCGACAGAAAGAGTATGAACTTTCCAAACAAGCACCTGCATCAGGAGTTCCTCGGTGAGCAGGACAAGGCCGATCTTCTTTTCGGTATAGAAAACGAGGTTGACTTTGTTGCGGCATCGTTCGTTTCCTGTGAGGCGGATATAAAGTCGATAAGAGATTTCCTTGATGCCAACGGCGGACAGGATATCGACATTATCGCAAAGATAGAAAACCGTGCGGGTGTCGACAACATCGACGAGATATGCAACGTAGCTGACGGAATAATGGTTGCCAGAGGCGATCTCGGCGTTGAGATACCCTTTATGGAGGTGCCTACGGTACAGAAATACCTCATCAAGAAATGCAGACTGCTTGGAAAGCGAGTCATCACGGCGACGGAGATGCTCGAGTCTATGATACACAACCCCCGCCCGACAAGAGCGGAGATATCCGACGTGGCGAATGCCGTTTACGACGGCTCGAGCGCGGTAATGCTTTCGGGCGAGACGGCGGCAGGAAAGCACCCTATCGAGGCGGTTAAAAACATGGCGGAGATCGCCGAGTTCACCGAAAAGGGCATAAACTACAAGGAATGGTTCAGATCTACGGATTTCCGTATTCGCAACATCCTCGACGCGGTTTCACACGCCACCTGCGCGATGGCGATAGACGTTAACGCAAAGTGCATCGTGGTAAGCTCGAAGAGCGGTCAGACTGCACGAATGGTAAGCCGCTTCCGTGCGCCTGCGGACATCATCGGTATGACGACTACCGAGCGCGCGTGGAGAAAGCTGAATCTGAGCTGGGGAGTGACCCCCGCGCTTGCAGAGGAGTTCAACTCCACCGAGGTGGTATACTACCACGCTATGGTACAGGCAAAGAAGATGCTCAAGCTTACGAAGGGCGACACGGTCGTTCTCACGGGCGGACAGATCAACGGCAAGCCCGGAAACACCAACACCATCAAGGTAGAGCTTGTAAATTAAGCCGCAAAAAACTCAATACAGACCCCCACCCAAAGTGGCAATAACGCTACACGGGTGGGGGTTATTTGTATTTCTTTCCCGTGGTTAATAATAGTTAAGAGTTTTTAATATTTTTTAATTTGAATTCTTCGTACGAGAGTGATAGAATAGTGTCAGAAACTAATATAAGGAGAACCGTATGTTTGGCACAGTACATATTTTATATATGGTTCTGTCGACTCTTATAAGCGCGGGTGTGCTTATTGCGCTTGCCGTATGGGTAAGGACCGACGGCGGAAAGCGCCTTGCACTCAAGATAACGGCGATCGTCACGGTGCTGATACATTACAGCTCGCTGTGGGTAAACTTTTTCAGCACGGGTGATCTTACGATAGAGCAGTCACAGCTTTTACCCATCCACCCCTGCAACGTGTGTATGTGGCTTTTGCTCGCGTGCTCGTTTATCGGGAACAGAGACTCGCGCATATTTAAGATAATATCGGAGTTCACCTTCTGGGCGGGAACGGTATGCGGCAGCATCGGTATAATAATAAATGAGAATTTCGGTGCAAATCCAACGCTTACGGACTACGGCGTTTTAAAGGGAATGCTCTCTCATTCGACGATGGTGCTAGGCTGCATATATCTCGTTGTGTCGGGTATGGTGCATATCCGCGTAAAAAACGTTATAAGCGTTGCTCTTGGACTTTTGTTTTTCGTGCTGGACGGTGCGATCATAAACGCACTTTACGCGATCTTTAGGCTCGATCCGTGCAACTCGATGTATCTGCTTGAGCTGCCCTTCCCCGATATGCCTTGGATAAACACGCTCACGATGGGAATTGCGGGAGTTGCGGTGGTATTTATCACTACGGCCTTGTATGAGCTTTGCGCGCTGCCGAGGGATCAGAGATGGTACTCTAACCTAAAAAGGAGAAGTAACAAATGAGAGAATTTTTTATTTGGCTTTTCAGCGATGATAAACCGTTTAATATCGACATCTTTAACTTCTGGCATATTCTTTATACGATGACAATAATAGGTCTGACGATAGTGCTCGGCGTTTTTCTGTCAAAGAAGGACAAAGCGACTCAGCAAAAGGCGCTGGGTATAATTGCATTTGCTATGACGGCGATTTATCTAGTCGATTTCTTCGTACAGCCCTTGATGCACGGCGATGCCGGCGTAGCAGGCGAGATGAACATCGACAAGCTGCCCTTCCATATTTGTACTGTGCTCTGCCCTATAATTGCATTCGTACAGTTTAACAAAAGATTTGAGAGATTTTTTAATATGATAAAGGAGCCTGTGGCGATGCTGGCAATCGTTGCGCCCCTTATGTACATAACCTATCCTAACGGTGCAGTGGGCGACATTTCGCCGATATGCTACAAAATTTTGCAGACATTCATATACCACGGACTCGTTTTTTCCTGGGGCTTCAACACGCTGGCAACAAAAGCCGTCGTGCCAAGCATAAGACGGCTGTGGAGATCGCTTGCTATGATCTTATGCATCGCGCTGTGGGCATCGCTCGGCAACGCGCTCTACACCAATCCCGACCATCACTACGACTGGTTCTTCCTTACGGGAAGCTCGTTCACTTTTATCCCTGCAAAGATAATGCCGCTCGTGGTCGTGGGTACGATACTTGGAATGGTGCTTATCGTTTACGGTATCTACTATGCCTTTATGGCGATCAAGAAGAAAAAACGCAGAGAAAAAGACTGCGTAGTTAGAATTACATAGGCGAAGCGGAGGGGAGCACCTTCTTCTTTGCCCGCTTGGCGCAGGAATTCTTTTCAAAAGCACGCTCCCACAAACAGGGACAAGCCCAAGAAACCGGTACTCTGTGCCTCATTTTATCCGACAGGTGCTTTCGCTAAGAGCACCTGCGCCGAGTGGACAAGCTTACCTATAATAAACAAAAAAGCGCAGACGTTGCAGTGAACGTCTGCGCTTTTTGCTTAGGTTATGCCTGAATGGAGCTGCCCCATTTTCTTTACACGTCGAGTCGGGCGATGTCCTCCTCGGTCTCGCGGCGGACGGCAAGAGTGTCACGACCGTCCGAGAGCATCACGACCGCAGGGCGCCCAAGACGGTTGTAGTTCGAGGCCATAGAATAGTTATACGCGCCGGTGGTAAGCACCGCCAGCAGATCTCCGCGCTTCATATCGGCGGGGAGCGGAACGTTTTCCTGTATTATATCACCGCTTTCACACAGGCGACCGACGACCGAGGCAAGGGTGGCATTGGCGGGCACCTCACCGTGTACGGGCAGGACGGTATAGGGCGAGCCGTAGAGGGCGAAGCGCGGGTTGTCGGACATGCCGCCGTCAACGGAGACGTAGGTCTTGTAGCCGGGGATACGCTTTACCGTGCCGACGGTATAGAGCGTGAGGCCGGCATCGGCAACGATACTGCGCCCGGGCTCCATAGCTATTTCGGGCAGAGTCATACCGAGCTTGTCCGCGTAAGAGTGCATAAATTCGGCAACGGAGGCTATATTGGCGGCGATATCTATCTCGGGGTCGGAGTCGGTATATCTGACACCGTAGCCACCGCCAAGATCAAGCTCACGCGCCATATAACCGAGAGTATCGGAAATATGCTTCACGAAGTCCAGCATTACCTCGGCGGCGCGGATATAGACCTCGGAGTCAAAGACCTGAGAGCCAACGTGACAATGAAAGCCGCACAGATCGATAGAGTCAAGAGAGAGAGCGAGCGAGGTTATGGCATCAGCCTGTCCCGTCTCAATTGCGGAGCCGAATTTGGAATCGACCTTTCCGGTCGATACGGCGGCGTAGGTATGAGGATCTATGCCGGGAGTAATACGCAGAAGGACGCGTTGACGGATCCCATGCTCGCCTGCTATATGATTGATGGAAACGAGCTCCTCCTCGTTGTCTACCACGAAATATCCGACGCCGTGCTCTATGGCGTAAGCTATATCACGATCGGTCTTATTGTTTGAATGGAAATACGCGCGCTCAAGCGGATAACCCGCAAGAGAAGCGGTATAAATCTCGCCGACAGAAACTACGTCGATGCCCATACCCTCCTCGCGCATTATCTCATACACGCGCTTAAAGGATGCGGCCTTTGAGGCGTATAATACGCGTGAGCGAGAGGCAAAGCACGCACGCATTGCAGTAAGGTAGGTGCGGCAACGCTCGCGTATTCTGTCCTCGTCATAGAGATAAAGGGGTGTGCCGTGTTTTTTTGCAAGGGTGGAGAGCGGAACACCCCCAAAGGCGAGCTCGCCGTGCTCGGTGCGTGATATATTTTTGCAAATATACTTAGTTTTTGTAATCATTTATTTACACTTTCGGATTTTAGTCTATACCCGTGTCGCAATATCAAAGAAGATGTGCACGGAGCTCATCAGAGGAAAGAGGGGAGTAATCGGCCGGTGCGATATCAAGCACGGTTTTACAGCCCACGTCCCCGCGCCCCGCCATCTTATATGCGGCACGTGCCGTACAAATAAGGACCGAGCCTGTAAATTCAGGGTTGGAGTCGAGCTTCAGGGAGAACTCTATCGTCTGGGTGTTCTCATTTTCGATACCCGTGCTACCGGTTCTTATAACGGAGCCGCCGTGAGGCAGGCCGCCGTGATCGCGAAGAAGCTCCTCTTTAGTGATAAAGGTAACGGTGGTATCGTAATCGGCGAAATAATTGGGCATCGTTTTTATCTCTCGCTCGATCCTGTCAAGGTCGGCCCCCTCCTCTGCCACGACGTAACACTCCCTAAGATGCTTCTGCCTTGCTGTAAGCTCGGGCTCACTACCCGATCTGACTGCATCAAGCGCCGCGGAGATGGGGACGGTATACTGACGGGCGTCGACCACGCCCTCAAGGCGGCGGATGGCATCGGAGTGTCCCTGGCTCACTCCCCTGCCCCAAAAGGTATAATCCTTACCCATAGGCAGGACGGCAGAGGCGTACGCTCTTGCTATCGAAAAGAGGCCGGGATCCCAGCCTGAGCTGATAACGGCAGCCTTGCCGCCCTCGGCAGCCGCGGCATCTACCGCCGCGAAATGCTCGGGTATCCGTGCATGGGTATCAAAGCTGTCGACTACGTTGAAATCGTGTGCGAGTGCGGGAGTCATCGTGGGCAGGTCGGTAGCGCTGCCGCCGCAAATGACGAGAACGTCGATCTCATCCTTAAATTTCATAAGATCGGACGCGTGGTATACCGCAGCACCGCTGACGGTCCTTACCGCCTCGGGGGCGCGACGGGTGAACACGCCAAACAGCTCGACGTCCGGGTTGTGCTTGACGGCGGCCTCGACTCCGCGGCCGAGATTGCCGTAGCCGTATATTGCTATTTTCATTCTGTGATTCCTTTTCAAACTATTGCCGTATTGCTCGTTTGTCCGCTGACAAGGCTTTTCATATCGTAAAGCCCGGGTGCACAGTCTATGATGAACTGTGCGGCGGCAAGTGCCCCCTCGGCAAAGAGGGCGCGGCTGTGCGCCTCGTGCTTCAGTGTGATGGTCTGATTTTGCGTGCCTATCATAACCTCGTGCTCACCAACTATATTTCCCATTCTGACTGCGTGAATGCCGATCTCGTCGGGGGTGCGCTTGCAAAGTCCTGTACGACCGCTGTTGATATATGCCTCGGGGCGAACGTCGCATATAGCCTTGGCTATCATCAGGGCGGTGCCGCTGGGGGCGTCTATTTTTCTGTCGTGGTGCTTCTCTATTATTTCGATCTCTGCCTCGGGCATAGCCAGAGCGGCCGTCTTGGCAAGCTCAACGAGCAGGGCGACGCCGAGTGACATATTTGCCGAATGGAATACGGGAACGTGGCGCGCGGCGTTATGAATAAGTGCTATTTCCTCATCCGTATGACCCGTTGTGGCTACGACGGTGGGAATGCCGTGCTCCGTTGCAAAGTCGAGAAGGTCACCGACAGCGCTGTGGTGCGAAAAATCGACTATACAGTCTATATCGGCGACGGAGGGGATAGAGTCGCAGGACGGATATACACCCTGCGTGCCGTCTGCACTTGGGTCAACTCCCACGGCAAAGCTCGCTCCGCGATATCCTTTATCGCAAAGAGAGACTACCTCGCGCCCCATATGGCCGAGACAGCCGTTTACAAGTATATTCATATTCTTTTATCCTTATATCAGATTTTGCTCGCGCATAAGCGAGAGAAGCTTTTTCTCGTTTTCCGGCTCCATCGTAGTGAGGGGGAGGCGGAGATAATTCTCGCAATAGCCCATTGCGGCTACGGCCGCCTTTACGGGGATCGGGTTGACCTCGCAAAACAGTGCGTTTACGAGGGGGATAAGGTCGAGCTGAAGCTTAAGCGCCTCGGCGGTATTGCCGGAGAGATACTTATGGCACATTTCGCTCGTTGCCCTAGGCATTATGTTAGACAGCACGGAGATAACGCCCTTGCCGCCAAGAGAGAGGACGGGAATTATCTGATCGTCATTGCCGGAGTATATATCCATCTTATCGCCGACGAGGTGTGCAAGCTCGGCGATCTGCGATATGTTGCCCGAAGCCTCCTTAATAGCGACGATGTTCGGATGCTCGGCGAGTATAGCAGCAGAGGCAGGCGTGAGGTTACAGCCTGTGCGACTCGGCACGTTATAAAGTATACACGGCTTGGTGGAAACGTCGGCGACGGCACGGAACGACTCGATAAGGCCGCGCTGTGTAGCCTTGTTGTAATAGGGGGTGACCAGAAGCATAGCATCGGCGCCGACCTCGCAGGCGTATCGCGTGAGCTCAATGGCGTATGCCGTGTCATTGGAGCCCGTGCCTGCGATAACGGGTACCCTGCCCGCGACGCGTTCAACGCAGAATTTTATAGCCTCCTTGTGCTCTGTGTCATCAAGGGTCGAGCCCTCACCCGTGGTACCGACGGCGACGATGGCATCAATGCCCTGCTCTATCTGCCAGTCTATGAGACGGCCGAACTGCTCGTAGTCTATGCCGTCCTTTGTAAGTGGTGTAACGATGGCGGTTGCGGCGCCTGTAAATACTGTGTTTTTCATTTTCTTTGTTCCTTTTTAAGAATTTAAAAAAAGATAGCCGATACAGAGACGGCTACCTTCACAAAGATCACAGTTCATATTGACGTGATAGCCCTCCGCATTTCTGCGACAGCAGGGCGGATGTTCTCCGAACTGCCAGCGTAATACCTCCCACGGTATCCGCTTCGGCACCCACGCCTTTCCCACACGGCCTTGGGGGCCTTGTTTTTCGTGCGGTAATCTTCGTGCAGTGCGCCTCTATCTTCATTTGATAAGTTATTTTATCACATATTCGGGCGTATGTCAATAGCTTTTTTACAACTTTTTATTGACTTGCACCGAAATATATTGTATAATTTAGTCATTATTTACTTTTGGAGATCATTATGGAAAAAAACTGTTACGAGGCTCCCTCGGTCGAGGTGATCCGCGCGGAGTGCGATGACGTTATTACGACGAGCGTACTTCTGCCTCCCCACGAGTTTGGCCGCACTAATGGCACGAAAATCAACGGATATGACGTTTTCTGACGGTGGCGAGCGCATTCTCGCTACTGTTGACGAAAAGTACGACGGCAGGCTCATAAAGGACTTTTTGAAGGGGCGGATAGGTCTGTCCGCAACGCTTCTTACAAAGGTAAAGTTCGGTGGTGTGCGCGTATCGGGCGAGGTCGTGACGATGCGCCGTGTGGTTCATACGGGGGACGAGGTTGAGATCACCCTGCCGCGCGAGGCGAGCGAGGGCATCGAGCCGATCGCGGGCGAATTGCGTATAGTCTACGAGGACGAGCACATCCTGGTCGTAGACAAGCCGACGAATATGCCTGTGCATCCCTCTCTCGGAAACAGCCTTGTGACGCTTGCAAACGTGGTGATGGCGTATATGGGCGAGGGCTTTACGTTCCGCGCCGTAAACCGCCTTGACCGCGACACGTCGGGGCTTGTGGTGATAGCAAAGCATCAGTTCGCAGCGGCAAGACTGTCTGAGGATATGAAGCGCGGTGGATTTGAGAAATACTACACCGCTCTGCTTGAGCGTGCACCCGTGGTGTCCTCGGGTATAATAGACGCGCCGATCGAGCGCGAGGCCCCCGACAGCGTTAAACGGGTGGTGCGCGAGGACGGAAAGCGTGCGGTCACGGAGTACCGCGTAAGAGAGGTGCTTTCCGACGGGCGTGCGATATGCGACGTACGACTGCACACGGGGCGCACGCACCAGATACGCGTGCATATGGCTCATATAGGTGCGCCGCTATACGCGGACTTCCTGTACGGAAAGAGGATAGAGGGCGAGAGCTACTCGCTCGTATCTTCACGCATCGTTTTTGATCACCCGATAAGCGGTGAAAGAATGGATATCAGCTTAAATAGGTAGAGCTCCGATTGGGTGATCGGAGCTCTTTTATTATACGTGCTCGGGCTCTTTCTCGGTCTCGAGCGCCTTTTGGCGCTTGGCCTCGGAGAGCATAAGCTTAATACGGTTGAGCTGATTTACCTCGCTGGCGCCGGGGTCGTAGTCGACGGCGGCAATATTTGCGCCGGGGTATTTGTTGCGTAGCTGCTTGATGACTCCCTTACCTACTACGTGATTGGGGAGGCAGGCAAACGGCTGAATGCAAACTATATTGGGCGTGCCGGAGGTGATAAGCTCGATCATTTCGCCTGCAAGGAACCAACCCTCGCCGTACTGATTTCCTATCGACAGAACGGGCTTGGTTATCTCGGCAATATGGGCGATGGGAACGGGGGTGTCGAAGCGGCACGAGGCCTTCAGAGCATCGGTTGCCGGCTTGCGTATGCGTGAAATGATGGCGATTGCGGCCTTAGCTATAATTGCGCCGCGCTTTTTCGTGCCGAGGTACTTGGCCTTGTAGACCGAGTTGTAGAGGCTGTAATTCAAGAAATCCATAAGGTCGGGGCAGACTGCCTCCGCGCCCTCGCGCTCAAGTAGCTCGACGAGGTTGTTGTTGGCGAGGGGCATATACTTGACGAGTATCTCGCCGACGATGCCGACGCGCGGCTTTTTGATCTGCGGGTCAAGAGGAAGCGTGTCAAACGCCTCGACGATACCGCGGCAGACGTCCTTATATTTATACTTTGATTTCTTATTGACTATCGAGTCAATGCAGATATCGCGCCATTTACCGTGGAGCTCGTTTGCACTGCCCGGGATAAGCTCATACGGGCGAGTGTGATAGAGGCAACGCATAAAGAGGTCGCCGTATACTATGGCGTGACCCGCGTCGAGGACGAGCGGTAGAGTGAAGGAGAAGCCACTGTTTTTCTCCATTCCGTTTGCGTTTATGGAGATTACCGGGATATGCGAGAGTCCTGCCTTATCGAGGGCGCGGCGGATAAAGCCGACGTAGTTGCTCGCGCGGCAGCAGCCGCCCGTTTG
Organism: uncultured Ruminococcus sp.; assembly: GCA_964596195.1. Lineage (GTDB taxonomy): Bacteria > Bacillota > Clostridia > Oscillospirales > CAG-272 > UBA1740. Next base: position 15,046 of record CAZQTN010000004.1, read on the forward strand.
CGACATCATTATGGCGAGCTTATCCGTATCGTATCTGCCCGATAGGACCGCCTCCATTATCTGACCGACGGTAACTATCGAGGGATAGCAGGCATCGTTGTTGACCGTGCGCAGACCGACGTCGATGGCGGCGCGGTTGTCGTTTGAGAGTATCTCTACGTTATAGCCGTGCTTTCTGAATACAGGGCCGAGGATGTCGAAATGTATCGGGCTCATCTGCGGTGCGAGAATGGTATAGCCCTTAAGGTTCATTTCCTTGGTGTATTCGGCGCGGTGGTACTCTATCGAGCCGTGGGTATGGCACTCCTTGCCCGTGCGCATATTCATTGCCGCAATGAGCGAGCGGATGCGAATACGGACGGCACCGAGATTGTTTACCTCGTCGATCTTGAGGACGGTATAGAGCTTGCCTGCCGTGGTGAGAATATCGCTGACCTGATCGGTGGTGACGGCGTCAAGACCGCAACCAAAGGAGTTGAGCTGTATGAGCTCAAGGTCGGTACGGTCGCGGACGAACTCGGCGGCAGAATAGAGCCTTGAATGATAGACCCACTGATCGACTACGCGCAAGGGTCGCGTGGGGTTATCCGATATGGGTAGCGAGTCCTCGGTAAAGACGTGCAGGCCGTAGGATGCGACGAGCTCGGGAATACCGTGGTTGATCTCGGGGTCAAGATGGTATGGGCGACCTGCGAGGACTATGCCGCGCTCGCCTGCCTCCTCCATCGCTTTAAGCACGCGCTCGCCCTCTCGGCGGATATCTGCCTTGGCAGAGAGCTGTTCAGCCCAGGCGCGGCGAACGGCGCGCTTTACCTCACGTGCAGAGATGCCCCACTCCTTTTCGCAAAGGCGAGTGAGGCGATCGGAGACCGTGCGCTCGTCGGTGAGTGCGATAAAGGGGCGTATGTACCTGATATCGCCGCCCTCAAGATCCTCAATGTTGTTTTTGAGGTTCTCGGAATAGGATACTACTATGGGGCAATTAAAGTGGTTCTGCGCGCCGGGAGTCTCCTGTCTTTCATAGAAAACGCAGGGGTAGAAGATGGTTCTGACACCGTTGTTTATCAGCCATTGAACGTGGCCGTGCGAGAGCTTGGCGGGATAGCACTCCGACTCCGAGGGTATGGACTCCATACCCAGCTCATAGAGGCGTCTGTCGGACGCGGGAGAGAGTGCGACGCTGAAGCCGAGCTCCTTAAAGAACGTTGCCCAGAAGGGGTAATTCTCATAGATATTTAACACACGGGGTATACCTAACGTGCCACGGGGTGCCACCTCGGGCGCGAGAGGCTCGTAGGAAAAGAGGCGCGAGATTTTATAGGCGGCGAGGTTCTCACCACGCTTTGCGGCATTGCCGCCGCGCACCATTTTCTCACATCTGTTGCCGCTTATATGACGGCGGCCGCCCGCGAACTCATTGACGGTGAGCATACAGTTATTCTGACAGCCGCCGCAACGTGCGGTACGGGTCTTGTAGGTGAACGAAAGTATCTCGTCGACGGAGAGCATAGTCGTCATTTGACCTACGTAGCGATTACGTGCGAGCAGAGCCGCGCCGAACGCGCCCATAATTCCGGAAATGTCGGGGCATACGACCTCACAGCCGACTATCGACTCAAAGGCGCGGAGAACGGCGTGGTTATAGAAGGTACCGCCCTGCACGACGATATGACGGCCAAGCTCACGCGCATCGGTCAGCTTTATGACCTTAAAGAGCGCGTTTTTGATGACGGAATAGGCAAGACCGGCCGATATGTCGGAAACGGTAGAGCCTTCCTTTTGCGCCTGCTTTACGTTTGAGTTCATAAAGACGGTACAGCGCGTGCCGAGGTCGACAGGATCCTTGGCAAAGAGTGCCTTGGATGCGAACTGCGCGGCGCTCATACCGAGCGAGTTAGCAAAGTTCTCTATAAACGAGCCACAGCCTGACGAGCAGGCCTCGTTGAGTATTACGTTATCGACGGTGCCCTCGCGGAGCTTGATACACTTCATATCCTGACCGCCGATGTCGAGCACGCAATCAACGCGGGGCTCGAAAAATGCGGCGGCGGTGGCGTGTGCGACCGTCTCGACCTCACCCTCGTCAAGCCCGAACGCGGCCTTTAAGAGAGCCTCGCCGTAGCCTGTAGAGCAGGAGCGGGCAATAGTTACGCCCTCGGGCATTTCGGACTTCAGCTGCTCGATCGCCGATATGGCGGTCTTTATGGGATTGGCGCGGTTGTTTGCATAAAACGAAAAGAGAAGGCGGCCGTCCTCACCTATAAGGGCAACCTTGGTCGTGGTGGAGCCTGCATCTATGCCGAGGAACGCGTTGCCGCGATACTCGGAAAGAGGAGAGCGGACGACGGATGCGCGCTTATGGCGCTCGGTAAAGGCGGTATATTCCTCCTCGGTTTTAAAGAGGGGATCGAGCCTTTTTATCTCACTTTCGACCTTAACTCCACGCTCAAGAGCCGAAATAAGGTCACACGGGTCCACACTTGCCGTATCATCGGCAGAAAGCGCGGCGCCGAGGGCGGCAAAGAGATGCGAGTTGTCGGGAGCTACTATGTTTTCATCCGTGAGCTTCAGCGTACGGATGAATGCGGCCTTAAGCTCGGTGAGGAAATGCAGGGGGCCACCGAGGAATGCGACACAGCCGCGAATAGGCTTGCCGCAGGCGAGGCCAGAGATGGTCTGATTAACGACCGCCTGAAAGATCGAGGCGGCGAGATCGGGCTTAGTTGCACCCTCGTTGATGAGGGGCTGTATATCAGTCTTGGCGAACACGCCGCAACGCGCCGCTATCGGATAGATCTCCTTATAGCTCTTTGCGGCCTCGTTAAGTCCTGCGGCATCCGTCTCAAGTAGGGCGGCCATCTGGTCGATAAACGAGCCTGTACCTCCGGCGCAAACGCCGTTCATACGCTCCTCAACTCCACCACTGCCGAAGTATATGATCTTGGCATCCTCGCCACCGAGCTCTATGGCTACGTCGGTGCGCGACGCGGTCGCACGGATCGCCGTGGTGGTTGCAACGACCTCTTGTACAAATTCGATATTCATAGCCTTGGCGAGGGATATTGCACCCGAGCCCGTTATTTTGACCTTAAGGGATATATCGCCAAGCTCGTCTGCCGCCTCACGAAGCAATGCGGCAAGGGTCGATTGGGTATGCGAGAGGTGGCGACGGTATTTACCCCATACGGTATTGCCGCCGTCGTCTATAACAAGTAATTTTACCGTGGTAGAACCAATATCTATTCCGGCTCTGTAAGATTTCATTTATTTTTCCTCACTGATCTTATAAAGCACTGCCCTACCACGCTTGCCATCCTCTACAACGGCACCCGTTGCGACGAGGAGCTTAAGTACGTAGTAGGCGTAGCGCGGACGGCGCTTTATTGCGCGGGAGAACTCGGGTGCGGTGAACTCACGCCCAAGCTCGGTGGGTATGTGAGCCAGATAATCGCCGGGATTACACAGCTCCTCTTCATAAATAATTTGAGTTGGGATGCGCTCGATGCGGTTTGAGCCGCGCTTACGAGTTTTATCCCAACCGTCAAGTGCTCTAAAGTCTTCGACCTTCATATACACCAGCCGCACGCAAAGGTTCGGATGCGTGATGACCCCTCGTATGCCGAAAAGCATACGAAAGGCATCGTAAGCGCTTTCACGCTTCGGGCTTTTTCTCGGCTCTGTCATCTCGCCCGTTTCAAGGTCGAGCCAGCGCGTATGTTTTTCCGTGGCGAGCGGGCACACGACGGTAACGCGCGAGGTGGGGAGAATACGGCTAAGCTTAGGTAAAAGCCTGTCGTATCCCCTTGTCTGAACCTCGTATATGCCGTCAGAATTTTTGATATCGACTATCGAGCCCATATAACCGACCTCGTGGTTCCCAATATCGGGCTCAATATATAATTTCAGCATTTTGTGGAGCGATTTCTCCGAAAGAGCGCCTATGCCCTCCCAAGAGATGCTCTCCGATAGGACGGCCGATCTGGCCGCTTGAAAACGAGCGTCGTCAGTAATTATCAGAGGCATTACTCAGCGGTCTCGTTGTCCTGATTTTCAGAACGGTAGGGTGTATAGTATCTGGCGTACCTTGAGTACTTTGCGTACTTGGAATACCTGTAATACTTGCGATAGCCGTACTTGCTTTTTCTGTAATAATGGGCTGAGCCGAGCTTAAGGTCTACGCCGTTGATAACGTAGCCGACGATGCGGCCGTTTACGCCCTTGATAAGCTCCTCGGATGCGCTGATGGCGTCAACGTCGGAGTAATTGCTTCTCGCTACCATTACCGTACCGGTAAGGAGGGGTGAAATAACACCTACGTCAGACACCTCGAAGGCAGGGGGAGTATCGATTATAATGAACTCGTATTTCTCCTTGCAGGCATCAACGAGCTCGCGCATCATCTCACTTCCGAGAAGCTCGGAGGGGTTGGGCGGGATGTGTCCGGAGAAGATTATATCGAGGTTCTTGTCGTGCTTGTAGACCACCTCGTCTGCCGAAGCGGCATTACCGCTCAGAAGCTCCGAGAGACCCTCTTTTCTGTCAGAGGAGAATATCTTTGCAAGCTCGGGACGACGAAGGTCGCACTCAAGAAGGATAGTCTTTTTGCCAAGCATGGAGAGCGAGAGGGCAACGTTGGCGGAAATAACGCTCTTACCTGCGCCTGAAAAGTCAGAGGTGATGGCAAACGCGGGGCACTTCTCTGCCGCGGTGGAGTAGCAAAGGTTGGTACGCAGGGTGTTGAAGGCCTCGGAGACGGCAAACGGGGTATCCTTGCAAAGGAGCTTGCCCGTGTAGTCACGGTTACTGCCAAGGATGATCGTCTTCTTTTTCTTGCGACCCGATTTCTTGCTGTCGCTATGTGCTTCCCAATCCGGGATAACACCGATAACGGGGGAGTCAAAGCGCGCCTTTACGGTAGACTCGTCGTAGATCTTGGTATCGTTTATGTATACGAGAAATGCCACGACGTAGCTGATGATAAACGCGGCCGCCATACCGATCAGCGCGTACTCAAGCGCGGAGGAACGCACCTCGCGCACATCGTTTATGGTCTCGGTCTTGGCAAGGGTCTTTATGGTGGTGGAAATCTTACTGTTGTCGGTGACGGTGTAAAGATCCTCAACTACGCCGGGAAGAACGTCGTGAATAGCACATATCACGTCGTAGGTCAGCTGCATATCGTAGGTAGTGACCGTAACAGTGAAGATCGCAGAGTCGGAGGAGGACTTGCTTGCGCTTACCATCGAGGCGACCTTGGTTATGGCTTCCTCCCTGTCAACACCGAGCGTCTTATCGAGCCTATGCTTATCGACAGCGGTGGATATAACGACGTTCTCGCGGATTATGTCGACGCAGTTGGTGGCTATGTCAGCGGCGGCGGCAAGCATCGTCGCATCTATGTACTCGTTGTTGGAGAGGACGTTTACCACGTTGAATTTCGAGCTGGCTGAATACTTGGTACGGGTAAAGAACCGGACGTACGCGCCAGCTACTACACCAACGAGCACGGTAATGATGGCGATAACGATAATAAATTTTTTGAGAACGGTCAGAAGCAGAGAGAAATTGATCTCCGATCGCTTTTTTCCGTTTGTCACTTCGTTGTTCATCTAAAATCTCCATTCCGTCGCCTGCTTTGGCGACTGCATGATAGTTGTCAATCTGTGGTCTTACCGCCTACAAAGGCATCGTAGGCTATGCGTGCGGCCTCGGTATCCATATTGCACTCAAGCTCAAACAGGGGAACGGATGAGAGTATCTCGTCCGCTATACGCATTGAGCCCAATACCGAGAGGGGGTTGGTCTTGGAAACGTATATCTGATTCATAAGGCGCATAGAGACCCCGTCTGGGGTTGCCCTGCGGGAGCGGTTCACGGTGCCCCGCGAAAGAAATGCTATGCCGCAAAGGGGCAGCATGGCATTGTAGCCGTAGCCCTCCTTCCCTCTCCACGGTGTGGAGCAGGCGTAGGGTACGCCGTTTATAATTCTGAAGATCGGTTTATCGCCGTTTAGAATTTTCACTTTGTCGCCGAACTCGCGAAGCCAAAGGCGTGTGTGCGTCGTTTTACCGACACCGCTGTGTGCGGTTATGGCGTAGGCGCGGCCGTCCATCTCAAGGATGGCACCGTGAAATACCAGCGCCGAAAATTCCGAGAGGCGTTCGGCTATCTTACGGTACATTACAACGTGCTCGGCATACTGATATGCAACGTGCACGCCGGACAGCTCGCACTCGCGCTCTATTTCCGCATCGGTGGCGGAAACGGTAAAGAGGGGTGGATCGTCCGTGACAAATTCCGAAACGTATTTTTCGGTATAGTCGTATCTCGTGTCAAGACCGATCGGGATATCTGCTATTTTTATCGTTACCATAGCCCCTCCCTACTCTTCCTTGGAATAGGCGTACAGCAGTGCGCCGTTTCCGGACAGGAAGGCAATATATGAAAACTGGGTCTTGTTGCCCTCGTATTTAACGTTTGAGAGCGAAGCGCAGCCGTAAAAGGCGTTTTCGTAGACTGTGTGCACAGAGAGAGGAAGATACACCGCACCGAGAGAGGTGCAGGAGTAAAATGCGTTTTCACCTATCGTGCGAACGCCCGACGGTATCCTTACCGTGACGAGAGCGGTACAGCCGTAGAAGGCCGCGGTTGGGATAGACTCAATAGAGGCGGAGAGCGTGACGCGCTCAAGCGCGGTACAGCCACGGAAGGTCTCGATACCGATTTCGGTAACGGTATCGGGCAGAGTGATGCTTGTGAGAGATGCGGACTCAAAGAACACTCCCTCGCCAAGGAGCTCGACACCCTCGGGAAGCTCGAATGAATAGAGCGATGCGAGGTAGGCAAACGCCCTGTCGCCGATGTACGCGGGTGCACCCGACCACTCTATCTCGGAGAGGGCCTTTGCGTTTGCGAAGGCACCCGAACCAATATAGGTACATTCCTCGGGGATCTCTATATTTTCGATGGCGGTGCAGTTCATAAACGCGGATGCGCCTATGGCGTACACGCGGTCGTGCATACGCACGCTTGCAAGAGAAGTACATCCGTTAAAGGCGTGTGCGGGAATATAATAAAGGTGCGTCGGTATTTTGATCGAGGTAATAGAGGTACAGGCGGCAAAGGCGTAGTCGCCAAGCTCTGTCGCGTTGACGGTTACGTCGGTGAGCGACGAGCAGCCGTTGAAGGCGTGGGCGCCGATGGTGACCGCCTTACCAAGCGGGATGCCCGTAAGCTTTGCGTCATAGCGAAAAGCGGAGTCACCTATGACGGTCAGATCATTGGGTGAGCCGACGGTGGTAAGCTCAATACAGCCCTCAAAGGCAGAGTCACCGATCACGGTGATGCTGTCGGGCAGGCTTATGTCAGCAAGAGACGAGCAATCCAGGAATGCCTCATTACCAATGGCGGTATATTCACCTCGGAGTGTGACCTCGGTCAGCAGAGTCGCGCCCGAAAACGCACCGTCCGGGATGGTGCTGAGTCCGCTACCGACGGTAAGCGAGGCAAGCGAGCTACACGCCGTAAAGGAGTAGTCGCCCAGCTCCTTGACGGTGTCGGGAATGGTTACGGCCTCAAGGCCGGAGCGGGCAAAGGCGTAGTCGCCTATGGAGTCAACCGACGGCGGTATGCTTACCTGCTTAAGCGAGGTCGTGAGGCTGAATGCACAAACGCCGATACGGGAAACGCCGTTTTCTATCGTTAGCTCGGAGAGTGCGGTGCACTCGGAGAACATATAATCACCAATTACGGAAAGCGATGCCGGAACGGTCACAGACTTAAGCGCGTAGCAATCGAAAAAGACCCTTTCACCGACGTTGGTGAGTGTTTCGGGCAGAGTGATGCTCTTTAAGAGCTGGCAATTTTCAAACGCGCTGTCGCCGATCGACGCGACTTGCGAATCGGCGAAATCGACGGTTGTGAGATTCGTTGCGTGCCAGAAGGCGTAGCCGCCGATGTGAGTGAGCGTGGCGGGGAGCTTGACGTTTATGAGAACGTTACATTCCGAGAACGCGGAGGATATGCTCCTGATGCCGTCAGGGAGAGTAAGGCTGACACCGTACAGTCGCTCCTGCTCCACACCGCCGACGGTGACCTTGCGGTAAACGAGCTCTGCGTGCTCGGTGGCTACGACGGGGGCGGGAGATTGAGTATTGTCGCGAACGGGATTGTATTTCAGAAGAATGCCGTTGCCGACGACGGTAAACTCGTCGGTCAGGCTTTTGTAATATGCGGAGCCGGTGAAGGCAAGTCCGCCTATGTACTCAACGCCGTCTGGGATATTTATCTCGGCGAGGTTGTCACAGAAGTAGAATGCGTAGGTGCCAATGGAGCGAAGCCCGCTCGGGAGAGTCACCTTAGTGAGTGAAAGGCAATTACGGAAAGCGTAATCGGATATCGAGGTGATATTCTCCGGCACGACGTACTCGGTGATCGAGGTTGCGGCAGGCATAAGGAGCACGGTGCCCGCCTCAAGGTCGATAAGCGCGCCGCTGTCGGTCGAGTAACTCGGATTTCCCGAAGCGACGGTCACGGATGCAAGCGAGTTGCAGGCGTGGAAAGCGAGGCTGCCGAGGTGTGAAAGATCTTTTCCGAGTGATACTTCTTTAAGCGCTTCACATCCTGCGAAGGCTCTGTCCCCGATGCTCGTGAGGGCTTCGGTGCCGGTAAGGGTCGCAAGGGATGCGCAATTCTCAAAGGCGGAGGCACCTATGGTAGTACAGGTCGTGGGCAGAGCGAGCGAGGCTATTTCGTCACAGCCGTAAAATGCAAATTCATCTATGGTTACGACGGACGAGGACATTTTGAGCTGCTCTATTCTATACGCGCCGTAAAACGCGGCCTCGCCGATCGATGTAACGGTATCGGGGATCGTGACGTCCTCAAGATTAACACAGCCGTAAAAGGCAAAAGGACGAATGACCTTGAGTGCCGAGCCGAGCGATAGCTCCGAGAGCGAGGCACAGCCGCGGAATGCACCCTCGCCTATCTCGGTGACGAACATACCGAGGCTGAGGCTTTTGACCGAGGTGTCGCGGAATGCGCCCTCACCAATCTCGGCAACGGGCTTACCTCCGATGGTTGACGGTACGCTGACGTTGGTATCATCACCGATGTACTCAACGATCCTTACCGAGCCGCCGTCCGTGACGGTGTACTTATAGTCGGGGGTGTAGTGTATTTGATTTTCGGGGGCTGAGTCGCCACCCGTGACTATGATCAGGACGATGGCCACCACCGCGAGCACAGCGACGAGGGCAATCGATGCGATCAATAATTTCTTTTTCATATATACGTGCACCTGCGTGTAAAAATCTATTATTTTAATTATACAACACACATCTGCTTTTGTCAACAAGAAAATAACGCCCCGGACTGTATAAAACGGGGATTGTATGAAAAAAATAGAAATGCACTAAAATTTGCAATGCCGCCCGAGTGGGTGGCGGAGGGAGAGTGAAATGAAAAAAAGCTTTAAGAGAGCCACGGTCGCCGTTGCGGCAGCGCTTATCGTCACGCTGTGCGTCGGCGGTGTGGCAGTATACGCCGATTTCGGAAGCGGAGTGGCGGCGATGGCCGAGGGGACGGAGATAATCAAGACTGCCCTGGCGGGAAAGAAGATCGTTTTCTCCGACGTCGATTTCAAGCAGGGACTGTGCATCACCGACTTTGAGAAGATCGAGATCACGGCAGTACCAGAGAGCAATCAGGGCACGCTGATGCTTGCGGGCAGGAGAGTCGGTGTAGGAACTGTAATCAAGCGCAAAAACATAGGAGCACTGGTGTTTATCCCCGCGAGCCGCGATATCAGCGAATGCCGCTTCAGCTTTAAGACTGACGACTACGCATCGGGGGCGGAGGTGGATTTCGTGCTGAAGTTCACCGAGAAGGTGAATTACGCGCCGACGGTATCGTCGGGCGATGACGGCGCACTTAGCACGCAAAGGGAAGTCAGCGTATGGGGCAAAATGAATGCAACCGACACAGAGGGAGATGCGCTTGAGTACCTTGTGATAAGCTACCCCAAGGCAGGCGCTTTGAGCGTGATCGACAAGAAAACGGGCGAATTTTGTTACACGCCCCCCACCGATTACACGGGAGAGGTGTCCTTCACCTATGTAGCGAGGGACGAGTGGGGAAATTTCTCAAAGCCGGAAAAAATCGAGATATCGGTTACAGAAAGAATGAGTGAGGTCGTGTATGAGGACCTCACGGATCACAAGGAATATAACGCGGCTATTGCCCTTACGGCTATGAACGTAGTGGACGGCAGGCTTATCGGCGACGGTGTGTATTTTATGCCGGATGAGAAGGTAACGGTGGCGGAGTTCGTGACTATGGCGATGAAGTGTGCCGGGGTCGCGGCAGACAAGTCACTGACGTCCACGTACTTTGATGATGACGGGGATATTCCCACGGCCTTGAAAAGCTATATCGCGACGGCACAGAAATACGGCATCGTGCAAGGAAAATTTGAGGACGGTGGCCTGTTTTTGAGACCAAACGACCCGATAACACGAGTTGAGGCGGCAATGATAATGGCATCCTTGGTTGAGGCACCGGAGGGCGCAGCACTGCCCACGTTTGCCGATGCTGATACCCTGCCCGTATGGGCGGAGAGCGCCGTTGCCGAGATGTGCGCTATGGGCATTTTCGACAGCGAATCCGAGACCATAGGTGCCACAGATGAGCTGACGAAGATCGAGTGCACAGCGTATCTGTACAGAATGTGTAATACGGCACAGGAATAAAAAACAAAGCCTTGGCGATGCATTCGCCAAGGCTTTGTTTTACTTTAGTTTTTCTTTATAACGGTGGAGAAGATAATGAAAAGTGCGTAGATGATAAGGACTACGCCAAAGACGACGGAGGCGAAGTTTGTCCAATCGTCAATGAACTTGACGCAGAAGCCTGCGGCGGTAACGAACGCGCCGACAACAAGCTCAATTATGAAAACGGCGAGGGATACGTCCTTCCTTGCAAAGAAACGAAGAAAAGAGTCAGCGATTATGAGGATGCCGACGGATATCATTATCCAAGGAATCAAATCGAGAAGAAGACCTGCGAGGTTGCGGACGATGACCATTGAGCCGAATGCACCGAGGATAACGCCGATGAGGCCGTTGGTGGTGAGGAGCGCCCTCGTCCTCAGGATCGAATTAACGACAAAAAGAACGCCGAAGAGAATTATAGCGCCGCCGATAATGTAGCTGAGCACCTGCGCGCCGAAGCAACAGAACATAAGTCCGAGAATAAGTATCACGCAAGCGAAGATGATAGTGCCCAAATTCTGAGAGCTTAACTTTTTAGTTGACATTGAAGTGATTTACCTTTCTTTATATGACTATGATTTTTCAAATCCGACGAGAAGTCCGCCGCGCTCGGCGTAAAAGGAGCAAAGGCCGCGAAGCGGATAGATACGGATATCGGTCACACCAAGCTCATCTCCCAGGAGTCGGGCGAGCGTTTTTGCGGCCGCTTCGTTAAAGGAATGCGCTATTCTGACGGCACCGCCTTTAAGGCCGTAGGCGCGGAGTCGGTCGACTATGGTAGCGAGTGCGTTGCGCTCGCCGCGCGGCTTGGAGAGCATTTCAAGCTCGCCCTTATCGCTGGCGCGTCCAACTACGCGGATGCCGAGCAGGCCTGCGAGCTTCGCAACAACGGGGCTCACGCGGCCGTTGTTGGCGAGGTTGCGCATAGATTCAAGCATAAAGAGAAGTCCCGTACGCCGACTGTACGCATCGACGTCGGCAGTTATCTCCTCAAAGGTGCGCCCCTCAAGGATAAGCGAGCGCATGCGCTCTATAATAAGGGCCATCTCGGGGCCTGTGGACAGCGAGTTAAGAACGTAAACTCGGCGCCCCTCGTGCTCTGCCTCATAGGTGGTCTTTGCAAGCACGGCTGCATTATAGCTACCCGAGAGCGAGCCTGTGATCGTAACGCAGTATACCTCGTCGGCATCGCCGAAGGCACGGAGGTAATCGTCGGGGTTGGGACAAGACGTGCTCGACTTGCCTTTATAGGAAGCGAGGTCGTTTACCATCCCCTCAACGTCAAGGGTGGCATCGTCCACATATATCTTGTCCTTCGTGACAATTTTAAGTGGGGCGCTCTCAAACGCCACGCCATCGAGCGAAAGGATGTCTGATGAGGAATCGGTTACAATCTTGATCTTACGCATTTCGTTCTCCATATCTTTTTGATCACATATATTCTAGCATTGCGAATTTGATTTGTCAACATTATTCGTATGTTGCAATTTTAAACTTTTTGTGATAGAATAAATTATAACGATTTTTGCGAGGATAATACGGAATATGAAAAAAGTAGTTCTATTTGATTTTTTCGGTGTTATCGGCTACGAGCTGTCGCCGATATGGTTCAGACGGCACTTTGACGAGAGTGTGGCCGATGCAGAAAAGCACCGTCTGGTCGACCCGGGTGATCGCGGCGCGATAAGCGAGGATGAGATGTTTGAAAGCATCAGCGCCGAAACGGGCGTCCCCGCGAAGCAGATCCGTCAGGAATGGATGGATATGGTGACGATCAACACGGAGCTTGCAGAATTTATCAAAAAGGTCAAGAAGTCCTACCCCGTGTATCTTTTGTCGAACGCTTTGAGCAGCTTTTTGCGCGAGATACTTGAGAAAAACGAGCTGTACGGACTCTTTGACGAGGTGTATATCTCGTCGGAGCTTGGGTTGGCTAAGCCGGATCCCGATTTCTTCCGCGAATGTCTGTCAAGGATCGGTGCCAAGGCTGAGGATACTGTGATGATAGACGATAATGAAAAGAACCTTGTTGGCGCGAGAAGCGTAGGCATAGACACTATACATTTTCGCGACTTTGCAAGCTTCAAAACAGAATTCGAAAAATATTATAACGTATAAAAATGATGGCAACTGCATACGGTTGCCATCATTTTTTATATTTTTCTACAAGAGCGAGAGCGGAGCGCACACCGTCGGTTGCAGAGGAGACGATGCCGCCCGAATACCCTGCTCCCTCGCCTGTGGGATAGAGGCCGTGCAGGGTCGTGCTGACGTAGTTTTCGTCGCGTAAAATTCGCACGGGTGCGGTGGAACGCGTTTCTGCGCCCGTCAAAACGGCATCGCGATAAAGGAAGCCCGGCATCCATTTATCGAAGTCGTACATAGCCGCGTTAAGGGATGCGGCGACGTAACCGGGCAGGTATTCTTCGGGCGCACAGAGGCGCGTGCCGATGGGATATGAGGGTGCGACCGAGCCGAGGGTACGGGGGGAGCGGCCGTCGAGAAAATCGCCCATTGCAATGACAGGTGCGCGGTAGTCGGAGCCGCCTGCGATAAAGGCGCGGCGCTCGATCTCGGCTTGTAGCGCGAAGCCGCCGAGGGGCGATCGGTCGGGGAAATCCGCCGGGGTGACGGAGACGAGGAATGCGGCGTTCGAGTTCGCGCCGTCGCGCAGGTACTCGCTCATTCCGTTGGTGACGACACCGCCCTCCTCGCTCGTAGCAGGAACGACGGTGCCGCCGGGGCACATACAGAAGCTGTAAACGCTTCTGCCATTATCGAGGTGCGTGACGAGGTGGTATGATGCGGTTTCGAGTCGGGAGTCGCGCCCCTTACCGTAGACGAGGTCGTTTATATACTCGCGCGGATGCTCGATACGCACGCCTATGCCGAAGCCCTTAGCCTCCATTTTGACGCCGAGGTCATAAATTTTGGCTATCGTATCGCGCGCGCTGTGACCAATGGCAAGTATAACGTCGGTTGCGGAGATGGTTATCACTTCCCCGCTCTTTTCATATTTTACGGCGGTAACGGTTCCGTCCTTGTGTATAATATCGGTAAGACGAGCCGAGTATATTATCTCGCCGCCGAGGGACAAAATCCTCTCGCGGATGGAGGCAACTATACCCGAAAGCTTATCGGTGCCGAGATGAGCGGTGGATGAATAAAGTATATCCTCGGGTGCTCCGCAATCGATGAAGGTGCTAATAACCTTCATTTTATATTTATCCATACTGCCGACCTTGAGCTTACCGTCGGAGTAGGTGCCTGCACCGCCCTCGCCGAACTGAACGTTACACTCGGTATCAAGGATGCCCATACGGGAAAAGAGGGCAACCTTTTCCATCCGCTCTTCTACCGGTAGTCCGCGCTCAAGGACTATAGGACGCGCGCCTGACTCGGCCAGAGTGAGCGCGGCAAAAAGGCCCGCGGGGCCAAGACCGATGACGACGGGGCGTGTAGGAAAGCATGCTGAGGGGGTCGACAAGGTATAGTCAGGGACGAGGGAGACCTTTTTACGCATTTTGAGAAGCCCTGCCTCGCGCTCCGCTGAGAGAGATATGCCAACTGTGGCACGGTATTTTATATCACGTTTATCGTTAAGATCGAGGGAGGTACGCAGAAGTCTGAGGTCGGAAAGCTCCTCCTCGGCTATGGGAAGGCGCGCGCATACTGCGGCCTTGATATCAGAGGTCGTATAGCCGATGGGAAGATACAGGTCGGTTTTTATCATACGCTGCGCTCCTTTTTTGATATTTCCCTATTATTTTACCACCGATCGCGTGCTTTTGCAAGAGAAATCCTCAAATTAGGTATATGATTTGAGATTTATGAGAAAATAATCCTAAACGATCTTGTAAGGCGGTGATATTTTGAAAAAAATATTGATATTGATGATAGTGCTTGCAACCGTGTTGGGCTCCGTTTGCTCGTGCGGATGCAGGCAGGAGGGCGAGGTATCGGTGTTCTACTACACCTTTAGCGACACTTATATTTCGGGCGTGCGCGGTGCTATGGACAGAATCCTCGACGAAGGCGGCGTATACTACCACAATTACGATGCAAACAGCAGTCAGACGACGCAGACCGAGCAGATAGACACAGCGATCGCCAAGGGCTCAACGATGCTTATAGTAAACATAGTGGACTCCGGCTCAGACGATGCGGCGCGTACTATCGTTGAAAAAGCAAGGGCGGCGGACGTGCCCCTGGTCTTCTTTAACCGATCGGTGAGCGAGCAAATCGTAAAAAGCTACGAAAAGTGCGTGTTTGTCGGTACGGACTATGAGATGGCGGGCAGGATGCAGGGCGACCTTATCGGCGAGTACGTGCTTGAAAACTACAATACGCTTGATATAAACGGCGACGGTGTGATCAGCTACTGCCTTTTTAAGGGCGAGCAAGGCAACGCCGAGGCTGAGGCCAGGACGAAATACGCGGTAGAAAATGCTAATACGGTGCTGACGGCAGCAGGAAAATCGAAGCTTGCCTTCTACGACAGATCTAACGCAAACGGATATCTGGTTGATCAGGACGGAAACTGGTCGAATGCGGCGGCAAATAATTATATGAAAACGATACTATCGGCATACAGCGAGAAGAACGGCAATATGGTCGAGCTTGTAATTGCGAACAACGACGAGATGGCCCTTGGTGCGATATCTGCGCTTAACGAGGCGGGATACAACGACGGCAAGGGACGGACCATACCCGTTTTTGGAATTGATGCGACGGCTGCGGCGGTGGCAAAGATCAACTCGGGTGCTATGACGGGAACCATAAAGCAGGACGGCGAAGGAATGGCCAAGACTATCGCAAGGATAGTTGAAAACATCCAAAGCGGTAGGGAGGTCTTCCAAGACATTGACGAAGAAAACACCGTAGGCGGCTGGCGTGTGAATATCCCCTACTCTGCCTACACGAGCGAGGGATAAACACGTGAGCGATGTGTTGCTTAAGATGGAAGGGATATGCAAATCCTTTCCCGGTGTTAAGGCGTTGGACGGTGCGGAGCTCGTTGTGAAAAAGGGCACCGTGCACGCCTTGATGGGTGAGAACGGTGCAGGCAAGTCCACCCTTATGAAATGCCTGTTCGGGATATACAAAAAAGAGGCGGGGCACATCGTGCTCGATGGCGAGGAGGTTGATTTTCAAAACACCAAGGACGCCCTTGAGCACGGGGTAGCAATGGTACACCAGGAGTTGAATCAGGCGTTAAAATTGTCCGTTATGGACAATATTTTCCTCGGACGTATACCAAAAATCGCGCCACTTTTGCCATTCACAAGCGAAAAAAGGCTTTATAATCAGACGAAGGAAATATTCGACGAATTGGAGCTCGATATAGATCCGCGCGCCAGAATGCAGGATCTGTCGGTATCAAAGCGCCAGATGATAGAGATCGCAAAAGCGGTATCCTACCGTGCTAGGGTGATCGTCTTTGACGAGCCGACCTCATCGCTGACCGAGGCTGAAGCCGAGAGGTTATTTAATATAATCGATCGGCTTAAGAAAAACGGGTGCGGAATAATATACATCTCGCACAAAATGGACGAGATACTCCGCATCAGCGACGAGGTTACGGTGATGCGAGATGGCAAGCACGTTGCCACGCACCCGTCGGCAGAGCTCTCCATAGACGAGATCATACGACTTATGGTGGGCAGAACGCTTGGCGAGAGATATCCCGAAAAAACGAACGTACCGAGCGACACCTTATTTAAGGTAATGGGATTGTACTGCGAGAGCGCAGGACTGCGCGACATTGAGTTGACGCTTAAGCGGGGGGAGATACTTGGCATTGCGGGGCTTGACGGCGCGGGGAGAACCGAGATATTGGAGAGCATATTCGGTCTTCGCAGAATAGACGCAGGAAGCCTGACGCTTGGCGGTCGCGATATAAGAAACAGATCGCCAAAGGAGGCAATCGGGAACGGATTTGCCCTCTTAAGCGAGGAAAGACGGGCGGACGGGATATTCCCCATACTCTCAATACTTGAAAATACCGTTATATCGAGCCTTAGAAAATTTCACACGGGTCCTATCCTTTCGTCAAAAAAAATGAAAAATGCGACTGAGGACAGCATCCGCCGCTTACGGATAAAAACACCTAATGAGAGGGTGAAGATCGAGGCGCTTTCGGGCGGAAATCAGCAAAAGGTTATCATCGGCAGGTGGCTTTTAACCGAGCCGACGGTGATGATGCTGGATGAGCCGACACGAGGGATCGACGTAGGGGCGAAGTATGAGATCTACAAGCTGATAATTGAGCTTGCGAGTAGTGGCAAGGGGATCATTATGGTATCGTCAGAGATGGGGGAGCTGCTTGGGATATGTGACAGAATAATGGTAATATCGGGCGGCCGTGTGGCAGGAGAGCTTACACGAGAGGAAGCGACCCAAGAAAAAATAATGGCTTTGGCGGCTAGGTTTGCATAGGTGGGGCAAGATGAAAAATATATTTAACAACTGTATAGACAGCGCGCGAGCAAGATGCGAGCGTATGCGAGGACGGGTAAAGTCCTTCCTTGCCCTTGATGGGGTGGAAAAGCTGAAGAAAACGACGGAATTTGTGCTTGACAATGCGATGGTTATCGTAATACTTATCGCTATTTGTGCAATAGCCATTATGAGGCCGCGCTTTCTGTCGGCGTCGTCTATAATCAATATAATATCGCTGACTGCGGCAAAGCTGCCTATCGCGCTCGGAGTCGGAGGTGCTATCGTACTCTCGGGCACGGATATTTCGGCGGGGCGAGCGGTCGGACTTACGGCGTGTATTACCGCTTCACTTCTTCAAGCGTCAGGATATGCGCACAAAATGTTCCCGGATCTCCCTACCCTGCCCATCCCCGTGGTTCTGCTTATAGTTATGGCGGTTGGTGCACTCATCGGACTTGTGAACGGTTTTTTCGTTGCGAGGTTTAAGCTTCATCCGTTTATCGTTACACTGTCGACGCAGCTGATAATCTTTGGTGCGACGCTCCTCTATTTGCAGATAGGCAACAACGGCGGACAGACTCTGTCCGGTCTTGACTCATCGTACGTTAATTTCATAAGCGGCGCGATGTTTAAGATAGCGGGAATACCCGTGCCGAAATACGTACTGTATTCAGCGATCATTACGCTCGTTATGTGGGTGATATGGAACAAAACGGCCTTTGGCAAAAATATGTTTGCAGTCGGGTCGAACGAGGATGCGGCGCGCGTATCGGGAGTGAGCGTGTTTAAGACTGTGCTTTTGGTATTTATGCTTGCGGGAATTATGTACGCGATCACCGGCTTTATAGAGGGCGCGAGGATAGGCTCGATAGCCTCGTACACCGGCTTGAACTATGAGAGTGATGCTATCGCGGCGTGCGTGATCGGCGGTGTGTCATTTGTTGGCGGTACGGGAAAGATCGGCGGTATTGTGATCGGCGTTCTGTTATTGCAGATCATATTCGTCGGACTTAATTTCCTTTCGGTCGATCAGAATATGCTGTATATCATCAAGGGTCTTATAATTCTGCTTGCGTGTGCGGTGGATATGAGAAAGCATCTTAAAAGAAGATAAGTCGGCAAATATAATTAAAAAAAGAAAAAAGCTCCACAATGGAGCTTTTTCTTGTATTTTGTGGGTTTTAGTCGTTTTTAACGTGGACATCTACCTGGTTGTGGGGGATCTCTATACCGTTGTTATTAAACTCGGCCTTGACTCTCTCAAGAGAATCGAAGTATACAGTCCAATAATCAGCGCTCTTAGTCCATGCTCTTGCCACGATGTCGATCGAGCCTGCGTTATGTGCGATAACACGGACGGTGGGCTCTTTCTCCTTGATGGTAAGGGCGTGCTCGGAAAAGACCTTGTTGATGATGGCCTTTGCCTGCTCGAAATCATTGTTGTAGCTGATGGAGAAGGTGAGGTCAACTCTACGAAGCTCGTTTTCGGAATAGTTTACTATATTGCCGTTGGAG
The DNA here is from genome assembly GCA_964596195.1 of uncultured Ruminococcus sp. Classification (GTDB taxonomy): domain Bacteria; phylum Bacillota; class Clostridia; order Oscillospirales; family CAG-272; genus UBA1740. The sequence goes on from CAZQTN010000004.1 coordinate 33,774, forward strand.
AGTGCGCCGTTGGGTATGTAAACGACCTTGTTGTCACCTGTGAATATCCTGGTATTGGTGAGGTGGATGTCCTGGACTACGCCGGTGTAGCCCTGTGCCTCGATCATATCGTCGACCTTGAAGGGTCTGGTAAGGATGATGAGGATGCCGCCTGCGATATTGGCGACCGCGCCGTTTACGGCGAGACCTACGCATACGCCAAGAGATGTGATGAGTGCGGTGATGGCACTGGTATCAATGCCGAGATAGCCTACAAGGCATACGAGGACGATGCACTTTGCGCCTATCTTTATAAGATAAGCGAGGGTGCGCATTATAGTTTTGTCGCGGTTGGGGAGTTCGCCCTTTCTCTCAATATTTCTCGAAAACCAGTTTATGATCTTGAAGGATATAAACATAATTATGAGAGCTATAAGGATCTTAAAGCCTGTGCTCAATACCCAATCAACGACTGTGTTTAACAAAGCTGACCAGTCGATGGAGATATTATCCGCAGTAGCCGTTGTATCTGCTGCGAGAAGCGTTTTAAATACGTTCATTTTTGAACTCCTTTCTTTTTTCTTACAACAAACATTATATCACCCTAATCACTCTTTGTCAACAAAAAAGTCGGAGCACCGAGGTGCTCCGACTAAAAACTTTAGATTTTTTATCCTACAAGACCGGAACGCTCAATACCCTGTACAAGGTACTTCTGACAGAACAGGTACATAATAACGAGCGGTAATATAATCATTATTGCCGCGGTATTACGAATTACGTTCTCATACAGAGTCTTACCTGCGAAGTTCTCATAGGTAAGTGAGGGGGGGATCTTGCTGAGCAGGTCAGGCATCAGGTACATCTTATCGAGGTCGATCATAAAGAAGATCTCGGTATAGAAGTTATCCGTCCACTGCCAGGAGAAGGAGAAGAGGAAAATCGTTATCATCATCGGTACGGAAAGAGGGATGATGATGGAGAAGAAGGTTCGGAAGGTGCCCGAGCCGTCAACGTAAGCGGACTCCTCAAGCTCATCGGGAACACCCTTGAAGAACTGACGCATAAGGTAGATATACAGACCGTTCTTAAACGCGAGGCCGAATATGGAAAGTATGATCAGCGGCCAGAAGGTGTTAGCCAAGTCGAGCTGGGCGCCGTCAAGGATGATATCTATGATTCCGCGATAGCTCCACGCGTTGACCTTAAGGAAGTCAAAGTCGGTGAAGTGCTGAATAAGGGACATTCTCATCGTTCTGTGAGGGATGACCATCGTAAGGACGACGGCTGCCATCAGGAGCTTATTGCCCTTGAACTTGAACTTTGCAAGTCCGTAGCCGATAAGGCAGGCGATGAGAGTCTGAATGATAGCACAGAACAGCGAGAGAAGCGCGGTATTGAGAAGCGCCTCGAGATAGTTGTTCTCCGTTATCATATATTTATAGATATCAAGGGTGAAGTGTTTGGGAATGATTGCGACGGTTGCGTCAACGACGTCCTCCTTGCTCATAAACGAGCCTGCTATCTTCGTAACGAAGGGGTAGATGATGACGAATGAAACGCCAAGCATAAGGATGAAGCGGAAGATGTTGATCACAGCCTTGATCCAGGTGTTGGAGGCCTTAAGCTTCTGCAGCATTCTTTCCTTCAGAGAGAGCTTACCTTCGTAATCAACGCGGATCTTGTTTTTCGTTTCTTTTGTTACTGTTGTTCTAGAATCCATGTTGACACCTCCTTAATCTCTTCTCTGATAGAATATGAACGACGACGCGATAGCCGCAACGACAAGAATTATCAATACGACTATTACGAAATAGATCCACGACATCGCAATAGCGGCGTTGGAATTTACCGTTTCGATATAAGACATAACCGGGTTAGTCTCACGCGTGAAGGAGTCTATTATCGTATACGCGGCGTTTACGAGAATCATGGGGGAGATCATCGGGAAGGTTATTTTCCAGAAGGTTTCCCAACCGGTTGCACCGTCGATGGTACAAGCCTCGTAAATTGCGGGAGAGATGGACTGAAGACCTGCAAGGAATATAAGCATCTGTACGCCGGAGTAGTTAATAATATTGTAAATGTTATTAACGAGACCTACGACGCTGGATATGATCTCGGATCCGAAGCCGAGCTCTGCAAACATCGCCTCAATATCCATAGCGGACACAATGGCAGATGCAGAGGAACCGGAACCGTCGTCGATACCGCCGGACATCATATCCGACATATTATCCGTAGCGTTTACCGTCTCCATAATACCGGTAGCGATAATAACAGGGACGAAGAAGATCGCACGGAACGCTGCTCTACCAACCATCTTCTGGTTAAGAACGACGGCGATGAACAGAGAGAATATGATTACTGTGGGAACCTCAAGCACAAGCTGCTGAAGACCTGCAAGAAGTGCGGTGACGAAGTCGGGAGTCTCGAAGGCCTCTTTGTAGAAGTCGAGGCCAACGAACTCAATAACGTAAGTGGGCATACCGTCTACGATGGGACCGGGAACCTCCTGGTTAAAGGAGAACCAGATCGAGTCGAGAAGTATGGGCATATAAACAAGAAGTATACCGAGGATGAAGGGGAGCGTAAAGAGGTAACCTGCACGAGCTCTTCTAGCATCGAGGGATTTTCTTCTTCTTTTAGGAATCTTAAGAGAAAGTTTCTTATCCATTTTTACTCCTCCTTTTCCTTAGACTTTAACGTATGCGTACTTGTCGAGGGTATAAACCTCACCGTCAAGACGAACGTTTACGGTATAGATGTTGTAATTGAGAATGAAGCGAACGATGCTATCGCCCTTCTGATAGGTAACTATTGCTACCTTGCCGTTGTCGAGGGTGTAATCGGTTACTACGTAATCCTCACCGTCAAGACAATCAGAGAGGGTGTAGAAGCTGTAAGCGGAGACGTAATTATCCATAGCGCCTACGGTTACTGCAACGTTGAGGGTCTCATCCTCAGAGCCGGGATACTGTGCGACGTAAGAGTCAGTGAGCACGGAGAGCTTAGCAGCGAAGCTTGCCTCATCAAAGGTAAGCCCGTTTGCCTCAGCGGCCGCCTTGAACTGTGCGGTGATAGCCGCAACGTCAAAGACGATCTGTACTCTCTCGTCGTATTTGTCCTCAGCCTTGAGCTCTGCAAACTTGGCGTTGAGCTTTGCGACTGTGTCGGCCTCAAGGAACTCAAGGTACTCGGTCTCAAGGCTCTTGTAGTTAGAAAGCTTCTCGCTCTCCTCCCTGTTACGCTCCACGATCACGGTCTTGTGATCCACGATCTCGTAGTCCTGAAGGGAGCCTATCTGAGTATTAAGCTCGTTATATACGGTGAGCATATCTGCGTACCAAGCACCGTAGTTAACACCGTAATACTTATTGAGCTGCTCATCCTCTTTCATATAATTGGTGTTCTGATAGCAGAGAATGAAGTAGGGAGCGGCACCGTTCTCGATAGAACGGAGAACCTCGTAGTCGGTGGAGCCACTGTAATTTATGGGGCTACCTGCGTAGTTAACGTGGCCGTGGAGGATCATACCGATAAAGGGTACGGCGTAAGACGAGAACTGGAAATGGCTCGAGTCGGTAGCGACGTTGAGAATGTGCTCAGCGTACTTGACTGTGTAGATATTTCCGGCATCGATCATAAGACTGTAATCCTCGGTGTTTGCGATCCTGTCAAGGAGGGCGATAACGTCCTGTCTTGCCTGGTCACGGTTGATGGAATTGTCCTTATCGAAGTTGGAGTTGATGTCGGAGCCGAGGGTGGATGCCGAGAGGTTCTTGATATCGTACTCGGAGTAGTCATCAAGGAACTTAGTGAACAGAGAATCAAGTGCATCGGAGGAAATTACGAGAGTAAAGAAGCTCTCGTACTTCTGAAGAACTGCGTTGTAGGTCTGCTTGGACGCATAGCGGTTATCAACCATGCGGGAAGCGGTGCCGTTCTTGCTTATACCGTCGAATGCCGCGGTATTAGTGATGTACATGAAGTCGAACTCGGGATATACGGAGAAGTTCACACCCTCGGTAGAGGAAACGGAGGCGGTGGTGGCAACGAGATCCTTAAATCCGTTCTTGCCGCCGCACTTACGCTCCCACTTTACCTTGGAGGGGTAGGTGTAATACATACCGTCGTTGGCAAAGCCGGTGAGGCGGAAATTTATGTTCTTGATATCCGTAATCTTGGTAAGGAGCTCCTCGTACTCTGCGGCCTGAAGGCGGTAAGCCTCCTTATCCGACTCTTCCTCTGCCGACTCAGCGTTGGCGTAGCACTCGTCGATGAGATTCTGCACGTGCTCAGTAGCGTGTGCAAGCTCGTTGTACATAGTTACTACGTCCTCGAAGGTAGTAAGAGGAATGGTGGTCTCGACCGGGAAGGTGAGGATCTTGGTGAGTATGCTCATAGTACCGAAGGTCTCGATGTAAAGAGGAATATCCTCGCTTACGAGCTCAAGTGCATCGAGTGTTCCGTCTGCCTTGAGGTAGTTACGGTAGTAGGAAGCCATACCCGAATAGGTGGTATTGTAGTATCCGCCGACACCGTAAAGAGGCATACCGATGCTGTCGTCAACGAGCATAGTATATCTGGTTATGTACGAGCCGGTGTACTTAGACTCGGAAACTATGGTGTAGGTACCGAGGGATCCGACCGAGAGAGTCTTGGAAAGGTCGTACTCATCGGAGGGATAGGGAGAGTAGGATGCGTAAACGCTTACAAACTTGTGAGAGGAACCGCCGGAGGAGAAGTTGAGCTGTGCGAGAGTAGCACCCTCCTCAAGGATAGCGAAGTATCCCGTCTCAGTCTTCTCGGCTGCGGTAGAGCCTGCGGCTGCTACCATTTCCTCAGTTGTTTCGTTAGTGTTGAGCTTGGTTACCAGGCCGTATACAGGCATCGTGATCTGCTCGCGGTGTGCACCGGTGATGGTGGAATAGCAGTAGTCGTGACCGAAAACGTCTGCGTAAAGGGAGAGGTTGAGCTTTTTGCCGGTTTTTTCGTTATAGAAGTCGCCGAACTCAACTACCGTTCCGCTTCCATCGGGGAAGAAGAGGAAGCCATCCTCGGACATATCGCCGCAGCCAAAGTACTGCAGGGGCGTTATGCTGTCGAGGGTGTATACGGTCTCGTCAAAGGAGACGGAGTTTGCAGGGAGACGAACGCTGAGAGAGCCGTCCTCGCAGAAGGTGTACTCAAGAGCACATCTGAGAACGAGCTTCTGCTCCTCGTTGTGAACGTATCCGCACTCTGCCTCATCATCGTACATATCGGTGATGGTGTAGTCGGGGCAGAGGTTCTTAATGTAGTTTGCATACTCCTTTTTAATGGAGTTGTCAACGGTCATATCGAAGACGTATACTGCAGTACCCTGAGCGGTGATGGGATAAAGCTTAGCCCAGCTGTTAAGGGTTTCGGTATCGCCAACGAAGAGCGAGGGATCCTTAAGAGAATATGCGTTGGAGAGAAGCATTACGGGCTTGATGTAGCCATCGTACAGCTGCTTATTGTTATTCGAGAGGGTCTGAACCTCGGTGATGTAGCCCTGGAGCTTCGAGAACTCGATATATCCCTTCTGCTCGATGTTGTCGTACTTACTGCCAACGAAGTCGAATGCAGTATAGGGTGAGACCTCCTCAAACTTATCGCCGAGTGCGTTAAGCATGGGAACGAGAATTTCGTTTGTGAAATCCTCAGCCGTAATCAAACCGGGGAGAAGGTATCTGGTAGAGGTATCACCAAGAGTGTAGTTAACGCGCAGACCGCCCGATATCTCGGTGACGCTGATCTGACCGTACATAGCCGCCCAGTGCACGCTGTTGTAGTTGAACTGGTTGGACGAAACGGAGGTCTCGTACATCTTGATACTGATCTGGCTCATTAGTCCCTCAGCTACCGTAGCGGTAACGTTGCCGTAGCCGGGGTTAACGGGGTTACTGGTGAGGATCTGACCGGAGAAGTTGTTGCGGTAGTAGAGGAAGCCGGTGTAACGGTTTACGTATATGGTGTAAAGTCCGTCAGCACTCGTGGAATAATCAAGATATCCCGCGGCAAGCTCGTATTCGAGCATTTCCTCTGCCGATCCGAAGTTGTACTTGAGGTAAACATCGGAGATGTAGGTCTTGATCTCGTCGAGGGTCATCGTAGCCTCCGATACGGAGGTAGAGGGGGAGTAAGCCGCCTCCGCCTCGGTAGCGGGAATCACGACGGATACCGCCGTGAAGAGCAATACGAGCACCAAAGCAGTCGATAATATTCTTTTTATTTTCATTTTTACTTACCTCCTGCTTTAAACTCTGTTTCCGATTTCCGTGAAAATCGAAATGATGAAGGTAACCATCTTGGCAACGAGGCTGAAGAACAGTGCTGCGATAAAGGCAATAACGAGCATTGCAACGATCGTACCTAAAATAGTTACGATATTCTTTTTAAGCGAGTAGTCGTGAGTTACGAGCGTACCGAAGTACAGAAGTATGCCGACCCAAACGTAACCAATAGTAACGATAAGGTTGATCATAGACTGAGAGCTCGTAGTCAAGAAGTTGGTGAGTACGGTGGAGGCGATAAGGAAGATCGGGAGGGGTGCGAGGGAGTAACCGACCGCGATATAGATGTCCTTAAAGCTTCCTTCACCCTCGAAGAGGGTGGTGAGACACCAGTTGGATATTACGAAGAGGAGCAGAGGAAGAAGAACCATAACTATTACGAACAATATGTTAGAGGTCTCTCCTCTGGGGTTGAATGCGTAGCCCTTACCTATCGACTGATAGAAGAAGGCTGCGATGGTAATTGCGATTATGGTGGATGCTGCTCTTACCGATCCGCGCTTCTCGTGCTTCAGATCCCAGAAGCCGTCGAAGGGGTGGAATACGAGGTGGAAGGAGTAAAGAAGCTCCTCCCAATATGTCTTTCTGCCAACCTTGAGCGAGGTTGCCTTATTCTTCTTCTTCGCGTATCCGAGGAACTTGAAGACGAGGATGAGTGCTACGATCGCAATAATGATTATGGGCAGAAGCCACTTGGAAATGACGTTCTTGTTGGCAGAAGCGTGTGCATCCGACCAAACGTCAGTCTCATACGCGCTCTCGAGATATTCCATTGCCTCGGCGTATTTACCCTGGTTGTAGAGCGCCTTACCTATACCGATATAAGCAAGGTCGAGGTTGTTGTTAAGAGTAAGCACTCTTTCCCAGCTGTTCTGAGCAGAGAGATAATCGTGCTGGTTCTCATC
>CAZQTN010000005.1:0-35812 GCA_964596195.1 uncultured Ruminococcus sp.
ATTCGCGTTTTGCGAAATATATTTAGCAAAACCGCGAATCGATATGAGATAAATCACTCTCGCTTTTGACATATCTCGCCTTTGGCGAGGAATGCAAAAGCATATCGAGCCGCAGGCATATCGAGTTGCTGATGGAACATAGTTGCCATCAGCAATATATCGAAAATCCCATCAGGGATTTATCTCGATGCGTGTTCTCCGTTAAGGATAACACGCTAAAGTCCACGTTTTTCATTTTCTATTGACAAAACGATCACTTTTTGATTATAATTATGATTGAGGATGATTATTTTGTGCCGATATCGGCAGAATGGAGATCGTTATGTCTTTTGTTGAACGCGAGGATGATTATTTAAAGCTGCTCGCTGAGCGCGCGCACACCGTAAAGGAGCTTTCGGACAAGCTGTTTATCAGCCAGCCGACCGTGCGCCGCGACATTATTATGCTTAAGAAAAAGGACCTCGTCAGCTCGCAGGCGGGTACGGTCAAGCTTAAGTCTCGCTATTCCGATCAGCGCATACCGCTTTTCGTGCGCGAATTTGAGCACAGCGACGAGAAGGAGGAGATCGCGGTCAAGGCGGCAAAGCACATATGCGACGGCTACACCGTTATGATCGACGCGTCTACTACGTCTTATCATCTTTTGCCGCACCTTGCCACCTTCAAAAACATAATCCTCATCACCAACGGCGCCAAGCTCGCCCTTGAGGCGGCGGCAATGGGAATAAAGACTATCTGCACCGGCGGCGAGGTTACGGTTGAGGCATTTGCGTGTGTCGGAGGCGATGCGGAAACCATTCTCTCGCGCTATAACGCCGACGTTGCATTCTTCGCCTGTCGCGGCATTGACGACGACGGCACGGTTACCGATACCTCGGTGCTTGAAAACTCGATCAGGCGCATAATGATGAAAAACTCTAAAAAGTCATACCTCCTTTGCGGCAAGAGCAAGCTTGGAAAGAGGTATCTCAACACTCTTTGCAACGTTTCCGACCTTGACGGAGTTATCACGAACAGGTGATTTTGGCAAAATAAACAAAAATATATTTTAAAAAATGTTGTATATGCATACGCGCGTACAACATTTTTTTATTTTCGCCGTTTTTTCCGTAGACAAATCAAAAAAATGTATGTATAATGAGGACAAAAGATATGCCAATCCCAAGAAAAAAGGACGGTAACGCCTATGAAAATAAGAAATAAGATAATTTCACTCTTGCTATGTGCGGTGATGCTGCTTTTATCTTTGTGCTCGTGCGGACTCCGGGAGCTTATCCCCGATTTTATGCTCCCCGACGAGTCGGATTCATACCACGAAATACAGGATATGGTGACCGTCAGCGTTGAGGACGGCGAGTTTTACACCGTTACCTCGCCAAACCCGATAAGGGTAAACAAGGGCGGCGACGCGGTCTTTGATATCGATATCGCCGATGGCTATGAGTTTGCCTCCTGCACGGACGGTGCTGTGTATAAGGACGGCGTGCTGACCGTTCCCGCAGTCAGATTCCCATCTACTATTTCCGTTATTCTGAAGCGCGAGAGCACCGTTATCGGCGGCGACGACGGTACCGGAGATGACGGTACGGGAGATGATGGCACCGGAGATGATGGCACCGGAGATGACGGTACCGGAGATGACGGCACGGGCAATACCGATGATAATACCGGTGACGACGGCACCGGCAATACCGATGATAACACCAACGGCGCGGACGAAGAAATCAAGGGTGATATCGTCGAAGGTGAAACTCCGGTCGTTCCGGTCGACGGTATGGGCGGCTCTCCCGATAACGAAGGCGACAAAACGGAAGACGATGAGGAAAAGCCGGAATTTGAGACGGTCATACTTACCGCTCCGAGCCCCGCGGACGGCTATCGCTTCATCTGCTGGACACTGGACGTGCCCGCAGAGGAGGGCGGTGAAGTGCTTACTACCGAGGATAGTGGCACGTTTGAAATCCCGTACGGCACGCTCCCCATTGCCAATTTCGTCGATAACGAGCATTACGTACTCCTTTACCGCACCAACGGCGGTACCACGGTAGATGGTAATGACTATTACTATCAGACCTTCTCAAACCAGAATTATTATATGCCGAATACCATTCATCAGAATGGCACGTTTGTGCGCGACGGCTACGTTCTGATGCGCTATACCACGAACGCCAACGGAACGGGTGATTACACCACCCTCGGCGGCAAGATAGAGGTCAACGAAAACGGCTTTATCGAGCTGTGGCTCAAGTGGGGCAAGGTGACCGACTCCGGCTTCACCTACGAGCTTTATACTATGGATGACGGCACCGAGGCCGCGTGCGTAAAATCTTACACGGGGGCGGATGCACATGTTACGATACCCGAAAGGATAAGTACAACGAGCGACGCGGGCGAGACCGTTTATTACCCTGTCAAAAAGATATCTGCCGGTGCCTTCAGCGGCACGGAGATGTACACTCTAGTTATCCCGTCCACGATCCATACTATTGAGGACGGCGCGTTCGTCGGATGCAATAAGCTGCATACCCTTACCGTTCACGACAACCTCTGGCAGGTCAGCGATGCGGCATTCTCCGAGTGCCCGAAGCTTGCCACCTACTACCTCAACGCCGCGCGCAATCCCGTGTTTGCCGGCTCGACCGAGGGACTTTTCTGTCTGAAATATGAGAAGATTCGTCAGGCGGCAACCGAGGGTAAGAAAAAGATAATGGTTATGAGCGGCTCGAGCTCACTTTACGGCTTCAGTGCCGCACAGATGGAGGAGGCCTTTAACGGTGAGTACGCGGTAATTAACTACGGTACAAACGCCGGCGCGCTCGGTACTCTTTACCTCGACGCATTCATCCGCTTCTTCGGCGAGGGGGATATAGTTATCCACGCGCCCGAGATGAACAATGCAAACTACCTCGGCGGCGGCTCGATCACCTATCTTACCTATCGCGGCACGGAGTCGATGTACGAGATATTCAGCTTTGTCGATATGCGCAAGTATCCCGGCTTTTTTGACGGTATGTGCGTCTTCAATCAGGAGAAGCGCAAGCAATCGGTGGGAACGACCTATGAAAAATACGGCGGCAGCATAGATAAGATGACCGACCTGACGACTAACAAGGATGCGCCGAACTTCGCGGTTGATAACCCCGGCACGTCCAATCCCTACAACGCAAACAGCGTTAATGCGACTATCATAGCAAATATCAACGCCATCAACGCAAGATATAATCAGCGCGGCACGACTATGTATTACAGCTTCGCACCGATCGACAAGGATCTGCTTTCCGCAAAGTCGTTGGACAAGGCAAATCAGGACGCGTACGTTGCAAGGCTCAAGGAGGTGCTCGATTACGAGGTCATCTCTCACCCGAGCAACTATTACTACGAGCACAAATATTTCTACAATTCCACCTATCACCCCGGTATAACGGGTAGAACGATGCGCACCACGGCGCTTATCGCCGACCTCAAGGCGCAGCTGATAAAAGAAGGAAAATGGGAGGAGCCGCAAGTAAATGAATAACGTAGTTATTTTGTCAATGCCGATCGTGCTGATCATTACGGCGGCTATCGTGCTCCTTCATATCGCGAGCGCCGTGCTCTCGGCGCTCCGCACCAATACGGTAACGAGGGTCGTTTCCATAATCCTCGCCGTCGTTAACGCCGCGGCGCATCTCGCGCTCATCGCGTACTCGCTCGCAAAGGACGTTCCCACCGAGGAGCTTTTGCTTCTCTTGATGTTATCCTCTGCGGTCGGCATAGTGTCGATGGGCATATCCGAAAAACGCAAGAAAGCGGAAGAGGAGGGCGTATAGTATGGTATTTAACTCTATCGGCTTTCTGATCTTCTTTCCGATATTCTTTCTTCTGTACAAGATCCTGCCGCTTAAGGTAAGATGGGTAATGATGCTCGTTCTGAGCTACTTCTTCTATATGGGATGGCAGGCGGATCTGATCTATCTGATCCTGTTTACCACCTTCGTTTCCTATTTCTGTGCAATCAAAATAGAAAAGCACGCGGATAAGCCACGCGTGCGAAAGGCTTATATGATCTCGGCGGTTGCCGTCAGCCTTTTCGTGCTGTTCTTCTTCAAGTATTTCAACTTCCTCTCAACGAGCGTATCATCGCTCTTGAACGCTATGGGTCTTGGCGTATCAGAATTTACCCTTGACCTTATACTGCCGGTCGGTATATCCTTCTATACCTTCCAGACGCTCTCCTACGTTATCGACGTTTACAGGGGCACCCTCCCTGCCGAGCGTCACTTTGGCTACTACGCGCTTTACGTTTCCTTCTTCCCACAGCTGGTTGCGGGACCCATTGAGCGCCCCGAAAACCTCATCCCCCAGCTTAAAACGAAGAATCCCTTCACCGTAAACGACACCACCGTAGGCCTTAAGTTTATGCTCGTCGGCTTCTTCAAGAAGCTCGTCGTCGCAGACCAGATCTCCAAATACGTCGATGCGGTGTACAACAATGCGCAGGGCGGCGCGGAGATAGTCAACGGATTTACCGTCGCTCTTGCGACTGTGCTTTTCGCAGTACAGATCTATTGCGACTTCTCCGGCTATACGGATATTGCAATAGGCTGCTCGCGCATACTCGGCATCCGCCTGATGCAGAACTTCAACGATCCCTATTCCGCGATCAATATCAAGGACTTCTGGCGCAGGTGGCACATCTCCCTTACCTCTTGGTTTACCGATTACGTCTACATACCCCTCGGCGGCTCCCGCTGTAAAAAGTGGCGTCACCTTATGAACATAATGATCGTCTTTCTCCTCTCGGGCATATGGCACGGTGCGGCGTGGACGTACGTTCTGTGGGGTGTCGTGCACGGCTTGTATCAGGTCATAGGCAACCTCACTGCAAAGTCGCGCTCCAAGATCATTGCAAGGATAGGCGTAATAGAGGACAGCCCGCTTGATATATGGTCGCGCAGGGTGATAACCTTCACTCTCGTGTGCCTTGCGTGGATGATCTTCCGCGCCAACAGCTTTGCCGACCTCGGCACTCTTATGAAGACGCTCTTTACGGGCTGGGGCGGTGTCAGCATCTCGGCATCTCTTGAGGCGCTCGGTATGTCGACGGTAAATCTTATCACCATCATTCTCTCCGTAATCGTCCTCAAGCAGCTTGATCTTCAGATCAACACTCGTCCGGATCAGGACAATTCCACACTTGCGATAAGCCCCACAAGATCGGTCACGTACGTGGCTCTTTGTTGGTGTGTGGCTATCGCGTGGATAATACTTCTCGCATCCAACGCGGAGAGCGCGTTTATCTACTTCCAATTCTAAGAAAGGAGCAAAAGCGAAATGGAAAACAACACCGTAAAACGAACCAAAGGCAAGTTCATTATAATATTCGCCGCGCTCCTTATGGTTTTTCTCCTTCCGTTCGCATCTGTGACCGTGATCGCGCTTGCCATCACTCCCGTGTACGACGAAACCTTCGTTGGCGAGCTTGGCGAAAAGTATGAGCGACTGAACTCTATAGAGGGGGAAAAGCTCGTTGTGGTCGGCGGCTCGTCGGTGGCGTTCGGTCTTGACAGTGCCGCTCTTGAGAGGGAGATAGGTATGCCCGTCGTGAACTTCGGTCTTTACGCCAACCTCGGTACAAAGCTGATGCTTGATCTTTCGCGTTCGGGTATCGGCGAGGGCGACGTTATCGTGCTTGCGCCCGAGATGAACGATCAAACGCTTTCTCTTTATTTCAACTCTGAAACCACGATGCAGGCGCTTGACGGCAATTTCGGTATGCTTGCAAGCGTTGATAGCGAAAACTACGAGGCTCTGCTTGGCGCATCCTGGGGCTTCGCGGCCGACAAGCTTGGATACACCCTCGGCGGCAAGGTGCCCGAAAACAGCGGAGCGTATTCAAAAAAATGGTTCAACTCCTACGGAGATAACATTTACGACAGACCCTATAACGAGATGACCACCGTTACAAAAAACATCACCCTCGATTATAAATACGACGCCGAGGACGGTGTCGTAAGCGAGTACGAGGAGTTCATAGATTACGTAAATGAGTACGTAGAATTTTGCACGGGTAGGGGGGCAACGGTATATTTCAGCTTCCCGCCAATGAACGAGGCGTCTATGACGGATTACAATACCGTGGAAAATATCAACGCCTTTTACGACAACCTCGCCTCATCTCTCCATTGCAGAGTTATCAGCAACGTTAATGACTATATAATGGATGAGGGCTACTTCTTCGACTCGGAGTTCCACCTCAACAACGCGGGCGTTAAGATCAGAACCGCAAATCTTGCAAACGACCTTAAGCGCGAGCTCGGTATGACTAACAAAACCACCATTGAGCTCCCCGAGCCTCCCGGTTACAGACCTAACGATTTCGTAGACGGCTCCGACGATGCTAACCCATACTTTGAGCTTGAGGCAGGCGTAAACGGAGCAGGGCAGGACGTGTGGTATATAGTTGGTCTCAAGGAGGAGGGAATGCAACAGACTGACCTCATAATTCCCAACAACGTTGACGATATCCCGATCGTTGGCATCAAGGCAGGTGCATTTGCCGGCTCGTCGCTGCGCACGCTTACGGTTGGTGACAACATTAATTTTATTGCGTCGCGTGCGTTTGCAGATGCCGAGGAGCTTGTAGCGGTCTATATCACTGCGCTCCAGCCCTCGAAGATAACCGTTCCTAACGGCTTTGACGAGAACGGTCTTGCAACCGACGGTGCAAACCCTGAGCTCAAGATCTACGTTCCCGAGGATGCCTTCTTCGATTACGTCGCGGATTACTTCTGGGGCGATTACAGTCTTGAGGGCTATCAGCCGGAAGAATAATCAAATAAAGAGAGAACAAATCGGTTAAATTACCGAAATGTTCTCTCTTTGTTTGTAAGTGATGTATTTGCTGGCGCAAAAGTGATGTTATTCGCGAGCTGCATAGCAACTCTGCTCATATTTAAAATCTAATCGGTTATTTTACTACAAAACAGGCGAAAAAGTCAATAGAAACGGCGAAAATAAAAACAGAAAATATTTTGTCAAAAAGTGTTGCATTTGCAGTTTTTCTGTGCTATTATAGGTTCGGGTGGCGGTGATAACGCATCGCGCCGCCTTGGTGCACTCAATATGTCGATTATGGCATAGGTGTCCTACAAAAATTACGAAACTTGAATTTGTTTAAGGAGATGGCCCAACCGTTTCCTGTCGACACGTGTGACGGCAGGATCAAGCCCACGAGATGAATATTCATCTCGCTTTAACAACGAAAGAGCGTGGTTTTTGTAGGATATCTATGCCTTTTTTATCGAATAACGCGCCAATCATTTCGATTCTTGCGGAGGATATGTGTATGAAGTATGAGCACATACTCAAAAACAAGCCACTCCCCGAGGGAGCGATGGAAATCGTCGATCAAATGAATGAGAATGGTGAAAAAATTCTTTTTATAATCGTCGGCGACCTGAATTTAAAGGGCAAGTACGCCCGGACGGCTCTCATTTTCACCGATCAATGCGCGGTTTGCTACGACGGCGTGCCGGGCGAGTCGGCAAGATACAGATTCGTCGATATGGGTGACGTCTCATCCAAGCGTATGTACGGCAATGCAGTTCTTTCGGCAGTAATGCCGGACGGACAGCGCAAGGTAATTTTCCGTTACACCTACTCGGTCGCAGGACTGTGCGACTCGGCTGCGCTTTTTATCTCTCACGTGCGTGACGGCGAGAGCGTTCTTTCCGAAAGCGCAATAATGGAGGTTGCCTTTGAGCGCGCGCTGAGCGTTTGTCCGAAGTGTGGCAGGACTCTTCTTCATCCCGGAGCGGAGTGCATAATGTGTCGGAGCAAGCTGAAGATAGTGAAGCAGCTCGCAAAATACGTCCGTCCGCAGATAAAGCTGATAATTCTTTGTATTTGTCTTGCGCTTATAACGACGGCGATGGCACTTGTACCACCGATGATAACCGGCTTTATAGTTGACGTGGTTTTCACCGAGGACGGTGAGTCAAGCGTTGTTATCCTTAATTCTATTTCCGATGCACTGGGCGGCGATAAGGGAAGGGTGCTCGCCGCGATGATCGGACTGCTTCTGTCTACGTACGTTTTACAATACGGTATAGGTCTTGTAAGAGCCTATTTCTTTAAGCTTGCGGGCGACCGCTCGGTCGTATATCTGAGGAACGACATTTACCGCAAGGCTCAGTACCTGCCGATGCGATTTTACGATAAGACCTCGACGGGCTCCGTCATAAACCGCATCTCGGGAGATTCCGCCACCTTGCAGAATTTCCTGCTTCGCATCACGCAGGAGGCCGTGGTGCACGCCTTTCAGCTGGTAGGCATCGTTATAATTATGCTTACACTGAATCCCACCCTCACTCTCCTGTCACTTTTTCCCGTTATTCTTATCGTTATCGTTACACGGGTCTTCTCTAAACGCATAAGACCGTACTATCGGCGCATATGGCGCAGGTGGTCGAGCGTGGTCTCTACGCTTTCCGATACCATCCCTTGTGTCAAGGTGATAAAATCGTTTACGGGAGAGAAGAGAAGTACATCGAAATTCGAGGACAAAAATCAGGAATGGCTGAATATAAATCGTCGGTTAAGCAAGCTTACGACCGCCTTCCCACAGATAGTTTCCTTCCTCGTCACCTGCGGCTCGCTTATTATTTGGGGCTTCGGTGGCAGTAAGGTTATTGAGGGCGCACCGGGCTACACCGCAGGTCTTGTGGTCAGCTTTATTTCGTACGCCTCGATGTTTTATAATCCCGTTACGTTTTTTGCAAACCTTTCCGACTCCTTCCAGTCCGCACTTGCCTCGACCGAGAAGATACTTGATATTCTTGAATCAGAGCCGGAAACGCAGGCACAGTCGCATATCGTGCCCGACAGACTGAGAGGCAAGGTGGAATTTAACCACGTTGGCTTTTCCTTTGACAGGACGAAGAAGGTGCTCGACGACGTGACGTTTACAATTGAGCCGGGTGAGATCGTCGGCGTGGTTGGCACGACCGGCTCGGGTAAATCAACCCTTATAAATCTGCTTATGCGCTTTTACGACGGTTACTCGGGTGAAATACTCGTTGACGGTCATAACATAAAAAATCTTGATCTTTCTGCGTACAGAGAGCAGATAGGATACGTTCAGCAGGAGCCTATGATGTTCTCCGATACTATCTTTAACAACATCGCTTACAGCGATCCCGATGCGACGGTCGATGACGTTATCCACGCCGCCGATATAGCGAATGCGCACGCCTTTATTGCGCGCCAGCCGGACGCATACGATACGTTTCTCGGTGAGCGCGGTGTGGGCGTTTCCGGCGGAGAAAAGCAAAGGATATCCATCGCACGCGCCGTGCTAAAGGATCCGTCTATACTTATTTTTGACGAGGCGACTGCGGCCGTCGATTCCGAGACTGAGAAGCTGATTCAGGACGCAATAGACCATCTTATCGCGGGCAAGACGACGTTTATGATCGCACACCGCCTATCCACGCTTAAGCGCGCTAACCGTATACTTGTGGTTGATAACGGGCGAATAATTGAGAACGGTACGCCCGAGGAGCTTATGGCGCTTAAGGGCAAGTATTACAAGCTCGTAAAGATACAGTCCATGACACAGGATGCAGAAAAAATGAAAGAGGAGGAGCGTTTTTCGTGAAAGAAAGAATATACGTTACATCGCGTGATGCTATTGAGCAGTACGAGAACAATCTCGTTACTCTTGTTCTCTCCGACGGTGGGCGCTATGAGGCGCTTGAGCCTCGTAGACTGTTTCCCGTCAACAGCCCCGATACTTATATAACGTTGCTTGACGGGGATGGGGTTGAAATAGCGATCATACGCTCGCTTTCGGAGTTATCTCCGCGTTCTCGCGGCGTTGTGGTCTCATCGCTTGAGGACTATTATCTTGTGCCTACGATAACCAGAATTGTCAACGTCGTCGAGAGGTACGGCACACTGCGCTGGGTGGTCGAAACGGATCGCGGTGAAAAGAGCTTTGATATCAGAAACAGAAATCACGATATCAAGGTTTATCCCGACGGGCGCGTACGCATAAAAGATGCCGACGACAATCGATACGTAATCGGGGATTATCGCAAGCTCGATGCAAGGAGCCGCAGATTTATGCTACCCGATCTCTGATCAGTAAAAACCTGTCTCATTAAGAATTCAAGTAAATTAAGGCAAAAGTGAAAAAATGAGTCAGAATTGCAGTTTTAGCGAATTCTTAATGAGAACAGAACCCCGGGGCGAACGGATTTGGAGCAGAAATCCTTGGCTGACGAGCGAGAGGCGTACAAAAGTACGCTGAGCGAGGAAACGAGGATAAAATAAAAAACTTCAATAAAAAGAAAACTGTAAGTTTTCAACCTTGATTTTTTAAAATTCGCATAAAAAACGACAGAAACACTGTTCAATGACAATGCTTCTGCCGTTTTTTATTTGGTTCTGCCTAAATGCGACAGCCCCAATCTTTTGTTATTTCTCTATTTTTGCACGCTTGGCAAATATTCTGTAATACTTCTCGGGGTCAAACTTGAACTCGCGGTCGTAGGTAAGTACGCCGTTCTGCTCCTGCTCAACGTCGGTAAGCTGGGTGTAGCAGTAGCCGAAGATGTGCTCGTTTTCGAGCAGCACGTCGGTCAGACCCTCAAGGCGCTCGAAGTATTCCTGTTCGTTTTGTACGCTCTTGCCGTAGCCCCAGGAGTCCTCGGAGTGTCTTTCCTTGATCCACGCGATTCCGCCGTATTCGCTGACGAATATGGGGCGTCCCTGAACGTAGTACTGACGCTTGTTGTTCGGGCGCGCGAGCTGGCATCTTACTATGCCCTCGTCGATGTGGGTGTAGTACTCTCTGAATTTTTCGGGATCCTGCTCGTAGTCGTGTACGTCGTGCACGTCGGTGCGCTTGGTGGGGTAAGAGCCCGAGTCGGTGATGACGGGACGGGTCTTGTCTATTGCCTTGGTTATATCGTAGATCGAATCAAGGAAGTCGTTGCACTGCTGTCTGCCGTGCTTATCCCACGTCTCGTTGAAGGGACACCAGCCGATGACCGAGGGGTGCGAGAAATCGCGCTCGATCTCCTCGAGCCATTCGGGCATAAAGTGGTAGATCGCCTCGGGCAAGGTGTGGTCGAGACCCCAGTTGCCCGTCTCCTCCCAGACCATATATCCGAGCCTGTCGGCGTGGTAGAGGAAGCGGGGCTCAAACACCTTTTGGTGCAGGCGCGCGCCGTTAAATCCGCAGGCCATAGACGCTCTTATATCAAATACGAGCGCATCGTCGGTGGGGGCGGTGTATATTCCGTCGGGGTAGAAGCCCTGGTCAAGAACAAAGCGGCCGAACACGGTCTTGCCGTTGAGCTTAAAGCCGCCCGCCTTTGAGAGCGAAACCTCGCGCAGACCGAAGTAGCCGTTCATAACGTCCGCACCCGTGTCACATTTGAGGGTAAATTCAAGGTCATAAAGTCTGCCGCATCCGCACTCCCAAAGGTGCTTTTCGGCAAGGGAAATATGAACGGTGGTCGACGAGGAGTTGACGGTCGCGGTTGCTATGCCCATCTCGTGCCCCTCGTAGGTCGCCTTGACCGTCAGGGTCGCGCCCTCGGCGCACTTGGTTATGACCTCGATCGATACCGAGCCCTCGGATACGTTCGGATAGGTCTTGTAGGATACTACGTGGACTTCGTTCACGGCCTCGAGCCATACGCTCTGCCATATTCCCGTCGTCCTCGTGTAGTAGCAGCCGTAGGACTCAAATTTCGTTGACTGCTTACCCGATACCTGATTTTCGGAGCGTGTGTCGTCACGCGCATAGATGGTTACGTAGTTGCCCTCGTCGGTGAGTGCATCGGTGATATCAAAGGCAAACGGGGTGTATCCGCCGACGTGTGTGCCGACCTTTTTGCCGTTTACGTATACGGTAGATTCGTAATCGCACGCATCAACGTGGAGTATCACGCGTTTCCCCTGCCACTCGGTGGGGATATCTATATTTCTTCTGTACCACACCGCATTCATAAAGTCGGTGTGTCCAACTCCCGAAAGCTTGCTTTCCGGGCAGAAGGGAACGGTTATCTTGCCGTCAAGGCTCTTGCGCTCGTAGAACTTCTTTGCCTCGCCGACTATGGCGTTGTCGATCTCAAAGTCCCACTCGCCGTTAAGGGTGAGCCACTCGGCTCTCTGTCTGTCGGGGCGCGGATGCTCGCATCTGGGTATCAGGCTCATTTTTGTGCTCCTTTATAAATATATTGACATTTTCATTTTATCATTGTAAAATAGGATATACAAGGTATAATATAGATAAAAATGTGGAGAATGTTGATATGAGAGAGGAAAAAGTGTCTTTTTTCAACGCGGATAAGGGTGCACCCTTTTACGTTGAGATGTGCGGCGTGTCATATTGCGACGGCAGTTACCTCATCGATAGGCGCTCATCCGACTTCTTCGTTATAGAATACGTGGTGTCCGGCAAGGGCACGGTTATCGAGGACGGTGTATCCTGCGAGGCGGCGGCCGGCGACGTTTATTTTCTGCACGCAGGGAGAGAGCACCGTTACTATTCGGACAAGGCCGACCCGTGGGTCAAGATGTGGATGAATTTCGGCGGTGAGCTCGTGCGCTCTGCGGCACAGAGCTATTCGCTTGACAGACGGACGGTATACCACGCGCCCGATCTGCGCGAGCTGTTCGAGCGTATGATCGCAATTTCGAGAAGTGAGCACACCGAGGCCGAGGTGCGCGAGGAGCTGATGGTCATATTTATGCGTATATGTACGCGCCTTTTTGACGTCAGCCAAGGGGAAAAGTCGGACAGCACAGGGGTCGCGGGTCTGTTGAAGAAAAAAATAGACTCCCTGCGTGAGTATGATACAACGCTCGACGAGCTTGTTAAGCCCCTTTATTGCACGAAGAGCCACGCCATCCGCGAGTTTCGCAGGGTCTGGAGTGTCACCCCTTACGAGTACCTGCTTACCCGTCGCTTTTCGGCGGCAAAGGCGATGCTCGACAACACGGCGATGTCAATATCCGAGATAGCGGAGAGCCTCTCCTTCTACGACGTGCACTACTTCTCCGACTGCTTTAAAAAGCGCTTCGGTCAGACGCCGACGGAGTACAGGCACAGACGTTGACAGTAGAAGATATACAAAAAAGCGACACCGCACCCTGCGGTGCCGTTTAATAATTCTTAAGAAAACTTAAGAAAAGTTAAGGGAAGAATATCTTGAAAAAAGCATCATAGGGTGGTAACATTTATGTGGTAAAAAGCTCGAAGGGGGGGCCGCCTGATGTATATTGATATGTTCAACGGATGGTATTTTTTCTGGATAATTCTTGCCGTAGGATCTACGGTCGGCTTGTATTTTGTTCTACGCAAACGATCCAGGCTTACGCAGGATATCGTGCTTTATTCTATCCTTGCTTTCGGACTGCTCTTGCATTTTCTTAAGGTCTATATCCCCCCGTATTCGGTCGACGAGGCAAGAATGCTGCGCGATTCGTGGTTCGTCAATATATGCGGTGCCAACATCGCGCTCTTTCCGTTTTTCTTTTTCTCGAAGAATAAGTACGTGAAGGATTATATGTTCTATATCGGCATAATCAGCGCGACGATAGCACTCGTATACCCGATCGAGCCGATAGACAAGGTGGATCAGCTTGCCGAGCAGCTTGATATAATCCGTTTCTATTATCACCATTGGGAGCTTGGCGCGGCACCTCTGCTTATGGTGCTTCTCGGTCATCATAAGCTTTCCTATAAGCGTATTCTTTCTGCGCCAATTGGACTTTTGCTTCTGATGCTGTTTATAATGCTCAATCAGATATTCCAAAGTGAGCTTGGGTTTATTCCCCTGCGCTCGGACGATATGTTTTATATAAATTATAAGAACAGCTCGTACATCTGGGGCCCGGGTACCAATGATGCGATAGGCAGCTTTTTGTCGATATTTACTCCAAAATTTTTTAAGACGATACCCGTTGGAGAATATGCCGGGCAGGAGAAATATTGGCCGTGGTTTTGGCTCATCTTTCCCGTATTTATCATCGTGACACCGCTTGCTTTTTTGATATGCTTTATATTTGATCGCAAGAGGGTCATAGCCGATACGAGATCGCTTGTAGTGCGGGTGCGGAATTATTTTAAAAACAGGCATAAGTCCACCCCCGTGTAAAGAAAACATAGAAAAATGCGTATCCCGACAAGCGGGATGCGCATTTTTTGTTACAAATATTATTCTGTGCGAAGTGCAACCACGGGATCCTTCTTGGCCGCGCTGCTTGCGGGGATAAGACCCGAGATGCAGGTGAGAAGGATCGAGAGCACGATAAGTATGATCGCGTTGCTCAAGGGCAGTGACGCTATCGACGAGTAGCCGATAAGGGGTGTCAGTATCAGGTTGACTATCGCGGATATCGCATAGGTGAACGATACGCCGATAAGTCCTGCGAGAAGACCGATGATAAAGGTCTCTGCATTGAACAGGTGGCTGACGTCCTTCTTGCGGCCGCCGAGCGAGCGGATAACGCCGATCTCCTTGATTCTCTCAACTACGGATACGTAGGTGATAATGCCGATCATAACCGTCGATACCACAAGGGAGATCGAGGTAAAGGCGATAAGCGCGTAGGATACGACGTCGATCATCGTGTTGATCATTTCGATTACCAATTCAAGCGCGTCGGTGTAGGTTATATCCACACGGTCGTTGTGCGCGATCGTTACCTTCGCGTCGCCCTCGCCGTAGCTGATATCGCCCTCGCCGTTCCAGGCGTCAAGGTACTTCGTAACAAGATCCTTGTCGTCAAAGGAAACGGGGTAGATCATAACGCTGTTTGCAAGGTCAACCGCGCCAAAGGTGCGCAGCACGCGCTCCTTCATACCCTCGTGGTCGAATGCGGTCGACTCGCTTGAGCCGCCCATCATTGAGCCCATCATATCTTCCATCGACATAGCGGGGCTGACGTAGCCGGTGACCTTGATATCGGTCTCGTCCTCGGTGGGATCAAGGCTGTCGGTGAGCGTGCCGTCGTTGTTCTTGTCAAAGGAGTAGGTGTACTGATAGGGGAAGTAGTAGTTCATTATTGCCGCGGTGGTGGAGTTGGACTCGTCTATTGCCTTGACGTGTGCCTCAAACTCGTCGCCGAGGGTCTTGTTGGTCTGGAGGATATAATCGGTCAGCTCCTCGGTGTAGTAGATGCCGGAGGAAATGGAGCCGAAGTTTACGCTGTCCTTGGGGGTGAGTATGCCGACGACCTTGAGCTCAAGCGCACCCTCGTCCGAGAAGTCCTTGGAGTCGTAATTGTGCACGAAGCTGTCAACGGTGTATCCGGGCATTACTTCGATCGAGAGGTTGCCGAACGCGGTGTCGTTGGGGTACCAGGTAAAGGTCTTGCCGATGAGCTCGTCGTATGCAAACGAGTCGCGGTAGATCTCCTCGTCGTACTCGTCCTCGGTCGCCTTGTAGACGATCTCAAGAAATTCCTCCTGGGTGTAGTAGCCGAATCTTGCAAGGAGCAGGTCGGACAGCTCATCCTCGGAGTTAAGAACAAGCATTATCTCGCCCTTTTCGGTTGCTATCTTGCTTCCGTCGCCGACAAGATCGTACTGCGTGAGCAGATAGTCGGGATTGTTGGGCATCTGAGTGATCGAGGGAGCGAGCGTTGAGATGTAGCTTGCATAGTCGGAGAACTGGGTATCTTGAAGAATAGAGGAATAGATCGAGGTCAGCGCACTTACGGAAATGTTCTGTGCCTCACTGTCTGCCGACTCCTTGAAGTCGGTGTAGATGTTGGCAGACAGATCCATACCGTAGCCGAGGAGCATAGCGTTGTAGTACTCCTTAGGCATAGCCTTGACGTAATCTATGTATTCCTGAGTGATGGTATTCTCAACGAGAAGGGTGTCGACGTCTTTGCCCATCTCGGCGAGGTATTCAACAAGCGAGGACACGTATACACGGCCGTCCTCTTTTATTATTTCCTCAAGCTCTGCTTCGTTCATCATACCGGTGAGCGCGTTGAGGTCGTAGGTCTTTTCGGTGATCTGTATCGGGTTGCCCGAGAGCATATCGTCCTGCATTGATGCAACGTAGCCCTTGATACCCGCGGAGAAGGCAAGCACCATCGCGATGCCTATAATACCTATGGATCCCGCAATGCCGACCATTATCGTACGGCCGCGCTTTGAGATAAGGTTACGCGCGGAGAGCTTGAACGCGGTGAGGAACGACATCTTCGCCTTTTCCTTCTTCTGCTTCTTGCTCCTTTTGGTGGGCTCTGCCTTTTCTGTCTCGGCCTTTGCGCTCTCCTGTGCTGCGGCGGTCTCGCGGCACTCTGCCTCCTCGTCCTCGGGGGAGAAGGGGTTGGTGTCCTCAAGCACGCGACCGTCAAGCAGGCGAATGATACGCGAGGAATACTCCACCGCTATCTCCGGGTTGTGCGTTACCATAATAACGAGCCTCTCGCCGGAGATCTCCTTGATGAGATCCATTATCTGCTTGCTCGTTACCGTATCGAGCGCGCCCGTCGGCTCGTCAGCGAGCAGTATTTCCGGGTCGTTTACGAGCGCACGTGCTATCGCAACGCGCTGGCACTGTCCGCCCGAGAGCTGATTGGGTCTTTTATAGTACTGTCCCGCAAGGCCCACACGGTCGAGTGCGCGCTTCGCACGCTCAATGCGCTCCTCCTTACCGATGCCCGAAATGGTGAGGGCGAGCTCGACGTTGCCGAGCACAGTCTGATGGGGGATCAGATTGTAGCTCTGGAAGATAAAGCCGATGCGGTGGTTTCTGTAAACGTCCCAGTCGCGGTCGGTGTATTCCTTCGTGCTTCTGCCTGCGATAAGCAGATCGCCCGAGGTGTATTTGTCAAGTCCGCCGATGATGTTGAGCATCGTCGTCTTTCCGCATCCGGAGGGGCCGAGTATGGATACGAACTCCTTTTGGCGGAATGAAAGGCTGACACCCTTGAGCGCCTCTACGGTCTCCGAGGCGGTGATGTAATTCTTTTTGATGTCCCTGAGTTGAAGCATCTTTTATCCACTTTCTTTATTCTTTGTTTGTTTTGCACTCTAATTATAAATAGAATTTGTGAATAATTCTATGTAAAATAAAGAAAAAATATATTATTTGAAAATATTTTTTTGCGAAATTTCGTAACAATATTTACAATCTTCGTAATTTGTGCTATATTTATATAAAAACGGGAGGTAGAACTTTATGTCAGTAGCAATTATAACCGGAGCATCCGGCGGAATTGGCCGTGAATTTGCATTACAGCTTTGCAAGGATTATATGATAAAGGATTTTTGGCTGATTGCAAGAAACAAAAGTAAGCTCAACTCATTGGCTGCCGAGCTGTGTGAGCTTGGTGCGACGGTCGAGGTGCTTTCGATAGATCTCGGTACGCGGGAGGGAATAAACGAATACAAGGCGGCTCTTGAAGAAAAGAAGCCGATGGTGTCCTACCTCGTGAACGCGGCGGGATATGGCAAGTTCGGTCGCTTTGACGAGCTTTCCGAGGATGATATCGCAGGAATGATAGATCTCAACTCGCGCGCCCTCGTGCTTATGACTCACGCAACCGTGCCTTATATGGAGCTCGGCGGAAGAATAGTAGAGCTTGGCAGCGGATCGTGCTTCACCCCGCTCCCGAATTTCAACGTCTACGCCGCAAGCAAGGCGTTCGTTCTGCATTATACCAAGGCGCTCAACCACGAGCTGAAAAAATACGGCATCCGCGCGACCTGCTTCTGTCCCGGATGGGTAATGACCGATTTCTTCGGCGTCGCCGAGGGCGATGGCGTCAGCCGCCCCGCCAAGAGCAAGATGAAGCCTATGCTCGATGCCGAAAAAGTGACACGGGGTTGCCTTAAGGCTGTGAAAAAGGGCAAGACGATGTACGTTACCAACTGGTACACCAAGCTTCAGCATCTACTGTTTAAGGTAGTGCCCGACCCGATCCTTACGCGCCTGTGGCTAGGTATGCAGGAAAAAAGTTAAACGGAGATAAAAATGGGAAGAATTGATTTTAAGTCCGGCGCACTTCTCGGGCCCTTGCCGGCTGTGATGGTGACCGTCGGTGATATGGAAAAGGCAAACGTTATGACTGCCGCGTGGTGTGGCGTGCTCTCTACCTCGCCGACAAGGGTGTATATTTCGGTAAGACCGTCAAGATTTACCCACTCGATCCTTAAGGAGTCGGGCGAGTTCGTCATAAATCTGACCACCGAGCAGCTTGCGCGTGCGACAGATTACGTCGGTATCTACACCGGTGCCAAGGTGGATAAGTTTAAGAAGTGTAATTTGACACGGGTGCCGAGTAAAAGCGTATCTGCACCCACGATCGCAGAGTCACCGCTTGCCCTTGAATGCAAGGTATTTCAAGTGATCGAGAGTGGAACGCACGATATTTTTCTTGCCGACGTCGTGAACGTGTCGTGCGATGAGTCGCTCCTTGACGACAAGGGTAAGATATGCCTTGATCGCGCGCATCTTCTCGCCTATGCGCACGGCGAATATTTCGCGCTTGGCAAGCGCCTCGGTGCGTTCGGCTTTAGCGCAACGAAAAAGAAGAAAGGGGGCAAAAAGGGTGGAAGACAAAAATAAAAAGGAAGAAAACGAGCGTGTAAGAGCACGCGTGTTATCTCTGATAGACTCAGAGTTCGAGAGCGATGCCGCCTTTGAGCGTGCCCTCGGTCTTGGCGACAAGACGGTGAATAACTGGCGCCGCGGCCGCAGCTCGTCTTATATGAAGATGCTGCCGATCCTTGCTGACAGATTCGGCGTCAGCGTCAGCGACCTGCTCGACGTTCCCCTGCGTAAGGACACCTCGGAGCTTTCCGAGGACGAGCTCAGGCTTCTTGCCGTATACCGCCGCTCGCGCACTATGCCCAAGGAATTGCGGGTGGCTCTTGGGCGCACGCTCGAGAGCGTTATTGAATTGTATGTTCAGACTGCTGAGGAAAACAGGGTCACGACGAAGGAAAAAAGAAAGAAAAGAACCACCGACGCACAGAGGTAGAAAAGATGAAGAAGAGAAAAACGATCGCGCTTATTGCGCATGATAACAAAAAGTCCGAAATTGTAAATTGGTCGTTAAAAAACAAAACGACCCTCGAAAAATACGACCTTTGCGGTACCGGAACGACGGCAAAGCTCGTTGCCGAGGCGACCGACCTTAAGGTGAAAAGATATCTTTCCGGCCCCCTTGGCGGCGACCAGCAGATAGGCGCAAAGGTTGCAGAGGGAAAGATCGATATGGTGATATTCTTCTGGGATCCGCTTGAGGCACAGCCTCACGACCCTGACGTAAAGGCGCTTTTGCGCATTGCCAACGTTTACGACATTCCGATTGCCACCAACCGTGCCACGGCGGATTACATAATCCACTCCTCGTATATTGAGGGATAAGCCGATATGTTCAGAAAAAACGATCTGCCCGAGCTGCTTGCTCCGGCAGGAGATAGGGCGGCGCTTCTCGCGGCTGTTGCGGCCGGTGCCGATGCCGTTTACGTAGGCGGCAAGAGCTTTGGTGCGAGGGCGTTTGCAAGGAATTTTGATATAGCCGAGCTTGAGGATGCGGCGGAATATTGCCACCTGCACGGCGTAAAGCTTTACGTTACCGTCAACACGCTCGTCTTTGACCGCGAGCTCGACGAGCTTGTAGCGTATGCGCGCGAGCTTTGGCGTATCGGCGTTGATGCCATAATCTGCGCCGACCTTGGCGCAATACGCGCGATACGCCGCGCCGTTCCGGGGCTTGAAATACACGCCTCAACGCAGATGTCGGTGCATTCGACGGACGGTGCAATTCGCGCGGCAGACCTTGGATGTACTCGTGTCGTGCCTGCGCGCGAGCTCTCGCTTGAAAACATAAAGAAGATAGTTAACGACTCGCCCACCGAGGTCGAGGTGTTTCTGCACGGCGCACTTTGCGTTTGCCATTCCGGGCAGTGCCTTATGTCATCAATGGTCGGCGGCAGAAGTGGAAATCGCGGCGAGTGCGCACAGCCCTGCCGCCTGCCCTACAACGGCGGTCGCGCCGTCCTCTCTTTAAAGGATCTATCGCTTGCCGCTCACGTGCGTGAGCTTATCGAGTCGGGGGTTGCTTCGCTTAAGATAGAGGGCAGGATGAAGTCGCCTGAATACGTTTACACCGTTACCTCGATATATCGCGCCCTGCTTGACGAGCACAGAGATGCGACAGCGGCGGAGCGCGACAGGCTTGCGCGCGTGTTTTCGCGCGGCGGATTTACCGATGGGTATCTCGTCGGCAAGACGAGGGATGGGATGACGGGCGTGCGCTCCGAGCGCGACAAGGAAAACACGCGCGAGCTTGCAGAGCGTACCTTTGAGCCTGTGCGCGTGGCGGTCAAAGCAACCGTCACCTTGAAGCTTGGCGAGCCGTCGGAGATGACTCTGTATAACGAGCGCCGTGCCGTAACCGTTAAGGGTACCGTGCCGCTGGGCGCTATAAACGCCCCGCTCGATGCAGACGGTGTAAAAGCGCGCCTTTCCAAGATGGGAAACACCTATCTTTCGCTCTCGGCTGAGGATATAGATCTCGAGCTTGACGAGGGGATAAATCTTGCGCCCTCGGCGCTTAACGCCCTGCGCCGCGATGCTGTGGCGGCGTTTCAGTCGTCGAAGCGCGAAATACCCGAATCTGCCACCCCGTGTGACGAAAAATGGGCAAAAATCGCGACGAAAAAGAGGAAAAGCGCAGTATTTTATGACTGCGGAGCGTATTGTGCGCTTGTGAAAAAACATCCCGCACTCGTCGAGAAATTTGATCTTGTGTTCGTGCCGCTTATGGACGTTGCCGAGCTTGAGTGTATACCGAACGGCGTGTACCTGCCGCCTGTCGTATTTGACACCGAACGGGAGCGTGTGCTCGGAATGCTCAATGCTGCTGTGACGCGCGGAGTAAAATATGCCCTAGTTGGTAATATCGGCCATATAGATGCCGTGCGTGCGGCAGGCCTCGTTCCCATTGGAGATTTCAGACTCAACGTGACCAACGCTCAGGCGGCCGTGCAGTACCGCGAGCTTGGAGTTGAGGATATTATTCTGTCAGCCGAGCTTACGTTGCCTATGGCTCGCGATATCGGCGGCGGTGTGATAGCCTATGGTCGCATACCTCTTATGATAACCGAACGCTGCTTTATTAGTGACGTTGCGGACTGTGACAGATGCGCAGGGAACTCGGTTTTCCTCACCGACCGCACGGGCGCGCGCTTCCCGATGGTGCGCGAGTGGGAGCACAGAAATATAATTTTCAATTCGACCGTCACTTATATGGGCGACAAGCAAGGCGAGCTTCGCCGCGCGGGACTTTTGTGGGAGCATTTTATATTCTCCACCGAGTCGGAGAGCGAAATATTCGATCTGATGATCCGTTACGACAAGGGAGTGTCCCTTACAACGCCAGTCAGACGTATGGGAAAAAGATAAACAAAAAGAGCCGATGTGAAATCGGCTCTTTTTGTTTATCTTGAAAGTCTGTTATCCTGTCCGAGGAAGCGGAGCACCACGGTGTCGGTGCCAAGTATGCGCGAGTAGATTCTGTCCTCGTAGCGAGAGAGCAGCTCACCTGCGCCGAGATTGGTGGAGATCACGGTGGGCAGGCCCTTGTTGAGTCTGGTGTTGAGCAGGTTATATATGCACGAAACCGTGAACTGATTGGTGAACTCGGTGCCGAGGTCGTCGAGTATAAGGAGCTCACACTCCATATACTTTTCGCCGCGTGCCTCATACTGTCCGTATCCGCTCTTGAAGCGATCGTACTCGAACGCCGCAACGACGTTCTGTGCAGAGTCGTAGATCACCTCAAAGCCGTTTTCGATCACCGTCTTTGCGATCGCGGTGGTAAGGTGGGTCTTTCCGGTTCCCGTCGTGCCTATGAGGAGCATATTTTTTGACTCTCTTGAGAACTCGTCGGCGTATTTTCTTGCCTCTCTGAGATTGTATGCCATTTCCTTTTTTACGTCCTCGTCCTTGTAGATCGACAGATCAAAGTTGTCAAAGGACTGCTTTTCGATAAGGTTACCGATACCCGACGAGCGGATGTTTTCCTTTATCAGCTCCTCGCGGAAGCAGGAGCAAATTTTGTTTCCGCGGTACCCCGTGTCACAGCATTCGGGGCAGGAGTATTTGATCTCGGAGTAATCCTCGGGGTATCCGAGGCTCACGAGCACCTCGCGTCTTCTCCCCGTCAGCTCGGCGTTGCGCTCCTTTATTGCACCGAGGTCTCCGCCTGAGCAGGCGGTCTTAAAGAGCAACAAGCCCGTGCCGGTAAGCTCTGCATCGATCTCGCGTATCTCTCGCGATTCAAGGCGCAGTTCCGCATCCCTTGCCTCGGCCTCTCTTATAGCATTTTCGCGCCTTTTTTCGAGTTGTTCCTTTACCTTTTGATAATTGTCGTAGCCGTACATATCATTATCCTCTAATCGTCGTTCTTTTCGTCGCCGTAGCTGCGCTTAAGGGCGGCCTCAAAGGCCTCTATGGGATCAAAATTTCCGTAACGTGGCGTCGTTTTTTGTGTCCTCGGCATCTTCGGGGGCATTTTTTGCTTCTCTTCGACAGCTCTTGCCGTCTTATCGTGCTCGACTGCCGCACGGCAGTCCTCAAGCGTCTTACAGCCACCTTCGTGCCATTTGGTGAGCAGGGTATCCATATAGGACAGCGAAAGCTTTGAGGTGTTGCGCACGGCGATGTCGTACGCCTCACCGATTATGTCCTCGCCGTAGCCAAACTCGCCGTACCATTTCTTGACGTATTCCTGCTCGCTCTTGGTAAGTGTGCGATTGTATATTCCAAGCAGGTGTCTGAACTCCCACTCGTCACTTGTTTCGTTTGCCGTTTCCTCTATGTATTCGACCAGCTTTTCAGCCGTGTCAATTCCTCGCTTTACGAATCTCTGTGCGTCGGTGCCGAGGCGTGCCGCGGTAAGCTTGCCCTTTTCGTTCAGGTATGCCGCGAGGGTGATTATATACTCCTCGTCGAGGGCGTACTGTGTATAAAGCGCGTTGATCACCTTTATTTCCTCGGTGGAGAGAGCGGGGCGCCCCATAAGGGTCGCGCATTCGGATATGAGCGCCGCAAGCTCGTTGTCGCGCACGCTCTTTGCCGCCGTGATGGCCGTACCCGTGTCAAGCTTTCCGAGCTCTACACGCTCCTCGAACTCCTCTGTGATGGTCGGGGCGCCGTGATCCTTGGCGATAACTCCCGACTCCTCCCAGAACACGATTGAGGACGAAGCGCGTCCGCGTGATACCCTCGCCGCCTCTGCAAGTGCCGAGTCGGACTCGACCCGTCCTTCGTTTGCAATAAGCGCAAGCAGCACGCGCAGCTCCTCGCGCGAAGCCTCGGTAAATGCCTCGCCCAAGGTTAGCGCCTTGGCGTTAAATCTGTACTTGGTCATTCCTTGCCCTCATCATTCGTTTTGATCTCGTAGCAGAGCTTCATCAGCGAGTCGCCGAGGTGTATGTTCTCTATAACTACGTCCTCGCCCTCAAAGTCAAGCTCCATATTTGCAAAATTCCAAAGTCCCTTAACGCCTGCTCTTATCATCGTCTCCGACACGTTGAGTGCCGCTTCCTTGGGCACACAGAGCACGCCTATTGCTACCTTTTCTCTTTTACAAAAGTCGTACAGCTCGTCCACGTGGTATACGGGTGTGTCGCATATCGTCGTGCCGACGACCGCAGGGTCGACGTCAAACATCGCCACGCGTGACACTCCGCGTCTGTTGAACATACGCGTGGCGGCAAGAGCGCGACCGAGATTGCCCGCGCCCACTATTACCGCGCGATAACCCTCGTTCACACCGAGCAGCTCGCTTATCTTGGCGTATAGATATTTTACGTTGTAGCCGTAGCCCTGCTGACCGAAGCCGCCAAAGCAGTTGAGGTCCTGTCTTATCTGCGACGCCGTCACCTTCATAAGGCGTGAGAGCTGTGCCGATGATATTCTGAAGATTCCCTCGCGCATAAGCTCACCAAGATATCTGTGATACCTTGGCAGTCTTTTTATAACCGCTGAGGAGACCTCGCTTTTTTCGTTCAGCTGCTTTTTCTCAAAGGTGCCGTTGATCTTATCAATGCTTTCCATTTATGTAAACTACCTTATCTTTTTTAGTGTCAGATTGCATCCTCTGCGCTTGCGTTAAGCGACGAGTCGGCAAAATTTCCGAGCTCGTATTCAAAGTAACCCGCCGCGGCTATCATAGCGGCGTTATCGCCGCACAGCCCAAGCTCCGGCAGGAAAAGCCTTCTTCCTCGCTTGCTTGCGACCTCTCTGAGCCTTGCGCGCAGATGGGAGTTTGCCGCAACGCCGCCCGAAATTGCGAGATCGCAATCGGGGTAGCGCTCAAGCGCCGCATCTATCTTCTTTGCTACCGCCTCGACGGCCTCGTAGGTATATCTCGCCGCAAAAAGTGCGCGGTCTATCTCCTCGCCCCTCTGTTCGTATCTGTGGAGCAGATTTATCGCCGCAGTCTTAAGTCCTGAGAAGGACAGATCAAGCGACCCGTCAGGTATCGCAGGGGAGGGCAGAGTCATATTCGGATCCTTATAGGCGGCACTCTTTTT
Source organism: uncultured Ruminococcus sp. (assembly GCA_964596195.1). Taxonomy (GTDB): domain Bacteria; phylum Bacillota; class Clostridia; order Oscillospirales; family CAG-272; genus UBA1740. The sequence goes on from CAZQTN010000005.1 coordinate 24,575, forward strand.
GTAGAGAGAATAGAAGCCCTCTTCATTGCCCGTAGCCTTGATAAATCCCTCGCGTGAGAGCTCGTCAAAGCCGCGGCCGGCGGGGTAGGGGATGCCGATAATTCTGCCGATCTTGTCAAAGGACTCTCCGATCGCATCGTCGCGCGTTGAGCCTATTACCTCAATACCCGTGTAACTTTTTACAAGGTATATCGAGGTGTGACCGCCCGATGCCGCAAGGGCGATAAACGGGGGCTTTGGCCGCTCGTTCATAAGATAGCAGGCGGCAATGTGTCCCTTTATGTGATCGACCGCGACCAGAGGAATGCCCCTCGATACGGCAAGCGCCTTTGCAAAATTTACACCAACGAGCAACGCGCCGATAAGGCCGGGGTTTGCCGTCACGGCTATCAGATCTATCTCGTCGAGGGTGACGCCTGCTGTCTCGAGCGCCTCGTATGTGATGCGCGAGATGGCCTCGATGTGCGCTCTGCTTGCAATCTCAGGCACCACTCCGCCGTAGAGGCGGTGAGTTTCGATCTGCGAGGCGATAATATTCGATTTTACAATAAACTCCTCGCCGTTTCTTTGTGTGACCGATGCGCTTGTTTCGTCGCAGGAGCTTTCAAATGCAAGTATGTTCATTCTTTTACCTATGTCAGTTTTTTAAATCGTCGGGGTGCGCCTTAAGCATAATTATCGCGTCGTCCGGCGGATCCTTGTAATAGTTTTTACGAACGCTGATCTCCTTGAAGCCATAGGCGCGGTAAAGTGCTCTGGCCGCGGAATTTTTGGTACGTACCTCAAGAAAAAGCACCTCAAGGCCGTGTCCCTGTTCCGTTTTGTATGCGTAATCAAGCAGTCGGTAGGCAATTCCGCGCTTGCGGTGGGCGGGCAGGGTTGCTATCCTGTATATCTCGCCCTCGGGTGCTATCACGCGCCCAAGCACATACGCGATCACCTTGCCGTCCACGAGCGCGGTGTAGCACATCGCGCCCTCGGTGCTGATGAGGTCGGTTATCGAGCGCTCGCTCCACGCATCCGGAAATATGAGCGCCTCCGCTGCGGCAATGCCGGGTGCATCCGCAGGGACAGATCGTCTTATTTCCATATTACAGATCTTTTGCGATCTCTTTGATAAATTCCTTAAATCCGTCGGCGCACTCGGGGTGGAGAAGACCGCGAGTCACGTTTGCTTTAAGGAATCCGAGCTTCGAGCCCATATCAAATCGCTCGCCCTCAAATTCAAGGGCGTATACGCCACTCTCTCGGGCCTGCTTTGCCATCGCGTCGGTCAGCTGATACTCGCCGCCCGCGCCCGGCTCAAGCGCGTCGATGATATCAAATATATCGGGGGTCAGAAGCACGCGGCCAAGGATGGAGAGATTTGAAAACTCCTCTCCCGGCTTCGGCTTTTCTATCATATCGGTGCAGTATGTAACGCTCATCTCACCCTCGATCGCATCAACCTTAAGCGAGCAGTATTTTCTTATGTCCTCATAAGGAACGGGCTTTACTCCGACTACCGACTTGCCGTACTTTTCGTATACGTCGCACATCTGGCGGCATACGGGCGTCTCGGAGAATATGATGTCATCGCCATAGAGCACAACGAACGGCTCGTCCCCAACGAAGGAGCGCGCACGGCCGACGGCGTGTCCAAGGCCCTTGGTCTCCTTCTGGCGGAGGAAATATACGTTTGCCATATTGGCGATCTCGTAAAGGCGCTTCGCCTCCTCGGTCTTGCCCTTAAGGGTGAGGGCGTTGCCGTACTCGATCGAAAGGTCGAAGAAGTCCTCCATCGCATCCTTATCGCGGTTGGTGATAATGAGAATATCCGTAATACCGCTCTTTACCGCCTCCTCAACGAGGTAGTATACCGCAGGCAGATCCACGATCGGGAGCATCTCCTTCGGTACCGCGTGAGAGATGGGAAGCATTCGTGTGCCGAGACCGGCGGCAGGGATTATCGCTTTAGTTATCTTCTTCATTTTCCTTTTTCTCCTTGGGCATTACTTCATCAAGCAGCTTTGCTATTTTTGCGCCGTGCTCTATTGATCTGTCCTTAACGAAATTAAGCTCCGGCGTAATACGCAGATTGAGTGTTACGGCAAGGTGGTGGCGGAGCATACCCGTACATTTCTTGAGGCCGTCCGCCGCCTCCTTTGAGTCTCCGATGCAGGAGAAATATACCGTCGCGTATTTGAGGTCGGGTGCGACCTCGGCGCGCGTGATGCTTATGAAATTATTTACTACCTTGGGCTCTCTTACGTCGCCTATGGCTATTGCCAGCTCCTGCGCTACGGCGTCGTTGATGCGTCCTCTTCTGTAATTTGCCATTTTTACATCCTCTTTTCTCTTATCTTTGCCTAAAGATATATCGTCGCTCCGCTTCCCGAGGTGCAGGCGTGCCTTGCTATTTCCTTTGCCCCCTCAAGGGCAGAGCTTATCAGCGCTATCCCTCCCGTATACTCCGAGATGATCTCCGAGAGTCGCGGAAAGTGAGTACAGCCGAGTATCAGCGTGTCTATATCCTCTTTATAAAAATTTTCTAAAGTTTTTCTTACGTCTTCTCTGTCGATCCGTTCGCGTTCGACGTAATAAACGAAGCGTTGTGCCGCGATCTCAGTCACGGTCGCCCGGGGGAGAATATCCCTGATCGCTTGCAAAAAAGCGTGCGAGGCTACTGTGGCCTCTGTTGCCAAAACGCCGATGCGCCCGTTTTTTGTGGCGTCCGCCGCGGCTCTTGCGGTCGGTGTGATAATCGGGTATACCCCGCGCCGCTCTTCCTCGGAGAGACGGTCAAAGACTGTGCTCGCCGTACAGCAGGCGATAAGCACCTCGTCCGCCCCCGCATCCCGAACGCGGCGTATATCCGCACGCAAAAGGGATGAGAGCTCGTCGGGGCTTTTCGTGCCGTATGGGGCGTTTTCTCTGTCGGCAAGGAAGCACAGGTCTGCCATCGGGGCGAGTGTCCGCAGCTCCTCAAGTGCAACGCGCCCACCCTCGCCGCTGTCGCATACGCCTATCACCCTGCGACCTCATCGATAAGGCGGTTGATAAACTCGCCGCACTTAAACCCCATATCCTCGGTGATGGCGGGATACAGGCTTGACGGGGTCATTCCGGGGATCGAATTTATCTCGTTAAAATATATCTGCCCGTTTGTCGAAACGAGAAAATCAAGCCTTGCAAGATGGCGTAGGTCGAGTGCGCGCGCGAGGCGCTCGGCCATCTCGGCAATTTTTGCTCTTTCGTCAGTTACCCGTGCTCCGTGTGAAATTTTCGGGGTGTCAATCCCCGAATATTTTGCCCCAAAGTCGTAGAAATTACCATCTGTTGCGATCGTTCCCGTGGGGCTTGTGCGTACATCTCCATCAAGCGAGAGAAAGCCGCACTCGACCTCATAACCGACCGATATGCATTCCTCGATGATAACTCTGCCGTGTATGGCGGCCTCGGTGTAAGCGGGGTAAAATTCCTCCGCCGTATCTACGCGCGATGCGCCTATCGAGCTGCCGCGCCGCGCAGGCTTTATAAACATCGGGTAGCCGATCGCACCCTCGGCAAGCTGCTTTGCCTCGTCGACGGTACAGCCGTCCGACGTTACCCATTTTGCCGTCGGAATGCCGAGCGATGCGGCAACGGCCTTGGTGTACGCCTTATCCGACGTGAGCGCACCTGCGATAACGCCGCACCCGATGTAGGGAATGTGCGCCGCTTCAAGTGCACCCTGTATAACACCGTCCTCTCCGTACTCGCCGTGCAGAATGGGCAGTGCCACCGATACCGTGCCGACGCGACCCTTGACCAAAAAGCCTGAGCGCCCGTCTATGCGCACGGGAAAGGTGGGAATATCGCGCGGAATTTCCCCTTGGGGCATCTCGCGCTGTGCGTACCAATCTCCGCTTTCGGATATGTAGATAGGGAGCACGGAGTATTTCTCCCTGTCTATCATCTTGTAAACATTTTTGGCACTTGAGAGGGAAATTTCTCTCTCACAGCCCTCGCCCCCGAAAATGAGGGCAACTGATTTTTTCATTCGGATCACCTCGCCACATTTTATGCGGTTGGGTGATTTTGTGCTTATGCGGTTTTTCTGAGCAATGCAACTCTGTCGTTACCGGACAGATCCTTGATTATCTCGCAGCTCATATTAAATTCGGCGGCGATCCTTTTGAGCGCATCTGCCTGATCGTAGCCGATCTCAAAGGCTATGAAGCCGCCGTCCTTGATCGCATCGGAATACAGCTCGGTGATGCGGCGGTAGAAGCCTGCGCCGTCCTCGCCCTCGCCGACGAGTGCCATTTTAGGCTCGAAATACAGCTCGGGATCGAGTGATTCGTACGCCCTTTCCGTTACGTAGGGCGGGTTTGACAATACGGCAAAAAAATCTCCGTCAACGCGCTCGCAAAGCGCGTCCCTTTCGATAAGGGTCAGCCTGTCCGATACGCCGTTTTGCTCGGCGTTCTCGCGCGCTATCGCGAGCGCCGCGCCCGACAGATCTACTGCTGTGGCGGTGGTGCCCTTGGTGTTTTTTAGCGTTGATATCGCAATGCATCCGCTGCCCGTGCACAGATCGATAAACCTCTCGCCCGGCGGCAGCATTTTTACGGCGAGATCAACCAGAATTTCAGTATCCTGACGGGGAATAAGGCAAGCGGGGGAAACCTTATAGCTTTCAAAATAGAAATCGACTTTGCCGATGATGTATTGCAGCGGCTCACGCTTTGCTCTGCGTTCGACTGCCTCTATAACGCTTGCGTTGCCCGTTTTTAAGTCCGCGCCAACGAGGTCGGCAAGTGAATATCCGCCGAGTGCTGTGAAAATTACTCTAGCCTCTCTCCTTGCGTCCTCGATTCCTGCCTCGGACAGCCGCTTTACCGCATCAGAGAGCTTCATTGTTCTCGCTCTTTTCTGCGGGAGTCGGTTCCTCGATGAGTTTGTCGGCCTCCGTTATTTCTTCCTCGGCGGCGGGCTCCCACTCGCGATTTTCGTAAAATTCGCGGAACTCGGGGAAGTCGTCGCGCAGGGCGCATTTTATCGAGATTATAGCTACCTCAAGCATATCCTCGGTGGGCTCCTTTGTCGTCAGACGCTGTACCCAAAGGCCGGGTGCGGAGAGCGCGCGGGTCACTACGTTGTCGTGCTTGCCTGCGAACATTATGAACTCGTAGCCGATTCCGATAACGAGGGGCAGGATAAGTATGCGGATAAGGGAAAGATAAAATCTTCCGAGATCTGCAAACACGTTGTTTACTATGATTCCGACTACGATACCGAGCAATATCATAACGAACATAAAGCTGGTGCCGCAACGGGGGTGGAAGCGGGTGTAATTTTTGGCGTTTGCAGGGGTCAGCTCAGTGCCCGACTCGAAGCATGCGATGGATTTGTGCTCTGCGCCGTGGTACATAAAGGTGCGCTTAATATCGGGTACGAGGCCTACCAAGAACAGGTAAGCGAGGAAGATGATCACCTTTGACACACCCTCGATAAGCGCCTTTACGGTGGGGTTGATTCCGCCTGCGATCCACGCCACAAGGTCGGATACAAGCCCCGGCAGGACTACGAAAAGTCCGAGGGCGAGCGCCACGCCGAGTATCATTGATATTACCATTATGACGGTGACGGTATTGCTCCCTTTGCCGTTTTCTTTTTTCTTTGCGTCTTCGCCGTCAAGGTCGAGCGCGTCGGCCGACGCGCCGAGGGTCTTGTAGCTCAACATAAGCATCTCGACCATATTGACGACACCGCGCAAAATGGGGATATTAAGAAATTTGTGCTTTTTCCTTACGGAGTGAAACTCGGAGTCGGTCACAACGAGCGTGCCGTTCTCCTTGCGACAGGTGGTAACCGTGCGGCTGCCCGCCTTCATCATTACTCCCTCAAGGACTGCCTGGCCGCCGACCTTGTTAAGTCTTGCGGGATCCTTGTCCTTGCAGTATTTATTACATTTTGCCATTATTTATACCTTTCGGGTGCGGCGCGCGAATATGCGCGCATATTAGTATTATACTATTATAGCATAAAGCCGAGGAAAAATAAATACCAAAACAATAAAATTAACAAATTGTATTGCGATGCTCGCAAATAAATAGGGGAAAGTGCCACCCCGTGTGAAAAAATGAAAAAATACAAAGATGAATATTTTTGCCAAAAATGTAAACAATACATTTGCAAAACTACAACAAGAAAGGAAAACCAATGACTCTTACACAAAAAGAAAACAGTCTTCTTACCGACCTCAAGGGGCAGGAGCAGCTCTGTATTGAAAAGTATTCTATGTATGCCGAGCGTGCGTGCGACCCCGAATTAAAGCAGCTTTTCACACAGATCAAGTCGACAGAACAGACTCATCTTCAGACGATCAACCGAATCATAGGCGGCGAGGAGGTTGCAATGAACGCGGCTCCGCCCACTGCCGTATCGGCAAAGCTTGAGTGTCAGCCCTCGACCTGTCCGCCCGAAAAGAAGGCGTCGGACGCATTCCTGTGCAAGGATGCCCTCGCTATGGAAAAGCACGTTTCCTCCATCTACGACACCTCTATATTCGAGTTTTCCAGCCCCGTTCTGCGCGACACCCTTAACCATATACAGAAGGAAGAGCAGAATCACGGCGAGCAGATCTATCAGTATATGTCGAAGAACGGAATGTACGGTTAAGAAATTTTCAGCAAATTCCGAAAGCGCTCTCGCATAGGCAAGCGCGACGTATTCGAATTAGGTTGCACTTGCCTAACCATTTAAAATGCCTTCTGCTGAAGGCATTTTTGTTTAAATGAGTTGATTTACATCGAAATATGTGATATAATAGGTTATGCTTGCCTAAGCAAAAAGAAAATGCATGACTGCTGCGAGGTGGCTATGAACGTTTACGTTATCTATAAATTTGACGATCACAGGGTGATCGAGGAGCGGCTCGACACTATCAAGAAAGAGATGGGAAGGGATATCTCCTTCTTTTACTTCAAGCCGGGCAAGAGGGCCTTTTGGCACCGCATCGCGAGATCGAAGATCAAAAAGTGCGATATGGTCGTGTTTTTTGACAACCGTGACGATTATTCGGATACCAATCTCAACAACATCAAGTGGGAGCTCAAGCTTGCCGGTAAGTACAAAAAGAGGATAGTTATCTTCAAAAAGAACAACGAAAAATATGCGCCTCAGCTTTACGACAAGGATTATTCCGAGCTCGTCGTAGACCACACCAAATACCAGACGCGTAACGTTGAGGATGCTCTTAATTTCTTCAAATCGCAGGCGGGCTGGACGGTCGAGAACAACATCCTTAACTCGGCAAAGAAGGTTGAGCCGCGCCCCGTATCGAACGAGGACAAGCATCTTCTGCTTGAGCAGTATAAAATAATGATAGATACGTCGGAAAAGCTGATGGAGAGGCGTCAGTCAATGGTCAGCCTTTACATAACCATCTGCACGGCGCTTATCGCCTTTATCGGTGCGTCGTTTGCCTTTGGCAACCTTCTGATCACCGCGACGATCACGCTTCTGACGGGTGTTATAATCATCATTTTGTGCTATAACTGGCGAACATCTCTTGGGGCGTATGAGTTAAATAACGAGGGAAAATTTGAGGTTATAAACCAAATAGAAAAGCATCTGCCTGCCGATATGTTCGAGTGCGAATACAGATACAATAAGATGAAGGGAATCCGCTCCTATTCCGCAAGGGAAAAGGTGCTCCCACTCATTTTTATGTTCGTCGGCGTGGCGCTCATACTCCTGTCGGGAGTTTTGTTTATCATAAAATAAAAAGACGAGGATACCAACTAAAGCGGTCGGTATCCTCATATTTTTGTTTAATCGGTAAGCGATATCGCGGTCTGATCGCAAAAGATGCAGGTCTTGCCGCGGAAAAGCTTTTTGATGCCACGCTCGGTGCGGCTGATACAGTGCGGGTTTGTACATACGAGCGAGGGATTTTCGTCGCCCGTGCGTGATTTTTCCTCAATGTCCTTCTCGCGCAGGAGCATAAGGATCAGTGCCATACGGATATAACGTCCGTTTGCCGCCTGCTCAAAGTAGTGAGCGCGCGGGTCGGAGTCCACGTCGGTGGCGATTTCGTTTACACGGGGCAGGGGATGCATTATGGAAAGGGTCGATTTTGCCTCCTTAAGCTTCTCACGTGTGAGAACGTAGGAATCCTTAAGTCGCTCGTACTCCTCCGGTGATGCAAAGCGCTCCGCCTGTATTCTCGTCATATAGAGAATGTCGAGCCCGGGGATCGCCTCGTCAAGATCTGCGACCTCGCGATAGGAGCCCTCCTTTGAGAGGAACTCGTCCTTGACGTAGTCGGGCAGCTTTAATTCCTCGGGCGAGATGAGCACGAATTTCACGCCCTCGTATCTCGACATAGCGGCAATAAGTGAGTGCACGGTTCTGCCGTATTTGAGGTCACCGCATACGCCTACCGTAAGGTTGTCAAGTCGGCCGAGCTTGCGCTTGATAGTGATAAGGTCGGTCAGGGTCTGAGTCGGGTGAAAATGTCCGCCGTCGCCTGCGTTGATGATCGGAACGGTCGATATACCCGATGCAACGATGGGCGCGCCCTCCTTGGGGTGGCGCATTGCAATGATGTCGGAGTACGCGCTGACCATTCTTACCGTGTCCGCAACCGTCTCTCCCTTTGACACCGATGACGAGCCCGCCTCGGAGAAGCCGAGCACGTTTCCGCCGAGCGACATCATAGCAGAGGTGAAGCTCAGTCGCGTTCTCGTCGACGGCTCAAAGAAGAGCGTGCCGAGTATCTGACCGCGGCAAGCCGAGGAGTAGGCTCTCGGATTTGCTATCATATCGTTTGCAAGATCGATAAGATTATCGATCTCCCTGACCGAAAGGTCGAGGATGTCAATCAAATTTCTCATTTTACGCCTTTGCTCCGTAGGTTTCGAGGTACTTTTTGATGCGATCCACGTTTTCCTTGTTTGCGGGATCCTCCTCAAGGTACTCGATTATGTCGTATACGGTAACTACGGAGTAAACGGGGAAGCCGAACTGCTCCTCGATCTCCTGCATAGCACCCTTTTCGGTCTGACCCTTTTCCTTGCGGTCTACCATTATGAACGTTGCGGCAACCTTAGTGCCCTCAACGTGGGAGAGGATCTCCATGCTCTCGCGGATAGCGGTGCCTGCGGTGATAACGTCCTCGATGATAACGATCTCCTCGCCCGCGGTGGGAACGTATCCGACGAAAACGCCGCCCTCGCCGTGATCCTTAACCTCCTTTCGGTTGAAGAAGAAGGGAACGTTCAGACCCTCCTTGGAGAGTGCGACTGCTGCCGAAACAGCAAGGGAAATACCCTTGTATGCAGGGCCGTAAAGAACTGCCTTCTTTGCGCCGAGCTTTTCAAAATACGCTCTTGCGTAAAACTCGCCGAGCTTAGCGATATCCTCGCCGGTCTTGATCATACCTGCGTTGATGAAGTAGGGGATCTTTCTGCCGCTCTTTGCGGTAAAGTCGCCGAACTTAAGCACTCCGGCGCTCTGCAAAAATTCTATAAATTCTCTCTTGTAGCCTTCCATTTTCCGTATCCTTTCTATCAGCCAATGAATTCAGCGCAGCATCTCTCGTATGCTGCAACGGGGTCCTCTGCGGCTGTAATGGGTCTGCCGACTACTATATAATCGGAGCCGATCAGCTTCGCCTGCGCGGGAGTCATAACGCGCTTCTGATCGCCGACGTCACCGTCAGCAAATCTGACACCGGGGGTAACGGTAACGAAATCCTTGCCGCACGCATCGTGTACTCCGCCTGCCTCAAGGGGAGAGCATACAACTCCGTCAAGACCTGCCGCCTTTGCGTTCTTGGCGTAGTGCATAACGACGTCCGCGATGGGAGCATCGATAAGCAGATCGCGCTTCATGGTCTCCTCGTCGGTCGAGGTGAGCTGGGTAACTGCAATAAGTATAGGACGGGTGCCGTCGGGTCTTGTAAGTCCCTCGATAGCCGCCTCCATCATCTTGGTCGTGCCTGCGGCGTGCAGGTTGGTCATATCAACGTCAAGGCGAGAAAGAACTGCCATAGACTTCTTTACGGTGTTGGGAATGTCGTGAAGCTTGAGGTCGAGGAATATCTTGTGTCCTCTTGCCTTGATCTCGCGTACGATTGCGGGGCCCTCGGCATAATAAAGCTCCATACCTATTTTTACAAAAGGCTTCTTACCCTCGAACTTGTCGAGGAACTCAAATGTTGCCTGTGCACTTGCAAAGTCGCAGGCGATGATAACGTCTCTTCCCATTAGTGGGCACCTCCTATAATTTCTTCAAGTGAATTTATTTTGTATTTTTCCATTACACGGGGTAGGTCGTTTATGATATCGCGGCAGGCGTAGGGGTTTACGAGGTTGGCCGCGCCGACCTCGACCGCAGTCGCACCCGCGAGCATAAACTCTATAACGTCCTCGGCGCTTGATACGCCGCCCATTCCTACGATCGGTATCTTTACCGCATCGTATACCTGATATACCATTCTTACGGCCACGGGCTTGATAGCAGGGCCCGAGAAGCCGCCCGTCTTGTTTGCCAAGAGGGGCTTGCGCTTCTTAAGATCTATTCTCATACCGAGCAGGGTGTTGATAAGGCTCACGCCGTCAGCGCCCTCTGCCTCGCACGCCTTCGCGATGGAAACGATGTCCGTCACGTTGGGGGAGAGCTTGATGATAAGGGGCTTTTTCGTTACACGCCTTACGGCCTTAGTGATCTTTCCTGCCATTTCGGGGCTCGTGCCAAAGCTCATTCCGCCGCCGTGCACGTTGGGGCAGGAGATGTTGACCTCAAACCAGCCGATGTCATTTTGTGTGTCGAGTCTTGCTACCGTCTCAACGTACTCCTCCTCGGAAAATCCGGAAACGTTCGCCATAACCGGCTTAGAGAAGCAAGCTCGCAGCTTCGGCAGCTCCTCGGCTATTACCTTGTCGACGCCGGGGTTCTGAAGTCCGACTGCGTTGAGCATACCCGAGGGGCATTCCGCAATTCTCGGGGTGGGATTGCCAAACCTTGCTTCGCGCGTGGTTCCCTTGAACGAGAGGGAGCCGAGTATATTTATGTCGTACAGCTCGGCAAATTCGTAGCCGAAGCCGTAAGTGCCGCTCGCGGGGATGATGGGGTTGTCCATCTCAACTCCGCAGAGTGTAACCTTAGTGTTTACCATATTATCTCCTCCCTTACAAGCACGGGGCCGTCGCGGCAGATGCGCTTGTTGCCGTACTTCGTCTTGCAGGAGCATCCCATACAAGCGCC
>CAZQTN010000006.1:0-35770 GCA_964596195.1 uncultured Ruminococcus sp.
AAAGTATCCACATCTGACGAACTGGAACTTCTCATCAGCACCCGCTTCAGCAAGCGTGGGCTCGATCATCGCATTTTCGATAGTGGTTACGGAATTTTTGTTAAGATAATCGTCGAAGGTCTTTCCCTCCGGGATATCGTCAACATTTTCGATGTCAAAAAGAAAGTCGTAAAGCTTTACCGTGGTTGTCTTTGCGTGGGCACGTGAGAGCCAGTGAATAGTTCCCTTCACCTTTCTGCCATCTACGGGCATACCGTTTCCTGTTTCGAGATCTGCCGTGCAACGAATTTCCTTAATGGTACCGTCATCATTCTTTATGATCTCATTGCACTTAACGATATATGCACCCATAAGACGAACCTCGCCGTCAGGCTTCATGCGGAAGAACTTGGGCGGAGGAACCTCAGCAAAATCGTCAGCATCGATATAGAGCTCCTTGGTGAACGGAACGCTTCTCGTTCCAAGCTCCGGATGCTGGGGATTGTTGGGCAGATCGAAATATTCGATCTTATCCTCGGGATAGTTGGTAATAACCACCTTGATCGGGTGAAGGATCGCAATTCTTCTCTGCGCTGACTCGTTGAGCTCTTCTCTTATGCAATGCTCAAGGAGCTCGTAATCAACGACGCTATACGCCTTTGCAACGCCGGCGCGCGAAACGAAATCAAAAATTGCCGCAGGAGTATATCCTCTTCTTCTGAGGCCGCATATAGTAGGCATACGCGGATCATCCCATCCGTCAACGAGACCGTCCTCTACAAGCTTGCGAAGATACCTCTTGCTCATTACCGTATGAGTAACGTTAAGGCGAGCGAACTCGCGCTGCTTTGGCTTAGGGTCAACGTCTATGCCAATGTTATTGACCACCCACTCGTAAAGGGGCCTATGATTCTCAAACTCAATTGAGCAAAGCGAGTGAGTTATACCCTCAAGTGCATCCTGAATGGGGTGTGCATAATCGTAAAGAGGATATATACACCACTTATTACCCTGTCTGTGATGATCAACGTGAACTATTCTGTATATCGCAGGGTCACGCATATTCATATTAGCGGATGCCATATCGATCTTCCCGCGCAGGGTCTTAGCGCCGTCGGGGAACTCGCCGTTCTTCATTCTCTCAAACAGATCGAGGTTTTCTTCTACCGATCGATCGCGGTAGGGACTGTTCTTTCCGGGCTCGGTAAGGGTGCCTCTGTATTCGCGGAGCTCGTCTGCGTTGAGGTCGCAAACGTACGCCTTGCCGTCCTTGATCAGCTTTACAGCGAACTCATAGCACTTATCAAAGTAGTCGGAGCCGTAGAAAACACCGCCCGTGGGCTCGCATCCAAGCCAAGTCAGATCGCGGTAGATACTCTCAACGAACTCGTTGTCCTCTTTCGAGGGGTTTGTATCGTCGTAACGAAGATTAAAGAGACCTCCGTATTTCTTGGCTGTCATTGCGTTGATCCATATCGCCTTTGCCGAGCCGATATGAAGGTATCCGTTAGGCTCGGGAGGAAAACGGGTGTGGATCTTAAGCTCAGGATTTGCCGCAAGATCCTCATCAATTATATCATGGATAAAATTACTTCTGATTTCTTCCATTTTGAAAGTCCTTTATTTATAAATATTTATACACCATAGTATACCATAAACTTTTGTAAATGTCTAGTGTTTTTTCAGTTTTTATCCCTCTTTTTTCGTTATTGTCATTTTTGGATATCTCTCATAAAATAATAACGTGCATATTGATGCACGGAAGGAGCCCGGGCTTTGAATACGAAGACAATAACCGTCGGTTCCGTCACCTACGCTCATAAGGCCAGACGCCTTTTACAGCACAAGGGGATCAACTCAAGGCTTGTAAAGATTGACTCTGCGAGATCAAGAAACGGTTGTACCCATGGAATTGAGTTCGCGGCAAAAGATTTTTACAGCGTTATTATGGAACTGAAAAACGCAGGAATAGAGTATGCCGTATATTCCAACTGATAAAACTATATTGTCGCAATAAAACGACAGATCGGAGATACGATGATATATTTCGATAATGCCGCAACAACCTATAAAAAACCCTGCAACGTTATAAGAGCCGTCGGAAGATGCATAAAGAAATATTCAGCGAACCCCGGTCGTGGCGCGCACCGCCTCTCCCTGTTAGCAAGCGAGACTGTTTACGATGCAAGAGAGCGCGTTGCGCGTTTCTTTTCTACTGATTCCCCCGAACGCGTTATATTCACCTATAATACGACATACGCATTAAATATAGCGATTAAAACGCTTGTAAAACCAAATTCTCACGTTTTAATATCAAATTTGGAGCACAACTCTGTTCTCCGCCCTGTCCACAAGCTCAAGAAAATATCTGGGGTAAAATACACTGTCTTTGATGCGATGGCGGAAAACCTGCGCGACGAAATCGTCAGTCATATACGTCCCGAAACCGAGGCTATAATATGTACTGCCGCATCGAACGTAACAGGTCGACGGATACCGATAGAAATTCTTACGGACATTAAACGAGAGCACGGTATCAAGCTTATAATTGATGCAGCACAAGCCGCAGGACATAGGAAGATAAGTTTACGAAACAAATGCTTTGATGCACTATGCTTCCCTGCACACAAAGCTATGCTTGGAATAATGGGATGCGGAGTATGCATATTCGGCGATAATTATGCGGCAGAGTCCTTCATCGAGGGTGGTAGCGGTACCTCATCGAGAAGTCCGTACATGCCGACGGCGTTGCCGGAGGCAATAGAGGCAGGAACCCTCGGACTCCCCGGAATAGTTGCGCTGGCCGAGGGAATAAAATTTCTCGAAGAATATGGCCTAGACGCGGTGGAACGCCAAATTAATGAACTGACCGATCTCCTGATTGAGAGAATTGAAGACGTTAAGGGCGCGAGAATTATTGGCGGCGAGGGAGGGGTTGTATCATTTCTCCTACGCGAAATGGGATCCGAGCAAACTGCTGCGTTGCTTGACGGATATGGAATTTGTACACGCGCAGGGCTCCATTGCGCCCCGCTAGCGCACGAGGCTATCGGAACCTTGGAAACGGGAGCAGTAAGAGTGAGCTTGTCAATCTTTAATAACAAGCGAGAGATAGATTACTTCAATAAAGTATTAAGGAAAATATAGATAAAGGAGCTTTGCCATCGGCAAGGCTCCTTGTTTTTTAAAAAGTGATAGTATTGCTGTAATATGACTTAAAAATTGAGGCAGATTCTGGCGACACTTTAAATACTCGCCCCTTTGTATTGCTTATGAGCTCCACCGCAGCTTTATCGAATGTAATGCTTGTATCGGCGTCTGAATTGTTAATTACCGTAACAAATCTTTCATTGCCCGAAATTCTTTCAAATATCAAAAGCGATTCGTCAAAGTGAAGAAGCCTGAACTCGCCCTCTGCGTACACAGAGTTTTCCATACGGATGCGCCCGATTTTTTTATAATGCTCGAGGAGCGTCTTATCTTCCTTGCCCCAGGGGAACGGGCGGCGATTGAAGGGATCCGAATATCCCTCAAGTCCTGCCTCATCTCCGTAAAATACAGATGGTATACCGGGAAGCGTAGCTATAAGCGTATAGGCACACATAAGTCTGCGCTTTGCGATTCTGCGCTCACTATTCGTCATACGAGCCTTGAGAAGCTCGGCACTGCTCTTTCCGTGCGAAGAAACCCCACCAAGGACGGTTAATATACGTTCGGTGTCGTGTGTTCCCAACAGATTCATCGCAGCATCGCGCACACGCTTTGGCATATTCGGCATTACGTCGGTGAAATAATATCTCAAGGCGGCAGTACTTTTTGATCTCACGTAATCTATAACACCCGTGCGTAGCGGATAGTTCATAACGCCGTCAAGCTCGTTGCCGAGATAATATTTCTTACGGGTGTCATATGCGATCTTGTTTGATGCATCCTCCCACACCTCGCCGTAGAGCACGGAGCTTGTGTTTCTGCTGTTAAGAGCCGATTTTATATCTGCAATAAAGCTGTCCGAAAGCTCGTCGGCTACGTCGAGACGAAAGCCGTCGATACCCATTTTTGCGTATTTTTCGATTATTCCACCCTTGCCGATAAAGAATTTAGCGCAATCCTCTTCCTCCGGGTGTATCCTTGGGAGGATATCTATTCCCCACCAGCAGGTGTATTTGTTGGGGTATGACTTAAATTTGTACCAATTATAATATGGTGATGCTTTTGACTGATATGCGCCGATCGAGTCGTATCTGCCGTTTTTGTTGAAATAAACGCTATCAGAGCCCGTGTGATTGAATACACCGTCTAATATTATTCCTATGCCAAGGCGTTTCGCTTGCTTTATAAGTTCAGCAAAAGCTTGGTCACCGCCAAACATCTCGTCAACTCTCGAATAATCAGCCGTATCGTATTTATGGTTTGAGTACGCTTCAAATATGGGTGAGAGGTATATTGTGTTCACGCCAAGCGAGGAAAGGTATTTGAGCTTTTTCGTTATGCCGTACAGTGTTCCGCCGTAGAAGTAATTGTTCTTAAGAAACGCGCCGGGATATTCAGGATATTCGGGAATATCGGAATACCAGTCCTCGACTGCGATCGCATCATCTCTGACGGGAACATCGCCGTATTTGAAAAAACGATCTACAAAAACGTGGTATATGACGCCTCCGTACTTTTTAGTTGGCGGTGCATATTTAAAATCGCAAATGGAAAGCTGAAACATTGGCAGATCATCACGCTTGCTTGTGAAAACTATGCTTTCTGCGCTTTTGTGTCCGAATATTCTGGCATATCCTTCTGCCTCTATTCTGAAAAAGTACAAGCCAACCGACAAAGTGCCGGCCTTGATACTCGCCTTGTAGGTATCGTAGCTGCCAAGGGTGTCTACATATTCAGCGTTTATCTGTGCGACCCTTTCCCTGCACGCCTCATCGTAGACGGCAATGCCGCATTGTTTCACTCCGAGTGTGCGAGGCAAACGCAGCAAAAGGCTTACACCCTCGTGCAAGGGGTAAGCCGTTCCGCTTTCATTTTTTGCTGAATGAATATATTCGACCTCTCCGCGGATAGATTCAACTTCATTGAGATCTATCCGAAGAAAGTCGAGCGAAAAGGAATTAACCATTAGTCTTGTTTACCGGTGTTGCATGCCAGATCTCGTCGGCATACTTCCTTATACTGTTATCAGATGCAAAGGTGCCGCTGCACGCTGTGTTCATCAGCGACTTCTGTGCCCACTCTCTACGCTTGCCGTAATCATTGATAGCGGTTTTGTACGCGTACAGATAGGAGTCAAAGTCTGCAATGCACATAAAGGGATCGGCAACACCGTAGCCGCCTCCGATGAGGTAATCTGCAATGTGGGAGAAATCGCGAGACGCGATAGGATCGTTGAATCTGTCGACAACACGCTTAAGCACGGGGGAAGAATGATAGTAATCCTTTGAGGTGTATCCGTTTCTCCACAGGTCGTCAACCTCGTGAGTATTAAGACCAAAGATGTAGGCGTTTTCCCTGCCCACGGCCTCAAGTATCTCAACGTTTGCACCGTCGAGAGTTCCGAGCGTAGGAGCACCGTTCATCATCAGCTTCATACAACCTGTACCGCTGGCCTCCTTACCCGCAAGAGATATCTGCTCGGATATATCAGCCGACGGAATGAGTATCTCGGCAAGAGAGACGTTGTATTCCTCAACGAATACTACCTTCAGGCGATCCCTGGTAAGAGGATTGCGCTCCAGCTCCTCGGAGAGGAACCAGATCAGCTTTATAAGCTTTTTAGCCATTACGTAGCCGGGTGCAGCCTTGCAGCCGAATATGAAGGTCTGCGGAGGAATATCGGCATTCGGATTTTCAAGGATCTCGTTATAAAGTGCCATGATCTTCATGACGTTGAGCAGCTGACGCTTATACTCGTGCATTCTCTTGATCTGAACGTCGAATATGGAGTCGGGATTAATGCGCTTACCGTTTTTCTGGAAAACGTAGTGCGCAAATCGCTCCTTGTTTGCGTATTTGATCGCGTTTATCTGCTCAAGCACCGCGCTGTCATCCTTGAATGCCTTGAGCTTTGAGAGATGGCTTGCATCCTCTCTGAACTCGGAACCGATAAGCTCGTCAAGCAGCTTTGCAAGCTTGGGGTTTGCGGTATTAAGCCAACGGCGGTGAACAACGCCGTTCGTTACGTTGGTAAACTTCCACGGAGTCATTTTGTAGAAATCGTGGAATATGGTCTTTGTAAGAATATCGCTATGAAGCTTGGAGACACCGTTTACGGCGTGAGAGCCAACAACGGAGAGATTAGCCATTCTGACCTGATTGTATGCAACTATGGCCATTCTGGATATTCTGTCCCAATCTCCGGGATAAAGATTCCAAAGATCTGCCGTAAAGCGCTTGTTTATCTCCTCGACGATAGTGAATATACGAGGAAGCTTCATTGAGAAGAGATCGACTCTCCAGCATTCAAGTGCCTCGGGAAGAACTGTATGGTTGGTGTAGGATACGGTTTTGACCACGATGCTCCACGCATCATCCCAGGAATATGAATATACGTCCATAAATATACGCATAAGCTCGGGTATGCAGAGTGCGGGGTGAGTATCGTTGATATGGATGGAAACGTTGTCCTCAAAACCTTTAAGTGAGCCGTGATCAGCAAAATAATCGCTGATTATGCTCTGAAGCGACGCTGAAACCAGGAAATACTGCTGTGTAAGGCGAAGAAGCTTGCCCTCATCATAATCATCCTTGGGGTAAAGCTGCTTTGTGATGACCTCTGCATCACCAGCACGAGAGAGATTCTGCACGTAAGATGCGTGTGTCGTGTTGTATGAGAGAACCGAGGGATGCGCCGGACGGGCACGCCAAAGGCGTATCGTATTTACCGCATCGGTGGTTGTACCGGGGATAAGAAGATCGTACGGAACGGCCTTGACCTCATCGTATTCGTAATTAGAGATCTTGAGCGACGTGCCATCCCACTCCTCCTTGAGTTTTCCGCCGAGGCGTATAGAAACGCTCTTTTCGGGGTGAGGTACTAGCCACGCGCCTCCGCTAACGAGCCATTCATCTGGCAATTCTACCTGCTCGCCGTCGATGATCTTCTGCTTAAAAAGACCCGTCTCATAAAGAAGTGAATATCCGTTTGCGGCGTAGTCGAGCGCCGAGAGCGAATCCATAAAGCAAGCTGCAAGACGGCCGAGACCTCCATTTCCGAGCCCGGGGTCAACCTCGCAGGCGTAGATCTTCTCAAAGCTTGTGCCAAGATCGGCAAGGATCGCAACAAGCTCGTCGTAGATACCAAGGTTTACGGATACATTTTTGAGTGAGCGACCTACAAGGAACTCCATACATAGATAGCAGATCTTTTTCGCTCCCGTTGCCTTCTTTCTTTTTTTGAAGTCGGCGCGGTAGTCGATCATAATATCCTTAACTACTGCTACCGTAGCCTGATAAAGCTGCTCATCGGTAGCGGTGGCGGGGTTGGAAATGCCTCTTGTTATGAGCTTTGCCTCGAGGCGTTCACGAAGATCGGTTACTGGTTTCTTTGCTCCTGTGTGCTGTGTGGTTTTAGCGTTGCTTTTCATGTGTTTGTTTATCCTACCAATTTTATAAAACGTTATAAAGTTCAAGATATTTTGCGGCAGACTTATCCCAAGAGAAGTCTGTATTTATTGCGCTCTTGCGAAGCGCAGCCCACTCATTCTTGTTTTCGTAAAGTGCGAGAGCGTTCTTGAGTGTGAAAAGAAGCTCGTGCGCGTTGTAGTTATTGAAGGTGAATCCGTTGGCTCCCTCCGCACCATATGGCTTTATAGAGTCGTAAAGTCCGCCCACGGCGCGAACTACGGGAATGGTACCGTAAGAGCATGCGATCATCTGTGCAAGGCCGCAGGGCTCGCTCTTCGAGGGCATGAGGAAGATATCAGCCGAAGCGTACATCTTTTTTGAGAGAGTGCGGTCGAATTTGATAAGAGCACGGAAATTGCCGTATTCGCTATCAAGTGCTGCAAAGGCATCCTCATATTTCTCATCTCCCGTACCAAGCAAAGCAACTTGCACTTTTTCTGCAAGAAGCTCACGCATTACGTGAAGTACGAGATCCAGGCCCTTCTGATCGGTAAGTCTTGTTACCATTACGATAAGCGGAATGTCAGCATTCTCCTCGAGGCCTACCTCCTTTTGGAAAGCAAGCTTGTTCTTAGCCTTGCCAGATTTTACGGTGCGCTTATCAAAGGTTGAATAGATCTCTCCGCCGACCTTCGGTGAAAATGCGGTGTAATCAATACCGTTGATAATTCCGCACATCTTGCCGGATATAGAGCTTACAACGTCCGCAAGACCAAAAGCGAAGAAATCGTGTCTAAGCTCGCAAGCGTAGTTGGGGCTGACGGTAGAAACGTGATCGCTGACAGTCATAGCGCCCTTGAGCAGGTTGATGCAGCCCGAATATTCTACTATCGGGTAATACTTTGCTTCGAGTGCGAAAACGTCGCCGAGTATTGCGGGGTCAAATTTACCCTGGAACTCAATGTTGTGTATGGTAAACAGGGTTTTAACTTTGGAAAGTGCCGCCTCGCTCTTGTACTTGGTCTTCAAATAA
Source organism: uncultured Ruminococcus sp. (assembly GCA_964596195.1). Lineage (GTDB taxonomy): Bacteria > Bacillota > Clostridia > Oscillospirales > CAG-272 > UBA1740. Next base: position 8,573 of record CAZQTN010000006.1, read on the forward strand.
ATTACACAAGGCGCGGTCTGCCAATCGTTTGCGTGGAGAACGTCGGGAATATTCCCTGTTTTGAGCATAAATTCAATAACAGCCATTGAGAAGAAGGCAAAACGTTCGCCATCATCCCATTCACCGTATGTTCTTGCTCTGTCAAAGTAATAGTGATTCTCAACAAAGTAGTACGTTACGTTATCACTCTTGATCTTATAGATCGTCGCTCCGGTGGATCTCCAGGAAAGCTTGAAGGTGATATCGGTCACGTGCTCAAGCTGCAACCTATGCTCGGATTTCATATTGCCGTACAAAGGCAGTATAACCTCGCATTTTACACCGGGATCAGCTGCGGCTACCGACTTGGGCAATGCGCCGATGACGTCTCCGAGACCTCCGCTTGCAGAATACGGAGCACCTTCACTTGCAACGTATAAAATTCTCATTCTTTTTCTCCTTAAATGCCGAAAGGATTAAACCTTTCTTCCCTTCTGGATGTAAAAAGGCATATTCTCGTTGCCCGAAAGTTTTACGCCGCTTGTTACGTGTACGTCCTTATCGGTAACGATGCAATTGAGCTCAGCATTGTCCTCGATGTACGTGCCGTGGAAAAGTACGGAGTCGCGTATAACAGCTCCCTTGCCTACGTGTACGCCGCGGAATATTACGGAGTTGATAACGGTACCCTCTATTACACACTCGTCTGCAATAATCGAATTTTCAACCACAGCGGTGCTTGTGTGAACGGTGGGGGCGGAGTTATGGACTCTCGTAAATATAGGAAATTCCTTTTTCCAAAGCAAGGAGTTGCGCGCTTCTTCATTCTTGGCAAGCGCCATAGAATGCTTGTAGTAATCGAGGAAGCTCGATACAGATGCAACGTAGCCGTCATAACAATATACTCTGTAATTAGAGTGCTTGTAGTTCTTGAGGAACATTTTGGTGAGGCTGTTGAGCGAGTATGCATCTGCTTCTTCTATAATTGTGCGCAGATGAACGGTTTTCATTACAAATATATTGAGGGCAAGCTCAGGATTCTTATCGTTATAAGACGAGCTCATTGCGATATCCGTAATCTTACCGGCGATGGAGGAAACCATCATTCTGGGTGTCTTAGAGGTATAATCCTTGCCTACCTTTTGAGTAACAAAGGTTATCTCTGCGCCCGTCTGCTCATGTGTCTTTATAACGCTTGCGAGATCGATATTAAGCGCGTGATCGGAGTCCATAAGAACTACGTAGTCCTCCTTGAACTCGGAGATGTATTCCTTCATGCTCTTGAGTGCCTCAAGGTGAGTTGAAAACAGCTTAGCCGATGAGGAAGCGTATGCTGTCTGGAAAGGAGATATCATAGTGATACCCCCCTCTCTTCTCGCGAGATCCCAGTCCTTACCGCTTCCGATATGCTCAACGAGTGAGCGGTAGCTGTAATTAGCTACGATATTGATATTCGAGATGTTTGCGTTGACCATATTTGAAAGGCAGAAGTCAACGAGTCTGTATCTGCATGCAAAGGGGATGGCCGCAACCGTTCTGTCGGCGGTCAATCTCGACAAGGTATTGTTATTAAGACTTGAAAAAATAATTCCTGCTGCACTGATAGCCATTACGTTTTCTCCCTTCCCTTAGTCACATACTACTGCCCCGGGCGCGATATCCGCACCCTTGGCTATAACCGTGATCTTATCTTTGCCGGCATTCTCGCAACCTACCGTCGCGCCTTCGTTTATTACGCTATCGGAGTCGACGATCGATGTGAAGACCTTGGCGCCCGACTTAATAACTACGTCCTCCATAATAACGGAGTCGCGAACGACTGCGCCCTCCTCTACGACAACACCGCCGGAGAGGATAGAATTTTCGACTGCACCGTAGATCTTACAGCCCTCGGAGATCAGCGAGTTTTTCGCCATGGAGCTCGCACCGTGCATTTGAGGCGGACGTGCGGTATTTCTTGAGAATATACGGAAATTGTTATCCTGAATATTGAGTATGGGATTTTCACCGATGAGATCCATATTCGACTCCCAAAGGGAGGAAATTGTTCCAACGTCCTTCCAATAACCGGAGAATCTGTAAGAATAAAGACGCTCGCCGTTATTGAGAAGATTGGGGATTATATTCTTACCAAAGTCGTTAGACGAGTTTTCATCAGCCTCGTCGGCCTCAAGATACTCTATCAGCTTCGACGTAGTGAAAATATAAATACCCATAGATGCCTGATTGTTCTTAGGCTTCTTCGGCTTCTCCTCAAATTCATAAATTACGCCCTCGGGTGTGGTGTTACAGATGCCGAAACGGCTTGCCTCCTCGATCGGCACGGTGATCGTTGCTACCGTGCAGGCAGCCGAGGTCGCCTTGTGCTGCTCAAGCATCTTGAGGTAATCCATCTTATAGATATGGTCACCGGAAAGAATAAGAACGTAATCGGGGTTATACTGCTTTATAAAGTTTATGTTCTGATATATGGCGTTTGCGGTTCCCTTGTACCAATCGGAGCTTTTGCTTCCCTGGTACGGCGGCAGAACTGTAAGACCGCCGCGAGAACGGTCAAGATCCCAAGGAGCTCCATTTCCAAGATATTCATTTAATGCCAGGGGCTGATACTGTGTAAGAACACCGACGGTGTCTATCGAGGAATTGATGCAGTTGGAAAGAGGAAAGTCGATGATCTTATACTTTCCTGCAAAGGTAACTGCGGGCTTTGCTGTCTGCTTTGTCAGATCGTAAAGCCTTGAGCCTTGTCCACCTGCAAGCAACATGGCAATGCATTCTTTTTTGCAATACATAACGGTTCTCCTTTAAAGTGTGATTTTCTTACTTTTGGGGATTTGCTTGTAGATTCTGCCTGAAAATGCGGGGATCGTGATATTTGCGCAGTACGAATTATCGTTCGTACTGTAATTTATTTCGTTGATGTCCGATACGGGGGCGGTTGAAAACTCAACCGCGAGCGGAGCTTTCTTGTGAAGCGGAATGGATATTTGTTGCTCGGAGCCGGAAAAATTAACCGCAATAATAATCTCGGAATTTTTTGAGTATCTGCGGTAGGCTACGAGATTTTTTTCCGCCTCGTCGGGAAGTATCCATTCAAATCCCGCAGGATCGAAGTCATACGTCCAAAGCTCCGGCGTATCAAGGTAATACCTATTGAGCGAAGCGACGTATTGGCGCATCTGATAATGGTTCGGATAGTCAAGCATAAACCATTCAAGAGAGCTGGAGTAATCCCATTCGCGGAATTGACCGTACTCGGTGCCCATAAAGAGCATCTTCTTACCGGGATAAGTCATTATAAGCATAAGCGCCGCGCGCATCTGACGGAACTTGTCCTCGTAGTTGCCATACATCTTGTTGATGAATGAGAGCTTACCGTGAACGACCTCGTCGTGCGAAATCGGGAGCACGTAATTCTCCGAAAATGCGTACATAAGCGGGAAATTAAGCGCCTTATGCTTGTACTTTCTGAAATACGGGTCTGTCATAAGATAATCGTAAAAATCGTTTGCAAAACCCATATTCCATTTGAGATTGAAGCCCAAACCGCCATCGTATACCGGTTTCGTAATACCGCCGAACGAGCCGGATTCCTCGGCAATCATCAGCGCTTCCGGAAATTCGTCAAACACGGTGGTATTAAGCTTGCGCAAAAAAGCGATGGCCTCGAGATTTTCCCTGCCGCCATGTGAATTTGGCACCCATTTACCCGGCTCCTTATCGTAGTCGAGGTATATCATTGAGGCGACCGCATCTACGCGAAGGCCGTCAACGTGGTATTCGCGGAAGAACCACATGGCGTTGGAGATAAGGAAGCACTGTACCTCTTCCCTTCCAAGATCAAAGAATCTTGTGCCCCACGAGGCAGATTCCTGCCTGTCCGCGCCTTGATACTCATAAAGAGGACGACCGTCAAACTCGTACAGTCCCCACGCATCTTTGGGAAAATGAGCAGGAACCCAGTCGAGGATAACGCCAATGCCGTTCTTGTGAAGCTCATTTATGAGATATTTGAAGTCATCGGGGGTTCCAAAACGTGACGTAGGAGCATAGAAAGCGCCGACCTGATATCCCCACGAGCCGTCAAACGGATGCTCCGCAATGGGCAAAAATTCCACGTGCGTATATCCCATATATTTGACATACGGAATGAGTGCTTCGGCAAGCTCGCGGTAGGTAAGATAATCGTCCGTATCCTCGTGGCGCATAAAGCTACCGAGGTGGACTTCATATATGTTGAGTGCAGAGGCAAGATATCCATTCCGCGAGTCGGCGTTTTTCTTTCGGCGTTTAAGCCACGCGGAATCCTGCCATTTATGCTTTGATTCACAGAATACTATTGATGCACCGTCTGCACCGCCGCGTGAATATCTTGCGTACGGATCCCCCTTCATATAGGTCTGACCGTCCTTTCGGATCGCCAGCTTGTACGCAGAGCCTTCAAGAGATGTACGGGAGGTTATTACACACTCCCATATTCCCTGCGTGGTCTTGTTAAGCGGTACAAGATCCGAGCACCATCCCGTAAAGTCCGATGCAAGCAAAACCTCGTCAGCATTGGGAGCCCACGTTCTGAAGGTGTATTCATATACCCCGGAAGAGCGCTTGAGGGTGCAACCGAGATAGTCATAGGAATAAAAATTGGTGCCTTGGTGAAACAGGTATTCTGCCTGATTGTTTTTTTCAGTCATATTTTCCCTTTCGTATCTTCATACTATTCGATTATAGCACGATCCATAGGTCGAATAATGGAAAATCAGGAAACGATATTTATATCAATGGAGCCGATTTGAAAAAATCTTGTATCTGCCTTTGCTTTTTTCGCATCTGTAAAGCATCAGTTCTTCTCTTAAGGAAAGATATCAGACGCCCGAGGGGCTTCGTCAGAAGCTTGTATACAAGTCGACACACAACTTTAAGAGGATAAGTCAACAAATACAGGACACAGAATAAGCCACGGTAAATTGCCGTGTACGCAAAACAAATCAGTTTTTCAAATATAGCTCCCAAGGTGTTTTTGGAAATGAAGAATGCCACGACCGTGGGAACAAGGACATAAAGGCGATGCACACCGTCTAGCGTGAGATAGCACAGAATTATGTATTCTATACCGCAGCCAACAAAAAATAACAGGTCGTATATGCTTCTTTTTACGTTGGAAACGGCTGTATTCTCGGGTGGGTAATGCTTCACGCACTGCTTAATGGAGTGCGATCTTAAAACGTCAAAGCATATGGTAATAAGGCGGTAGGTGCAGGAAATAAGCGTCGAGAGTGAGTTGTAAACGCACCCCATAAGAAACCCCAAAAGGGATGAAAACAGGACAGCCCTAGCGACGTCCGCAAGAGCGAAATATCTCATCCGAATATTTTGGAGAAAATAGTTTTCTTCTCTCTTTGTCTCCTGTAATAAAATCCCTCTATCTTCCCTACCACGTTAACGATTCCATCATCCTTGGATAAATTTTCGATTTTCATATCCTCGCCCTCGACAACTACGGTGCCGAGCACCGTCTCGATCGTCATCTCAAGCTCGGAAAAATCGAGTATATTTACGACACCGTTAAGTGTAAGCGTCTTTTTGTCCTTAACGATAAGCTCTTGTTGGTTGTTATCCATACTGCCTCCACGAAAATTTAAAAATCACATACTCTACGAAAGAATATGTGATTTTTAATCAAAATATGCCTGCGTACGACCGTAGCGCTTATGCAACGGTCATACGCGGGATTTTTCGTGAAAAGTCACATATTACCCTTCGGCGACAATTTCGTACATACCGAGAGACTCCGACTTTTTCGTCGTTTCTTTGATCTCAAGGACGCGTACGGTTATTTGTTTCGTACCGAAAGAAATGGTAAGCTCATCACCTATTTTAACGTCATAGGACGGCTTAGCCGGCCTTCCGTTTACAGTGACACGCGATGAATCGCAAGCCTCATTGGCAACGGTGCGTCGCTTAATTAGGCGTGATACCTTCAAAAACTTATCAAGTCGCATTAAAGTTATGCGTTGACCTCGTCCTTGAGAACCTTAGATGCGGAGAATACGGGCTTCTTTGCAGCAGCGATGGTGATAGTCTCGCCGGTCTTGGGGTTGCGGCCTTCTCTTTCAGCAGTTGCCTTAACCTCAAAGGTACCAAAGCCGATAAGAGCAACCTTGTCACCCTCCTTAAGAGCATCGGTAATAGCCTTAATAGTAGCGCTAACTACTGCATCAACATCCTTCTTTGCGAGGTTGGTTTCGGCAGCAACAACGTTTACAAGTTCGGTCTTGTTCATTGGTTCAACATCCTTTCATTTAATTGAGATACCTAAATTATACCAACTTTTTGTCAAAAATTCAATAGATATATTCATTTTAAAAAGCTCAAAATAAAAATTCGGCTATATTTATAAGTCATTTCTTTATTTTTTGTTCATTTTGACACATTTAACCAATAGTTTTCGCGTCTTTCTTGAGATCAAAAGTGTAAACAAGAGATAGCATAGTGAAAAAATCACAAACGACAAAGCACAGTAAAGCCTTGCAGAGCCTGTAAAGTCAGAGGTTTTGAGGCATAAATTTGTGGCAAATACTGCAATAAAAGCGGCTGCGGCCGGTGTTGCGACACTCCGCGCAAGAGAGCATTTGACACCCTTTATGCCTCCGATGTAAGCACGCGAAACGGTATAAGAAATCAAGTATGATGCCGACGTTCCTATGGGTGCGGCAAGAATCCCTATATCGCTTACCGAAAGTAGTATAACGGCTATCGCCACCTTAGCCACGGCTCCAAGTGCAAGTGATATAAATGCAACCGACGGCTTGCCTGACGCTTCAAGGGCGGTATTGATAACCGTAAGCGGTCCGATCAAAAGCGTAGCCGGTGCAAGCAAGATAAGCATGGGTGCACCAAGCGTAGCGCTGCCCTGCTCGAAAATAAGGCCTAGCGTTTCTTTCGAGAAGAATGCAAAGTAAGTAGCGGCAGGAATACATATAAAGGTGCTGATGGCAAGCGAAGCGGACAATCTACGGTTGTACTCCCCTTTTTCATCTTGCGAGAATCCTGCGGCAAGCAGCGGTAACATTGCCGTTGTTACGGGTGTGATCATGGTACTGACCATAGACAGCATGGGAACGGCCAGAGTCGTGTAATTGCCGTATAGGACGTTTGCTACGGTTATGCTGTAATCCTCACGCTCAAGTCCGTTCATAACAAGAGTGAGATCGATAATGTTCACTATACTTCCGACGGCAGAAGCAAGTGTAATTGGAACCGCTATTTTCAGTATGTCCGTAAGTATTTTTGCCCCTGACACTTTTTGGCGTGCCTTTACACCCCTGTGCCGAGAATTTATTACCATAAGATACACAAGGCTGACCAGTGCGCCAATGGTAATGCCGAGTATCGTGTATGCGGCGATAACGGGGAGACTTTTTCCCGATCTCGCCCCTAAGTCCGCAAACAACAGCCCAAGCCCGAGCTTGAGGACACCGGAGATTAGTTCGGAAATGGCGATGTGAGAAAAATTCATTTGTCCGGCCAGATATCCTCGAATAACTCCCGCGGCACTAACGAACAGAATAGAGGGTGAGATCGCGTACATAGCATATATCGATTTTTCATTTCCTATGATGTCCGCTATAAATTCACCGAAAATAAAGAACAGAGCGAGGAGAAAAAGGCCCGCCAAGAAGAAAAATTTAAATGCGACCCTGAATATCTCATCTTTCAGATTTTCATTTTCTGCCTTGGATTTTGCTACTAAAATAGAAATTGCTTTAGGTATGCCTGCGGTTCCGATGACATAGAAAAACACGTAGACCGTGTATGCCGAGTTGAAGTATCCCATTCCCTCGTCGCCGAGCATATAAGAGAGTGGGATTTTGTAAATGAGACCGATTATTTTGAGTATGAGCGTTGATACGGTCAACCACGCCGCTCCGCGAAAAAATGCGCTATCACCTTTTTGCCTAACGTTCATTTCATCCTTCCCAAAAAAACAAGAGTTCATTAAAATCTATTAGCGAACTCTTTGTTTTATTAAAATTTTGAATAAAAATCAAGCACTTTTTCGCGCAGAGTCATTTTATCTCGATTTCCTTCATCCTTATTTGTTTCCTTGCGCTGGCGCAGATACTCGTAAGGATATTTGGGATTGAAAATACGTTCGATCATAGTTTCCCCGTTTGGCTTATGGTGTACGAGCTTAGTTACCGCACTTGCTCCAACCGCAAAGATGGTCTGTATATCCTCCATCATAAGCACGTTGTAAAGTCCCTCGTGCCCTTCTATGGAAAAACCGACGTTTTCGAGATTGCCCACGGTATTTTTCTGCCTGTACATATAATACGGCTTGTACCCCGCAAATTTTGCCTTAAGCTGTGAGTAGGATACGCTTTTGGCCGCATCGCCCCCGGAAAGGGAGTAGACGTTTGAATTTTTTTTAAGTATCTCTGCGGCTTTTTTTACGCAGAAGGTGTGCACCGTGATGTTAGTCGGGGCAAGATCGATGATCTTGTCCATCGTCTCCGAAAAAGACTTGAAATCATCACCGGGCAATCCGGCGATCAGATCTACGTTTATGTCACGAATGCCGCTCTCCTTAGCAAGCTTAAATGCGCGGAAAAATTGATCAGTGGTGTGCTTGCGCCCTATTTCGCGCAAAACGTCATCACTCAGGGTCTGGGGATTGACGCTTATTCTTGTGATACCATGCTTGTGCGCAACAGCAAGCTTTTCCTCTGTTATAGTATCGGGACGTCCGGCTTCAAGCGTAAATTCGGCTAAAGCCGATACGTCAATCAGATCGTTTATTTCGGATAGCAGGCGTTCGAGCTGATCTACCGAAAGCGTGGTAGGCGTTCCACCGCCGATATAAACCGTATGTATGCCGATCCCGAGCTCCTTTATCATATCGACCGTCTGACGAAGGTCTATTACCAGCTGGTCGAGATACTCGTCAATAAGACCGAGCAGGCGCGGCGTAGTATAGGATACAAAGCTACAGTATGCACATCTCGAAGGACAAAAAGGTATCGATACGTAAAGTGAACAGGCGTCCTTGGGCATTCTTTTCAACAGCTTGATCTCATTGGATGCAACCGAAGTTACAAGTGCCGCCTTTTGCTGATTTAAAAAATACTCGTCACGCATTATTCGACGCGTCTTTATAATTCCCTTTCCGGAATACAAAAGAGAGGCTGCTACCTTTGCAGGTCTGACACCCGTAAGTATACCCCAAGGCGGTGTATACCCGAGAAGCTCCTTGCCTGCTGCAAAAAGCGCCCTACCGGCGGCGATGGATGCGTGTGTTGCGATAGTGATCTCCTCACTATAACTGACAAGCTCCGTTGCCTCGCAGAATTTGTCGTTAAGACGAATGGAGGCGTACGCCATATCATTGCCGGTTTCAGGGTCTTTGTAGGCGCTTATATGCACCTCCGGGACACCCTCCGCAAGCTCCTCGTCCTCGCCGAAGGTCGCGCCGGGAAAAAATATCATGCAAAGAGTTTGTGCGTAATAGCGATTGATATCGCCATCTATACGTAATAACATAAAATCTTACGCTTGCTTCCCTTTCTTTTTTAGAATATCAGTGCTCATAACGATGGTTACGGGACCGTCGGTAGACATATCGGTGCGCATATCCGCACCAAATCTTCCGGACTCGACCTTTTTTATACGCTCTCCTGCAAGATCAATGAATTTCAAATACAAGGCTTCCGCAAGCTTAGGGGCGGCGCCGGAAAAATAATCAGGCCGATTTCCGTGAGCATAGTTGGCGTTCAGGGTAAAGTTAGAAACGACCAGCATCTCGCCGCCAACGTCAAGAATCGACAGATTCATCTTTCCGTTTTCATCCGAGAATATGCGTAGCTTTGATATTTTTTCGCAAAGGACGCACGCCTCCTGCTCGGTGTCGTCTTTTTCAACACCGAGCAGAACGTAAAGGCCGTAGCCTATACTGCCGCTAAGCTCACCGTCTGCATACACGGTTGCATTGTATACTCTTTGAAGAACAGCTTTCATAAAAGCCTCCGACGAGGATTAATTAGTGAGAGAATCCACGAGCTACGGATACGACCGAGGATATCGAGCGAAGACGGGAAACGATCGACTCGTAATGCGACGTGCTCTTGCATCCGATATGGAGATTTATACAGACGTCGCCGTTCTTTTGTGGTTGCGTATTGATCTGAGAGATCGAAACCTTCATATCGGCAAGAGCCATGGAAATGGCGGCAAGAACACCGATCTGATCCTCGGCGATTATTTGCAAGTGCGCCTCATAGATTCCTGCCGACTTCGCCGTCGGATCCTCCTTCTCCCACTCTGCTCTTACCCATCTTGAGAGATTTTCTTCGTTTCTCCGTGAGGTGGACACGTTCGGGCAATCAGTCTTGTGAATTGAAACTCCGAATCCGCGAGTGATAAAACCTACGATCTTGTCACCCGGCAATGGATTGCAGCACTTGGCAAACTTGACTTGACATCCGGCCTCGCCGTCTATTATTATGCCGCCGGTATTCTTCGGGCGCTTGTTCTCCGATACCGTCTTGATCTTTGAAAGCTCCTCCTCGGTCGTGAGGGGCTTCTGTTCAAGAGATGCGTTGATTTTCTCGATTTCATCTTTAATTTTAGGCAGAAAACGCTGAACAGATAATCCGCCAAATCCGATAGTATTGTAAAAGTCGTCTGCACTGTTAATGCCGATGCGCTTAGCGATCGTTGTAACTATTTCAAGGATCTGCGCATCGGTACAGCTTCTGTCGAGCTTGCGTATTTCCTTTTCAAGCTCCGCCCTGCCGACGACGATATTTTCGGCGCGCTTTTCCTTCTTGAACCACTGGCGTATCTTGCTTCTCGCCTCGCCTGTTTTAACTATTTTGAGCCAATCACGGCTCGGCCCCTTGGTCGTTTGCGAGGTAAGTATTTCAACGATATCTCCGTTTTTGGGTATCTTATCTATCGGTACGATAACACCGTTGACCTTTGCGCCGACCATCTTATTACCTACGGCGGAGTGAATTGCATAAGCAAAATCGATGACGGTAGCGCCAAGAGGTAGCGAGATAACGTCGCCCTTAGGAGTAAACACAAACGTCTCGTCGTGGAAGATGTCCGTCTTGAACGAACGCATAAACTCGTCCGGGTCTCTCGTGTTTTCGTCGGACTCAAGCAGCTTGGATATCCATAACAGCTTTTCGTCGATATTAGAGTCGGAGCGTTCGCCCGACTTATATTTCCAATGCGCCGCGATACCGTACTCTGCTTCCTCGTGCATTCGACGAGTTCTTATCTGGATCTCAAACGGTATACCGCTGCGACCTATTACCGTAGTGTGAAGCGAACGGTACAGGTTAGGCTTCGGCGTTGAAATGTAGTCCTTGAATCTTCCGGGAACCGACTTGAACAGTTCGTGAACGAGACCGAGCGCCGTGTAGCACTCAAGCTCTGTTTCGACGATGATACGAAGTGCATAAAAATCGTAAATCTCGTCAAATTGCTTATTGAAGCTGTACATCTTGCGATAAAGACTGTATACGGACTTGATACGGCCCTCAAGGTGGAAATTGATCTTGTTTTCCTCGAGCTTGCTCTCGATAATATCCTTTGCATCACTCAGAAAATCACGGCTCTGACCGTATTTTCTGTCAATGCATTCCTGCACCTCATCGTAGCCAACTCTATCAAGATAAAACAGGCTTATGTTTTCAAGCTCCTGCTTTATCCTCTGAATACCGAGCCGGTGCGCAAGCGGAGCGTAGATATACATAGTCTCGAGCGCAATTGCGCGCTGACGATCTTCGCGCTTGGCGGCAAGCGTGCGCATATTATGAAGCCTATCGCAAAGCTTTATGAATATAACTCGTATATCCTTGTTCATCGCAAGAAGCATCTTGCGTATGTTTTCGATGTGTGCCTCCTCTTTGTCGGCAACCTGAACCTGAATGATCTTGGTCAGACCGTCAACAAGCATTGCAACGTCGGCACCGAACATTTTCCCAAGTGTTTCGAGATTGGTCTTGTCGGCGCAATCCTCCACGGTGTCGTGCAGAAGCGCCGCACAAATTGAATCCGTATCAAGTCCAAGCTCGGCAACAATAACGGCAACCGATACCGGATGACAGATATACGGCTCGCCACTCAGCCTGAACTGCCCCTTGTGAAGCTGTGCCGCATATGTGAACGCGCTTTTTATTTTATCTATGTCGTAGTTTTTTTCATTTGTCCCGATCAAATCGAGAAGCGGTTGTAATTCTTCGTACATATTTCTATCATTAATTATCTTAGATCCAATTGTGAGCGTATCCTTTTTAACAGGCAGGATTTCTCAAGATCGGATTTTGAGGTGGTATAGTGAATGCTGAAGCGATAGATTTCCGGCGAGGGCTCCTCGATGCCGATAAGGTTCAGTTCCTGGAACACCTTTATTATCACCTTCAGCTTAATGTAATTTATCGGATGCGTATCGCGAGTGTGAGAAAGTGCGAATACGATATCCTTGTGGGATAAGGTATCATTCGAGATGCGCACGGAGGATATAATGTACCTGTAAACTGCGGCAAAATCCTCACGCGTGGGAAGAACGTCCTCATCCTTTGAAAAATGAGCACCGTTCCATATCTCGTTAAACCTTTCCCTTTCCGCGTCGTCAAGCTTTCCCTGTATTGACGAGGATCTGACATCCTTAACGATCAGCTGTACGCTTCTGCGTCCCATCCATTCGTTGATATCGATATTAAAGAGAACGTCAACCTTGTCACCGGTGTAAAAGCCCAGAGACGATGGGGAGTTGGAAAAATACATTGCGGATAAGGTGTGCTTTCCTTCTCCGATCGACAGCCTTGTATGCTTTCCGTCGCTGACAGCAGCTATCTCGTTTACGTTTACTCCGTACATAACGAAGTTGGGAATCGGATTTCCAACGCCGTAGGGCTCGAGTATTTGCAGATCCTCTGCAAGAGCGATATTAACCGACGAGAGAGGCACCTCACAATCGGCCTCAATGGTGGGTACCATTGCATCCTCGTCAAGATTTTCCCTCGCATATTCATTTATCATCGCTCTAAACGCAGATAAATTGCCGCGTGTTACGGAAAGGCCGGCCGCGAGCTCGTGTCCACCGAATTTTACGAGCAGCTCGGAGCAATGGCAAAGTGCATCAACAAGGTTGAGGCCCTTAATGCTTCTGCCGGAGCCCTTTCCCACGTCCTCCTCGGATATTCCCTCCTCCGAGGGCTCAAAGGATACGAGGATTGTAGGACGAGAGTATTTCTCGGTTATTCTTGAGGCCACGATACCGATAACGCCGTGGTGCCATCCGTCAGCATCAAGAACGATAACCGAATCATTCTCCATATTCTCGCGCTCTATCTTTGCGTAGGCTTCTTGAATGATTTTATTCTCCTCGGCCTGACGCTCTTTGTTTGCCAGACACAGCTCCTCTGCGATAACGCTTGCTTCCCTTGAATTATCCGAAAGAAAAAGCTCTACCGCGCGCTCGGCGCTACGGATTCTTCCGGCGGCGTTTATACGCGGCGCAAGTGTATAGCCGATATAACCGGTGGTGATCTTGGTACGCTTTTTACGCCTGTCGTTTTTCACACCGTCGCCCTTGGAGGACGCGGCTTCGATGAGTGCGATCAGGCCGCAACGGTTGGTGGTTTCCACCATTTTAAGACCGTAGCTGACTATTATTCTGTTTTCGCTTTTGATCGGCATTACGTCGGCAATGGTACCGATAGCAACTAGATCTGCATAGCCGGAAAAAATGTGCGATGCGGCCTCCATCCTCGAACAACCGCAAGCACGTTCCTCGTACGCACTGATAAGTTTAAATACTACGCCAACGCCCGCGAGCTCCTTAAACGGATACTCACAATCGGGACGATGAGGATTAACTACCGCACACGCCTCGGGCAGATCGGCACGACACTCGTGGTGATCGGTAACCAAAAAATCAACGCCGATTTCCTTGGCATATTTGACCTCGTCAATCGCAGTGATTCCCGTGTCTACCGTAATTATCAGCTTAGTGCCGCTCTCTTTGAGGGCGTCTATGGCACCTACGGACACGCCGTAGCCCTCGCCCGCTCTGTTGGGGATATAATATCCGACGTCGGCGCCCTTTGACTTGAGATACAAATAAAGCGTACATACAGAGGTAACGCCGTCGACGTCATAGTCGCCGTATATCGTTATGCGCTCATGGCTGCGTATAGCCTCTTTTACCCTTTCAACGGCCTTATCCATATCCTTCATATCGAACGGATTGCAAAGCATCTCGTTCTCCATATAAAGGAAATTCTTTGCCGCCTCGGGCGTGGTGTATCCTCTGGTATGCAAGAGCTCTGCTACTATCGGATTTATTCCGAGTTCAGCCGCAATACGCTCTTTCTCCGCGCGAGACGATCTGTCCGCCGAAGCCTTGAGGATCCACTTCTTCTCCTTTGTTTTTATTCCTTTTGCGTTCATTAAAATATTTTACCGGTTGGGCAGTAAGCCCGCCTTCCTGTTTTATTATCGTCTTTGGTGGGGGTAAGTATTGCGCTTACCCCAAAGTAAACGGTCTGAATTTCACCCGTTTATATCAGGCTTGTATTTTTTCATTATTGCGATTGCTGTATAAATGCCGTCTATTGCGGCACTGGTTATTCCCCCTGCGTAACCTGCGCCTTCGCCCGACGGATAAATATTTCCGCTACCTATGGCGAGACGTGTTATAGGATCTCTCGTTATGCGAACGGGGGCGCTGGTTCTGGTTTCGGCACCTGTAAGTACTGCACCGTTATCTGCAAAGCCGCGTATTTTGCGGTCAAAGTCCAATATTGCGTTTGAAATCGAGCTACAAACGACTGGCGGCAGATACGCCTCCGGCCTTGCAAGCCTAACACCGCTTCCGCCCATATAAGTCGGGAATACGGAATACGGCCCCCTTTCGCACTTGTCGGCAAGAAAATCGCCTACTGTTATGATCGGGGCCGAGTAATCGGAGCCGCCTGCCTTAAAAGCGGCGCGCTCAATGGAGCGTTGAAATTCTATTGCCTTTTCGGCCGTATTGCCATAATCCTCCTTGAAGATGCTGCAAACGACGGCTGAATTTGAATTTTTACCCGAGCGTGAGTGATAGCTCATACCGTTGACGACAGTACCGTTCTCTTCGCTGGTGGCGGCAACGACCTCGCCGCCGGGACACATACAAAAAGTGTAAACACCTCGCTCTTTAGTGTTGTAGGAAAGATTGTATTCCGCGTGTCCGAGCGCCGGATGCCCCGCAAAATCACCGTAAAGAGATTTGTCTATGGAGTCTGCAAAATGCTCGATACGCATTCCGACGGAGAAAGGCTTCGGCTCAATTGCAAAGCCGGAGCGAATGAGCTCTGAATACGTATCTCTGGCACTATGGCCTATTGCCAAAACGACTGAGGAATATTCAATATCTCCGTTCGTTGTGTGCGCAACGCCGATCGGTTCTGATTTTGAAAGAGACAAAAGCTTTGTGTGGTAAAGTATCCTGCCGCCAAGCTGCTCAATTCTTTCGAGCATCCTCTCGACGATCTCTGATAATACGTCCGTGCCGACGTGCGGGCGCGAGGTATAGAGTATTTCCTCCGGTGCGCCAAAGCTGACAAACCGCTCAAAGACGTAAGAGGAGGCGGGATCGTTTATCCTTGTAACGAGTTTTCCGTCAGAGAAGGTGCCCGCACCGCCTGCGCCAAATTGAATGTTGGTGTCTGTGCTGAGAATACGGTGCTTTTCAAATGAAGAAACCGTACGTTTGCGCTCCTTTACGCTTCCTCCGCGCTCTATGAGAATAGGCGCATAACCGTTTTCTGAGAGCAGGAGCGCGGCAAAAAGTCCTGCAGGACCCGAGCCGACAACAAGCGGCGGCGCGGGCTGCTGTACTCTGCCTCGCTCAAAATCAAGGAGCTCTCGCTTCTGTTCGAATGACATTGACGAATCAAGGAGCCGCCTCTCGTCTATATCCGAGAAAAATCCCGCGGCACGAACCGAATAGACAAAATAAATTTCGTCCTTTCGTCTTGCATCAACGCTCTTCTTGTAGATGGAATATTGCACTCCATCCGTGCTTACGCCAAGTCGCTTAATTCTTTTCTCGGCAACTGAAAACGCCTCTTGGTGAGAGGCGTTCAGTGAAAGTTTTATGTTCTTAACTATTAAAACCCGAGCTTTTAAACTCATTCTTACCTCAAAGCAGGAGCGAGGTCAACGACGCGCCGAAAGCGGCAGCATCGTTTACATCGACCTGTGAATTTGTATATTGTACTACGAACCAAATGACAAAAGCGAGAACCACGCAGACTAAAAACTGCAGTATAGTTCCTATTCTTATACCTAAAATCTTCTTGTTCATGCTTTTCACCGTTTTATGGAGAATTATTGCTTATCCTCACGGTAATCACGACCGGATTTGATAAGCGACTGTATAAGGAACTTGCGGAGACTGTCCGAGGTGTAATTGCGCGTAAGGGCGCAATCATGTGCAACCGATATTGTACCGGTCTCCTCGGAAACGACGATAATGATCGCATCACTGATCTCGCTCATACCGATGGCGGCGCGGTGGCGAGTGCCAAGGTCGCTGTCTATATCGGTTCTGCGAGTGTTGGGAAGAAGGCAACCTGCGGCCGCAATCTTACCGTCATCAATCACCACCGCGCCGTCGTGGAGCGGTGCCTTGTTAAAGAACAGGTTGCGCAAAAGGAACGAGGATATCTCGGCGTTCATACGCACACCCGTCTGCGCAATGTCGTCAAGCTTTGTAGTACGCGATATTACTATCAGAGCTCCCGTCTTAGAGCTTGCAAGATCGTTTACCGCAGTGGTAATATGGTTGATAACCGTATAGTACTGCTGCTGCTTTTTCTTCTGATCACCAAGGCTCATTATTCCGTTGATCGACCCGGAGCCGACACGCTCAAGAGCCTCTCGTATCTCGGGCTGGAAAATAATAATTATTGCAATTATTCCAACCTCGAATATCAATGAGAAAATGCGATGTGTTGCCGTAAGGTTGAAGAAATATGCGAGTGCTGTCAGAAGCAGGAGTATAAATATACCTGTGATAAGCACGCCGACCTTGCGTCCCTTAACAAAACGCAGGAAAAAGAACAAAACTAAGGTGAGTATTAATATGTCAATAGCATCGACGATGGAAAAGCCGGAAATGCTTGCCGCGGCAATGTCCATAAATTTCGAAAAAAACGAGCCGATGTCTGAAGTCAACGCCGTAAAATTCGTAATCATTTTAACCTCTGCACGTGCACAAATGAATTCGTGCGCAAGTAATATTACTTATAGTATAGCACAACAAAATATAAAATGCAATGTTTTTTCAACTTTTTTCGCTTGAAAAAATATAATCTTTTGTAAACAAATATTTTTATCATTATTTCGTTTTTCACATTGACATTTGAATAAGCATATGTTATAATTGTATCAAATGATACACTTTATGAGGTCTTTATGAAAGATAAAATGCTTTATGATTTTGTATCCTCGCTCTTTATGTTCAAAAACGTTGACAGCGATCGTATTGAGAAGCTGATCGACCATACGTCTCCTGAGCTTAAGCAATTCAGACAAGACGAACTGATATATTCACCCGAAGAATTCAGCAGGAAGATCGGCTTTGTCGCCAAGGGCAGCTGTACGGTCGAACGACAGAGAGCCGACGGTGCACCGATACCGCTCAATCTACTCAAGCGCGGTGACGCTTTCGGCGTATTGAGCGTATTCTCCGAGGGGGGCGAATTCCCCACCTTTATCAGAGCGAAAAAGGATGCAACCGTGCTTTTTTTTGATAAAGAAGACATTTTGTATCTTGCAAAAAACGAGCCGATGATCGCGATAAACATAATGTACTTTATGGGTGATCGTATCGCTTTTTTAAACAGAAAACTTTCAACATTTTCATCAGATAATACCGAGCAGAAAGTTGCTAAGTTTTTGTTATACGAATCAAAAAAGCAAGGCTCACTTTCGTTCGATTTCAACTGTAAAAGGACTTCGGAGGCGCTCAATATCGGACGAGCCTCTCTCTATCGCGCCATCGACGCTCTTACGAGCGATGGGATACTCACACTTGAAAACAAAAAAATAAATATATCAGACCCAGACGGTCTGGAAAGGATCACAAAATGAAAAGAATTATTGCACTACTACTCACCCTTACACTCGCCGTATTTTGCTTTGCGGCGTGCACCCAACCCGACGATCCGGAGCTTGTTACCCTCAAGATCGGTGTTATGAACGGCCCGACCGGTATGGGTATGGCAAAGCTCATAAAGGACAACGGTACCGAGAGCGAAAAATACGTATTTACATCATTCTCAAGCCCCACGGACGCAACTGCATCGCTCGCTAACGGTGAGCTCGACATGCTCTGCGTTCCCACTAACCTTGCCGCAAATCTCGCCAAGAAAAGCGCGGATTACATTTCTGTGGCCGCAATCAACTGCCTCGGCTCACTTTACGTGGTTTCTGACGGAAGCGTTGAGCTTAATTCCTTTGCAGATCTCGCAGGCAAGACCGTATATTACGGAGAGCCCACCTCAACCACCGGAAGCATACTCAACTATCTTATCGATCTTTATGATATAGAGGTTGATATCAAGGTGGAGAGCACCAACGAGGTCGTAAGCTCGAAAATGGTAAGCGGAGAGATTTCGATCGCCGTTCTCCCGGAGCCTAAAGCCACCGCTGCTATCCTTACTGCAAAGCAGAGCAACCACAATTACGCCATTGCACTTAACATCTCCGAGGCATGGAGTGCGAAATCCTCCTCTCCTCTTACTATGGGTTGTATAATCGTTAAAAACGACTTCCTTGCGGAAAACAAGGCAACCGTAGATGCTTTCCTAGGCGAATACAAGAGCTCTATTGAATATATTGCGACACCTACGAACCACGATGCGGCCGCACAAATGATAGTTGATGCGGGCATCCTTCCAAAGCTTCCCGTTGCTAAGGCGGCACTTACCAATCTTTACGGCTCGATCGTTTATATGGACGGCGCAGAAATGAAGAGCGCTCTCGAGGGATTCTACACCGCTATCGGATACGCATTGCCCGCAGACTCCTTCTACTATAACAATGACTAAGCTTCGAAAGATAATTTCGGTTTGTCTTTCCGTAACCATTTGGCTCCTGATCTGGGAGCTTGGTGCTTCAATAATAAATAACGTCGCTTTCTTTGCGGGGGTCGGGGCAACGCTCCGTGCGCTGTGTACACTGGTTGTCACCGCAAGCTTCTGGACAACTGTGTTTTCATCTATGCTACGCATCGCGATTGGATTCATTGCCGGTGTTTTGATAGGCATTCTGCTCGCGTTTATATGTTGGAAATCGCGTTTTTTGAACACATTCTTCTCTTTGGGCGTTAGTGTGATCAAATCGACTCCCGTCGCATCCGTCATTATGATTCTATGGATATTTATCGGCAGCGCCAGAGTTGCCAGTGCAATAGCACTTTTTATGGTTGCGCCGATTATCTGGCAAAATCTTATGGACGGATTCGGATCCATAAACAAGGAGCTTGACGAGGTTGCCGACATTTTTGAATTGTCAAGACTTAAGCGCTTTAAGCTACTGATCTTCCCTACGCTCATTCACTACTTTGTTCCTGCAGCTTTGACGTCCGTTGGATTGGCGTGGAAATCCGGTATTGCAGCCGAAATAATCACAGTCGCCAAGAACTCCATAGGATATCATATAAAGGACAAAAAGGACTATTTTGAGAGCGATTATATGCTTGCTTGGACGCTGGTCGTCGTTATCATAAGCGTCGTATTCGAGTATGGAATCAAGTTTTTAGTAAGGAGGTTCAAAAGCTATGAGCCTAAGAATTGAAAACCTGAACAAAAGCTTTGGCACAAAAGTAATCTTTTCTGATTTTTCCTATTCATTTTCGGATACGGGCATATATGTCATTCGAGGTGAAAGCGGAGCCGGAAAGACAACTCTTTTGAGAATTATTGCAGGTCTCGATAAGGATTACAGCGGCAATATCGTGAGAAGTGCCACAGGAGTCTCCGTGTGCTTTCAAGAGTACAGATTGTTCGATAACCTCACCTCTCTCGAAAACGTCACCGAGGTTGCATTCAAAAAAGCCACGGAGTTCGATATTCGTTACGTTAAATCTCTGTTTGAGCGTCTGAAGCTTACAGAAGGCGATATGCTTCTCTACCCTTCGGAGCTTTCGGGAGGAATGAAGCAGCGCGTTGCATTCATAAGAGCGATTGCAAAAAAAGCACCTATCTTGATTCTCGATGAGCCCACCAAGGAGGTTGACCCCGAGAATGCAGCAATAATGAGAGAAATGATCGAGGAGGAGGCAAAAGATCGCCTTGTGCTTCTGGTTACTCACAAAACGGAAGACTCCTCTGATTTCGAAGCAACGCCAATAGATATAAGCGCGCGGTAGCACCGCGCGCTTTTTATATGTACTATAATATAGCATTAATCTCTGATTTATGTAATTTATTCGTAAAAACTATTGACTTATCTTGAATTTGGTGGTATATTATATTTGGTGAAAGTTGGGTTATTTTAGCCCATGCTTTAACACAAAAAGTTTATTATTAAGGAAGGAGAGATTTGCTATCAAAGCAAATCGGGAATTCGGTTTGAACAAATACACTAAAACTGAAGTACGTGGTTTGCCGACAGTCGATGAGCTTCGCGCTTCTCTTATCAAGGGCGGGGGCTCCGATGCCAGAACACAGCTTGCAATGCTTTTCGATGAAAGCACCTTCGTCGAGACTAACGCATATACAAAGCGTGCTCTTTCGGACTTTATGACCACAGAAAAAGCAAATGAACTCGAGGGAGTCATCACAGGCTACGGTGCCATCGACGGCAAGCTTGTCTTTGCTTTCGCAGAGGACACCTCAAGAATGGGCGGCGTCATTGACGAGCGCCACGCGAGAAAGATTGCCGATCTTTACAGCCTCGCTATCAAGAGCGGTGCACCTGTGATCGGTGTCTTCAACTCCAACGGTACCGATATTTTCTGCGGCACTGCAGGACTTGCTGCATATGGCAGAATAATGAATGCGGTAACCAAAGCATCTGGTGCTGTCCCTCAGGTAGCTTTCATTGCCGGCAAATGCATCGGACTTGCTGCTGCTATTGCTGCTATGTTCGACATAGTAGTAAAGGACAGCGCGGCCACCTTCTACGTTTCCTCGCCTACTCTTGCAGGTGTTGAGAACGCACAGGATACTATCCTCGCATACACCGGCGAGACCGCACAGTGCGCATCCTACATAAGAAGTATAATCTCCTATATCCCCGAGAGCTCGGCTACCGGCGTGATCGTAAAGCCCTGTGCCGACAACCTCAACAGAAAGCTCGGCGATCTTGACTTTGCAGGAGACGCGCTCTCTGCAATCTCAGTTATAGCTGACAACGGCGTCTTCTACGAGATCGCTCACGATTTTGCTCCCGCAACCTCTACCGTAATTACAACGATTGGCGGCGTACGATGCGGTGTCGTTGCTACTTCCCTGTCTGTTAACGATGGCAGGCTCTCGACCGCAGAGGCAAGAAAGATATCGAAGTTCGTTAACTTCTGTAACGCATTCAACGTTCCCGTAGTTACGCTTGTTGATTCACTTGGACTTTCGATCAGCAAAGAAAACGAAGCTTCCTATTTTGCATCCGAGCTTGCAAAGCTTGCGTTTGCATACTCTACTGCAAACGTTCCCAAGATTACCGTGATCCTCGGCCATGCAATCGGCGCATCCTTCGTCCTTCTTGGCTCCAAGGCTCTCGGTGCTGACATCGTTTACGCCACCGATGATTCCGAGATCGGCGCGCTTGTAGCGGAGAGCGGTGTTGCATTTGCGTGGAACGACTATATCACTCTCGAAAAGTCCCGTGAGGACTTCATTAATGAGTGGAAGGCTACCGTCTCCTCCCCTGCAGTAGCAGCTGCTACCGGTGAGATCGATGATATCATAAGCATCAACGAGCTTCGTGCAAGAATATGCTCCGCACTTCTTATGCTTGCCGAAAAGGGCAAGGTCAAGATGTCAGATCACAAGATACTTCCCCTTTAATTGGAGGCGGATATGAATTTTATGATGCTTACTAACACAATGGATTATTCACAGCCCATCGGCGACGTTACCGAAAAGATCACCTTTGGCGGAATGATGGTTTTGATTGGAATGACGGCCGTTTTCATCGTGCTTGCAATTATTTGGCTTGCACTCAAGATCTTCAAAGCGGCATTCCAGAACGTTTCCGATAACAAAGGAAATAAAGCTGTGACTAACGAGCCCGCAGCTGAGCTCGCCGTTGTCTCTGCCGATCACGACGAGGAGATCGTAGCAGTCATCGCAGCAGCCATAGCAATGGCAGAGAGCGAAAGCAACGGAATCAAATTCAAGGTAGTCTCATTCAGAAGAGTTTAATTATTGAAAGGATTTTAAGTAAATGAAAAGATATAGCATTACCGTAAACGGTAACACATATGACGTATTCGTTGAGGAGGCTGACGCAAGCGGTGTCGTATCCGCTCCTGTAGCCCCCGTAGCTCCCGCGGCACCTGCGGCCCCCGTTGCTATTCCCAAGCCCGCCGCAGCCCAGCAACCTGCCGCTCCCCAGGGTGCACAGGGTGCGACCAAGGTAACCGCTCCTATGCCCGGTACTATCCTTAATATCAAGGTTAGCGCAGGTCAGTCCGTTAAGAAGGGTGACGTTATCTGCGTGCTCGAGGCTATGAAGATGGAGAACGACATCCCCGCCCCCTGCGACGGTGTAGTTGCATCCGTAAACGTACAGAAGGGCGCGAACGTATCTGCCAACGACGTCATTGCAACACTCAACTGACAGAAAGCTACAGGTATCAATAAATGCAAATAACAGATGCTATTAAAAATTTCCTGGGTACTACGGGTATAGCACGGATGTTTGCTGAATCCAACTGGTGGCAGTACCTCGTAATGTATTTGATCGTCGGCGCGCTCTTCTACCTTGCTATTGTCAAGAAATTCGAGCCGCTGCTTCTTATGCCAATTGCGTTTGGTATGCTACTCGCAAACCTCCCCGGCGCTGAGCTTATTCACCTTGATTTCTTCTTTGACGAATATTATATATCCGTCGAAAACGGTCAGTTGGTAGGAACACTTGCAGCTGATATGCAAGGCTTCCTTAACGCTCTTGATATCCAGTTCGGTCAAGGACTCTATGCCTTTACCGATAATTCACTTAATTTTGATTTTTCGGCACTTACTACTGAGCAGATGGAAAATGTCGAAAACCTGTTCCGTACATTCCTTGGCAACGCAGCAACCCTTGACGACGGTGCTATTCACATCAAGATGACTACTATGATTAAGGAAGTTGTAAACAACGGCGGTCTGGTTGACGTGCTTTATCTCGGAGTTAAGCTTGGCGTATATCCCTCGCTTATCTTTATGGGCGTTGGCGCTATGACCGACTTCTCTCCCCTTATCTCCAACCCCAAGTCACTCTTTATGGGTGCTGCAGCACAGCTTGGAGTTTTTGTCGCGTTCTTCGGTGCGCTGTTCCTTGGATTCTCTCCCATGGAGGCGGCTTCGATAGGTATCATAGGCGGCGCGGATGGCCCCACCGCCATTCTTGTAACCAAAACACTTGCACCGCATCTTCTTGGTGCAATAGCAATAGCCGCTTACTCTTATATGGCACTTATTCCTATTATTCAGCCTCCGTTTATGAAGCTGCTGACCACCAAGAAGGAAAGAGCAATAAAGATGGAAGCCGGCCGTTCCGTTTCAAAGCTTGAAAAGGTAGTATTCCCTATTCTCGTTACGGCGATCGTGTGTCTTCTCATCCCCGATGCTGCGCCGCTCGTAGGCTTCCTTATGCTCGGTAACCTCTTTAACGTATCTGGAGTTACCGACAGACTCTCTAAGACCTCGCAGAACGAGCTTTGTAACATTCTTACCATCTGCCTCGGTGTATCTGTTGGTGCTACCGCAAATGCAGAAAACTTCCTTAAGCCCCAGACGCTTTACATCATAGTGCTCGGCCTTGTCGCATTCTGCATTTCTACCTGTGGTGGTCTTCTCATGGGCAAGATAATGTGCAAGCTTTCCGGAGGTAAGATAAATCCCCTTATCGGTTCTGCCGGCGTTTCCGCCGTTCCTATGGCCGCAAGAGTTTCTCAGGACGTAGGACGCAAGGAGGATCCCTCAAACTTCCTCCTTATGCACGCAATGGGTCCCAACGTAGCAGGCGTTATCGGATCTGCGGTAGCCGCAGGTGTATTCCTCAGCTTCTTCCGCTAAGGTAAAATAAGAAAGGAAATTAAAGATGTCTAAAGTTTTAATTACAGAAACTGTCCTCCGCGATGCGCATCAGTCACTTGCGGCTACCCGAATGACGACCGAAGAGATGATTCCCATCCTTGACGATATGGATAAGGTTGGCTACTATTCTCTTGAGGCTTGGGGCGGCGCAACGTTTGACTCCTGCCTTCGCTTCCTCCACGAGGATCCTTGGGAGAGACTCAGAATTATAAAGGATCACGTCAAGAACACTAAGCTTCAGATGCTCTTCCGCGGTCAGAACATTCTCGGATACCGTCACTATGCCGATGACGTTGTTGAATATTTTGTTCAGAAGTCTATCGCCAACGGTATTGATATCATTCGTATCTTTGATGCGCTCAACGATGCAAGAAACCTTGAGACTGCAATCAAAGCTACCATAAAAGAAGGTGGTCACGTTCAAGCGGCCATCTCCTATACTACTTCTCCCTTCCATACCAACGAGGGCTTCGCACAGTATGCAAAGCAGCTTGAGGAAATGGGTGCACATTCTATCTGTATCAAAGATATGTCAGGCCTGCTTAAGCCCTACGAGGCTTATCAGCTCGTAAAAACCATCAAGAACAGCGTAAAGATTCCCGTTAACCTCCACTGCCATTACACCGCAGGTCTTGGCTCTATGACTCTGCTTAAGGCTATCGAAGCCGGAGTTGATAACGTAGATACCGCTATTTCTCCTCTTGCAATGGGTACCTCTCACACTCCCACAGAATCACTTGTTGCAACACTTCAGGGCACTCCCTACGATACCGGCCTTGATCTTGGCAAGCTTGACGTGGTCGCCAAGCACTTCAACAAGATCCGCGAGAATTACATAGCCTCCGGCCTTATTGACCCCAAGGTACTTAAGGTAGACGTTAATGCGCTTCGTTATCAGGTACCCGGCGGTATGCTTTCCAACCTTATATCCCAGCTTAAGATGGCCGGCAAGCTCGATAAGCTCGATGAGGTACTTGAGGAGGTTGCAAAGGTAAGAGAGGATGCAGGATATCCCCCCCTCGTTACTCCTACCTCTCAGATCGTCGGCACTCAAGCAGTTAACAACGTTCTCTTCGCAGAGGACGGCAGATACTCAAGAGTTACCAAGGAGTTCAAAGGCCTCGTTCGCGGCGAGTACGGCAAGTGCCCTGCAACGATCAGCGACGAATTTAAGAAGAAGATCATTGGCGACGACGATATCATTGATTACCGCCCCGCCGATAAGATCGCACCCGAGATCGACTCCTTGAGAGAAAGAGTTGCTCCCTACCGTGAGCAGGACGAGGATCTTCTCTCCCTTGCTCTGTTCGAGCAGGTTGCTATCAAGTTCTTCGATTGGAGAAAGCAGCAGAAATATAAGCTCGACACTAATGCCGACGCAGCAAACGGCATACACACCATTTAACTAATTAAAAAGTCCGATACGGAAATCCACGTATCGGACTTTTCTTTATTTATCGTTGTTTTTCGGATCATTATCACCATCCGGAGAGTTCCAGATGGAATTAAAGAAATCATCGCTTGAGAAGCCGCCGTCTCGCTTTGAAGCCTCAGCTTCCCCGCGAGCCTTTCTTTCAGCCTCCTCGCTCGCCCTTGCTTCCTCCTCCGACTTGCGATTGTTCTCGTGTGCGGTCTTGTTCTCCTCATCGCTCTTATTCTTTTTTGCAGTAGCGATATTCTCTATCTCTTCGATAGTCGGAGCTTCAGACTCCATTGCTGCACGGAACTGCTCCTCATCCATAAACTCGTTCTTAAGAAGGAACGAAGCAACGAAGTGGAGCTTGTCGATGTGTTCGGAGAGGATCTTCTCGCATCTTGCGTACGCATTCTTAATAATTGCGCGCACCTCGTCATCGATCTCTGCCGCGGTTTTTTCGGAATAATCCTTACCGGTAGAGAAATCACGACCGAGAAATACCTCATCAGAGCCACTTGAAGATCCGTAAAGAACTGTACCAAGCTTATCGCTCATACCATACTTTGTAACCATATTACGTGCAACTCTAGTTGCCTGCTGAATATCGCTTGACGCTCCTGTGGATATATCGTCAAGCACGATGGCCTCAGCAACGCGACCGCCGAGAGAAAGAACAAGATCGTCGAGCATCTCATTTCTGGATGCGGTCATCCTATCCTCTGTGGGAACACTGAGCGTTACACCGCCAGCAGAGCCTGCGGGAATTATGGTTATGTGCTTTACCGGATCGGTATGCTCACAGTAGTATGAAGCTACGGCGTGACCGGCCTCGTGGTATGCACAAAGCTTGTTATCCGCCTCGGTTCTGACCTTAGTCTTCTTCTGCGGGCCGAGGAGCATTTTCATATAGGCCTCCTCGATATCTTCCATACCGATAAGAGCCTTGCTTTTTTTCGCGGCACGGAGCGCAGCCTCATTCATAAGATTGGCGAGCTCAGCTCCGGTAAATCCGATAGTAGTCTGTGCGATCTTGCGAAGATCAACCGTTGCTTCAAGGGGCTTGTTACGGCAATGCACCTTAAGGATCGCCTCGCGGCCGTTCATATCGGGATAATTTACAGTTACACGGCGGTCAAATCTGCCGGGACGAAGCAATGCGGGGTCAAGTATATCGGGACGGTTGGTAGCCGCCATAACGATAACTCCGGAGTTAGTGCCAAAGCCATCCATCTCAACGAGAAGCTGGTTAAGCGTCTGCTCTCTTTCGTCGTGTCCGCCACCGAGACCCGCGCCTCTGTGACGACCGACCGCATCTATTTCATCAATGAAGATGATGCTTGCATTGGTTTTTCTCGCGCTCTCGAACAAATCGCGCACACGAGATGCACCTACACCGACGTACATTTCCACGAAATCGGAACCGGAGATGGAGAAGAAAGGAACGTTCGCTTCGCCTGCAACAGCCTTTGCAAGAAGCGTTTTACCAGTACC
>CAZQTN010000007.1:0-34227 GCA_964596195.1 uncultured Ruminococcus sp.
TAGGGTGCACACGAGGTACATAATACCAACGCCCTCTTTCTTGCGCGCAATCACATTCATTTGTATGTTCTCCTTTTTATTGTAATATTTCTCAAAGATAAAGATCCTTGGGGTCAACGCCGAGCGCTTCGGCAATCGCCAAAAGTTCAATATCTGTCACCGTGCGAGAATAGTCCTCGATTCTGGATATAGAGCCGCGGCAAATATATATTCCAAGCAGCTCAAGCTTGGTTGACAGGTCTTGTTGGCTTAGTTTTAACTTAGTGCGCAGCTTCTTCAGATTTCCGCCTATAAGGTTTTTATTTTCGCTGTCTATTATTCTTGCCATCACACAATCTCCTTTGATGCGGTTTTGTCTTGACATAGGACAGTATTTATGATATACTAAATTCAAAATTGTGTTGTCCTGTCATAAGACAAATACAAAAATAACAAGCGGGGATAATGAAAATGGATAAAATCGGGATAAAAAAAGAGATAGATAAGCTGGGCAGGTTATCTATCCCCAAGGATATGAGAAAGCTTTTTAATCTTAAAGATGAGGTGGAGCTACAAATTACAAAAGAGGGAATATTGCTTAAAAATCCGGAGTATATTCTCGTGAAAAAATCTGAGTACAAGAAATAGAGATTTACCTGGAATTTGCCATCGCGGTTTAAAGAATAACAATGTGAAACGGTTTGTACAACAGAGAACTATATTTGTCGCTCAGGCAATGTTGCGAACCGCGTCGCTTACGCTACTGCGACTTCTCGCGCCCATTGTCCACAACAAAAAAGGTCTCCGCGCAAGGCGAAGACCTTTTTTGGAGCAGGCAACGGGAATCGAACCCGCACGGCCAGCTTGGGAAGCTGGAGTTCTACCACTAAACTATGCCTGCACAGACTGCATATTCATTATATTACAATCAGGCAAAAAATACAACACTTTTTAGGAAAAATATTTAAAAGTTTCAGAAAAAATATTTAAAAGTCTCAGAAAAAATATCATATCCCCGCAAAACTATGCATCATTTGACATGCGTGCGGTTTTGTGGTATAATAATCGAAAAAGGAGGTACTCTATGAAGAAAATCACAATAGTATCGTTTGCATCACTGTGTTTTCTTCTGTTTTCGTCAGCTGTGGCGTATTTTCTTCGCTATACGGATTGGAACGGAGCTTGGAAATACCTGCTGGTAGGCGTGGGTATACTTGTTGCCAGCTCGGTGATCGCCGTGTTTGCCAAAGAGAATACCGCAATTAACCTTGTTTGCTTTTTCATAAGCTCGGTAGCGCTTGGATTTTGCATAAGGTCGTGGTATGTCTTTCGCGGATTTGATAACTCCTTCGGCGTAATGGCACTTGTATCGCTCGCTGCGGTAGCATATCTCTGTTTTTTTGCGTTGCTTGGGCGTATTCCTGTAATTGCAAGACATATAAACCTTTGCGTGTGGATATACATAATTCTGTCAACGATCGGATACGTTATAGTTATTTTCACAACCGAAACCACCTTTGTGTCAACGTTCGGATACTATATGATAGTTGAGAGCGCGTTTATACTCGCTATGTGTAAGTCTGCCGACGGGTTGTCCGGAATGGTACGGGCGCTCGCATTGTCCACGTACAGTATATTCGCCGCGGCGGCGATGATAGCGCTTCTTATGCTCGCAGGAGACGGTGCCGACTGTGACTGCGGCGATTGTGGCGACTGTGGCGATTGCTGTGATTGCGGCGGATCGGGAGACGGAAAAAAGAAGAGAAAAGACAAATAAAAGTTTGGGGATGTCCTTGCGGCATCCCCAAACTTTTATTTTAAAACCTCTTGACAAATGCCCCTATAAATGATATAATATTACGCGTGCTGATGTGGCTCAGTTGGTAGAGCAGTTGATTCGTAATCAACAGGTCGCGGGTTCGAGTCCCGCCATCAGCTCCACAAAAAGCACGTTTGTCCTTTGGCAAATGTGCTTTTTATTTACTAAAAAGGAGGGCAAGGTATGGATCTTTGCAATCTCTCGGTCATAAAGCAGGTTATGGCAGAGGCGGGAATAACCTTCCGCAAGGAGTTCGGTCAGAACTTCCTCACCAACCGTATGATCCCCGAGGATATTGCGGATATGTGCGCCGATGATGCAAACAGACTAATTATCGAAATTGGCCCCGGCATAGGCTGTCTTACAAAGGAGCTTGCTCTCAGATACAAGCGCGTCGTCGCCATCGAGATAGATAAGGGACTTATTCCCGTGCTCGATAAGACTCTTGCCGAGTTTGATAACGTTACGGTCATAAATGCCGACGTTATGGAGATCGATCTGCAAGCACTTGTTGATGAATATTCGGACGGTATGCCCGTGTCCGTATGCGCAAATCTGCCGTACTATATCACGACCCCTATCATTATGCGCCTGCTCGAATCGGGCGTTAAATTCTCGACCATCACCGTAATGGTGCAAAACGAGGTTGCCGCGCGCCTCTCGGCCGCACCCGGCAAAAGCGACTACGGCGCTATAACCGCCGTCCTCGGATACTACGGCACCGTGCGCCGCCTCTTTAAGGTCTCTGCGGGCTGCTTCGTTCCCGCGCCTAAGGTCGATAGCGCGGTCGTTCGTATCGATCTGTACAGTGAGCCGAAGTACACGCCTAAGGACGAGCACTTCTTCCGCGAGCTTATCAAGGCTGCGTTTGAAATGCGCCGCAAAACGCTTGTAAATGCAGTAAATGCAAAATTTCCACATATAGAGAAGGGCAGAATAGCCGAAGCGCTTAAATCACTTTCCTTTGATGAGGCTATCCGTGGAGAGCGCCTTTCCACCGAGGATTTTGTAAAGCTGTCTGATCTGCTCGCATAGATAACAAAAAAGAGGACTTCACAGTCCTCTTTTTTTGTTTACTGAATTTCTACGGTAACGTGCTTACCGCAAGTATTCGCTGCGGCTTTCATTATCTGTCTGATAGCCTTGGCTATCTTACCGTGGCGGCCGATAACCATTCCGGTATCATCCTCTGCAACGGTGAGAACAAGCTCAACGTTATCTCCGTCAACGGTCTCTGTAACGTTAACGGCATCGGGAGTGTCAACGATTGCACGCGCGATGTCTGTAAGTATCTGCTTCAGATCCATTTGCGCTCCTGTTGCCTTAGTAGGCTTCCTTCCGATTTATTTGACGATAATTACTTGATGATCTCGCTCTTCTTAAGAAGAGATCTTACGGTCTCAGTGGGCTGAGCGCCGTTGTTGAGCCACTTGGTAGCCTTCTCTGCATCGATCTTGATGTCAGCGGGATCGGTGAGGGGGTTGTAGTAACCGATCTCCTCGATGAACTTACCGTCGCGGGGCGATCTCTCGTCTGCAACAACTACACGGTAGAAGGGCGCCTTCTTTGCGCCAAGTCTCTTAAGTCTGATTTTAACTGCCATTTTTCTTTTCCTCCGAAAATTTGTGTTTGTTTTTTATATTTTTTTAAAATATTACATATTAAAGGGAAGCTTCTTGCCGAACATCTTGCGCTTTCCCATACCCGAAAATTGCTTCATCATCTTCTTCATCTGGTCGAACTGACGGAGCAGCTTGTTCACGTCCTCAACCGTCGTGCCGGAGCCCTTTGCGATTCTGCGCCTGCGCGAGCCGTTGATAACGTCGGGGTTGAACCTCTCTGCGGGTGTCATAGACAGGATTATGGCCTCTATCTTGGCCATCTGCTTCTCGTCCACCTGCGCACCCTTGAGTGCGCCCGCATTCATACCGGGCACCATAGAGAGCAGCTGATCGAGATTGCCCATCTTTTTAAGCTGATGCAGCTGATCAAGGAAATCCTCAAGCGTGAAGGTCTGCTCGCGGAACTTCTTTTCAAGCTCCTTTGCATTCTTCTCATCGTATGCCGCCTCTGCCTTCTCGATAAGCGAGAGAATATCGCCCATTCCGAGAATCCTTGAGGCCATTCTGTCGGGGTGGAACAGCTCGATTGCATCAAGCTTCTCGCCCGTGCCGATAAACTTGATCGGCTTGCCTGTGATATACTTGACCGACAGGGCAGCACCGCCGCGCGTATCGCCGTCCATCTTCGTGAGCACAACGCCCGTAATGTCAAGCAGATCGTTGAACGATTTTGCAACGTTGACCGCATCCTGACCCGTCATGGCATCAACCACAAGCAGTATCTCGGTGGGGTTAACCGTGCCTTTTATCTTGACGAGCTCGCCCATAAGCTCCTCGTCTATATGCAGTCGACCCGCCGTATCGATAAACACCATATCGTGTCCGTTCTTTTTGGCGTGCTCGATTCCTGCCTTTGCTATCTCAACGGGAGAGATCTTCGTTCCCATTGAGAATACGGGAATATTCACCGTTTCACCGACTATCTTAAGCTGATCAACAGCCGCAGGACGGTAAACGTCGCAAGCTACGAGCAAAGGGTTCTTTCCCTTGCTCTTGTACATTCTTGCGATCTTACCCGTGTGCGTGGTCTTACCGGCACCCTGCAAACCAACCATCATAACGATCGTCGGCGGCTTCGGGCTTATCTCAAGCTTGCTTGACTCGCTGCCCATCAGCTTGATGAGCTCATCGTTTAC
The DNA here is from genome assembly GCA_964596195.1 of uncultured Ruminococcus sp. Classification (GTDB taxonomy): domain Bacteria; phylum Bacillota; class Clostridia; order Oscillospirales; family CAG-272; genus UBA1740. The sequence goes on from CAZQTN010000007.1 coordinate 4,557, forward strand.
TATCTTAACGATCTGCTGTGCAGGGAGCAGGCTTTCAAGCACCTCCGCACCGACAGCTCTTTCGGTTACTGATTTTATAAAGTCCTTAACGACCTTGAAGTTAACGTCGGCCTCGAGAAGTGCAAGCTTGACCTCTCTCATACCTTCCTTAACGTCACTCTCGGTGAGTTTACCCTTGTTCTTGAACTTTTTGAAAGCATTTGAGATTTTTTCCGTAAGATTCTCGAACATATCAAACTCCCTTCAATTTTGCTGTGACCTCGTCAATTCCGCGTGTCACCTCGTCGGCAGTGCCGTCGGGCAGGGAATTGCGTATCTCGCCGAGCTCTTTGAGCGCCTCGTTTTTAACCGATTGCAGCCTCGCAAGCCCCAGCCTATCCTCAAGGAAAAGCACTTGCTCCTCGCATTTCTTGATGATATGCCGCACTCCTTGGCGCGAGATACCCTCGCCTGCGGCGATCTCCGCAAGGGAAAGGTCATCCTCGTAATAAGCCTTTACGACCGCCGCCGTATGCTCGTCGAACAGGTCGATATAAAAGTCCAGCAAATACGCGAGCTTCATATCCTTACTAAACACAAAACCCGCCTCCTTTTAGCTGTAAAGCAAATTACTTTACAAGTATAACAGATTTCCCCTCGCTTGTCAATAGGTTTGCTAAAATATTTTTTAGCATTTTGCACATTTTCTACAAATTAAAATCATAACGCGCGCGTGAGCGCACCCCTACCCAACAAAAGCCGAAAAAGGGTGCAAAAAATCGAAAAAAATAATTACAGAAATTTCCGCTCCGATTTTGTGCAAAGGGTAGAAATTGGAAAAACGCCTTGACGAGGATTAGGCTTGTGTGATATAATCAAGTCGAAAGCAATATGCACATAATTTTGCATCTATTGTTTTTATAATTGTTGAAAATTAACGAAATTAGAAAGGAGAAGGAATATAAAAAGAAACCTTCAAAAATTATCCAGTTGCTTTTTACGCCATAGAGTGGGCGCACGCGCCCTCTCGCTGTTGTTAACGGTGCTCCTCATTTTCTACGTGATTCCGGCGACGGTTTATGCCGAGGTCGGAAGTGCCTTCTCCGATGAAGAAACGGCCGAAACCGCGACCGAAAGCACCGTCACCGAGAATAACGGCGCCAATGCGCTCGACTACACGCCTGTCCTGTACGAGGTCACAGACCTGCGCGAGGAAGGTGTTAAGCACTTCCACCTCGAGGACGGCTCGTATATGGCGGCGCAGTACGCCTATCCCGTGCACTACCTCGACGATAGCGGCGAGTGGCAGGATATAGACAACTCGCTCACCGAGTCGGGCGGTATGCTCGCCAACTCCACCGCGCGAATTAAATTCGCTAAGAAGATCACGGGCAACTCAACGCTCTTTACGCTCCACGACGGCAATACCAAGCTCACAATGTCGCTCGTCGGTGCACAGAAGGGCACCGTCGGCGAAGCAACCAACTATGCCGACGCCGAGAGCGACACCGAGCTGCAAAAGATGATGAATCTTGAAAAGCTCTCAAGCCGCGTTCTCTATGCGGATATCCTCGACGGCGTTGACCTTGAGTATATCGCGCAGTCGCTTAACGTAAAGGAAAACATCATCGTCAAGGAAAAGGCCGATGCCTATTCCTATACCTTTGAGCTCGCGCTCAACAACCTCACCGCCACCCTCGCCGACAACGGCGACGTAGTCATCACGGACTCCGACGGCGCGGCGAAATACACCATCCCCGCACCCGTCGTCTACGACGCCGCAAGGGTCTACGCCCCCGCATCCGTGTCGCGTTATTCGCTCGAAAGCTCAAACGGCAACGGCAAATATTTGTTGACGGTGACCACCGATACCGCGTGGATGAACGCCGCGGAAAGAGTCTTTCCCGTAACAGTCGACCCGACGATAGCACATGGAGTATCCGTAGGTGATTCAACGATTACTAGCGCCTCTCCGGACACCGTGGATAAGACCTCAACTACATTAACGGTATCCCCGACCGCAAAAAGCTATGTACCAATAATGTATTCTGCGAATGATTTTTATGACTATATAATTTCGGTGAAGATATGTTTAAAGAACGTATCAGGAACAGGAAGTTACGTAGGCGCATATGCAACCTATGGTGCTGCCCCAGATGCAACTTGGAATCAGTTGCATAGCGAAGATTCAGGCATTTCACAATACATTGACCCGGAGGATTATCAGTACATAGATACCGTGGGAGAGTGGTATTCTTGGGATGTGACTCGCGTAGTGCTTGAGATTATTGATGAAGGCGCTCCCGGAAGCATCTATATGATGATTATGCAGGGAGAAAACGAGATCAAATTTGCTAGCTCGCGATCAACAAGCGGTGCTCCGACTGTTATTACAACATATAAAAATATGGTCGGTCTTGAAGATTATTGGACAACCGCTTCGCAAGATATAGGATACGCAGGAACAGGAAATGTAAATTTAGCAAACGGAAACCTCACCCTTTCCGTGCCAACTCTTTCTACCAAGGATGGCATAATGTCTTCAACGGTATCATTGGTTTATAATTCCAATGCTCAAGTTGGGTGTCGAAATAACACGCCATTTTTACCGTATGGATGGGGGCTTAATATTTATCAAACGATAAGACAAGTTAGTTACGTTGACCCAATCACAACGCAAATCACAACTTATTACGTGTATACAGATGAAGATGGAACAGATCACGCTTTTTTTGCAACAGATCAGCAGGATACGTACACCGATGAGGATGGATTGCAACTTAAATTAGACACCACAAATATAGACTTGATAAAAATTACAGATTTATCAAAAAACATCTATACGTTTGCAAGAAACGGCGAGAGCACCCAATGGCGCCTGTGTCAAGTTACTGACATCAGCCAAAATCATTTGATTATAACGGCAGATAATTCATACAGACCGATATTAGTCACTCTTAAACCCGATACAGCTGTTGGAATAGACTATATACGGTTTCTTTACAATGACAGTGGGAAACTTTCGCTCATTTTAAATTCAGCCGCAAGAGAAGCAGTGGCTATTAGATATGATTCAAATGGTTATCTTACGCAATTGGATTTCGCTTTTGGTGCATCAAGTATAACTTCGGAAAATTGGATCGCATGGAGCGAGGATTCAACAGCCGATACCGATATAAATATAATAGGTTCCGCAAGCTACACGTATGAATACAACGGAATATCTGAAGTAAAGGATATAACGTCCGACTATAAAATAAAATACTTTTTTGGTGGAGCGGGAAGTCGATTTTATGTCTGGAGAGCCACAGAATATTTTGGAGATACCAAAGGACAAACCAATGATTTTTCCTATAGTAATAGTAGCGCAGTTCGCGATACTTCAGTAATAACATACGAATCTGATGGCTCGGGGAAAAAATATAAATACTATTATTTTGACCTTGAAGGTCGCGCAACTATGGTACGCGCACAGACGGAGAATTGGGTATCATTTGGAGAATATAGCGAAGATGCAAACATAAAAAACAACCTATCATCCTATGTTACCTCTACTATACCGTCGATCAATCTTTTAGCAAATGGTATGTTTAAGCTAAATGATTTAGGAACTGAGCTTGAACATTGGATTCTCGTGGGTAATGCTACGTTTTATCAAGCGGATAACGGCGAAGGAGACGTCAAACTAGCTCCATCCGTTAACAGTACGGATTCCGTAAGTCAGAACGTATTTTTAAAAGCCGGCACTTATACGGTATCTATGCCAATAACAAGTATGCAGGTGGGCGAGTTAACCGCACGTATAAAAATTGAATCAATCAGCGGTAGCGGATTTTCGTTCACGAAGGATATTCCTTTGAGCCCTACAAATCAAGTAACAACGGACTTTTCGGCAACGTTCACCGTTCTTAATTATGTAGATAAAGGAGACAAACTTAAAGTTTCTGTTGAAGCGACCTGCGGAAATACGGCTTCCGGTAGCGTATCGCACGTATCGATCGGTCATATGATGCTCGAAAGCGGAAACGGATCATCCAACGTGAGTCGCGTAGATATGGGAAGCCTTGAAAGCAATTCGATGGGAACGAGCGCCACCTTTGTATCGTCAAATGAGTTTTGGATAACCGAAAGCGGCGACGAGCCCGCAATAGCAGTAAATTCGTCTAACGATCACTACATAAAAATAACAGGATCCCTCACAGAAGAACGATACGTGAAGCAAAGAGTGTACGAGGCGACTGATGCCGTGATATCCAAATACGGAGGATTGGGAACGTCTAATTTGCTTGGTAAATTTTTAGTATCCGGAGATGTTAGGCCGGGAACCAATTACCAAACTGACGGCGCATTTGCGGGAATCAGAGTCGACGTAATATATTATCAAGGTCCGACGACTCCTGACGTAACAGTATCTCATAAATTTTACGCAAGTCACGGTAAGATTTTTGGATACGTGGATACCGAGTATGAGGCGGCAGAGGGAGATACTAATATATATAAGTGTGTAAAAGCCATAGACATTTACTGTGAATATTCAAAACAGGCCACTGAATCAACTGCTATTTTTGACGATATCACGTTTACCGGATGTGGCGACGGATTTACCGCCGATTATTACTATTATCAGGATAGCGGTTTGCTTGCTTATGAGGATTACGGGTTTAATGATGTCGTGTTTTATGAGTATAACGATAATAAAAACATTTCCAGAATAGCTAATAACGACGGAGAGTTGACCGACTACTATTATTTTGAGACGGGTAATATTAATCTGGTAAACTATACTGTTAATTATTCTTTTACTTACGGTAATAGCGGTACATACCCATTTTTCAATAATGATTCTCCCCCCGATGAATTAATCGTAAAGACCCCTGAACACAAAACGGAATATACTTACGATGCATACGGGCTCTTAACGAAGGTTGAGACCTACGACGTGGAATATGCAGCTGACGGTGTTACTGTACAACGGTCAACGAATGCAAAAAGCATCACGACCAATTATACGTATGATACGACTTCGGGTTCAAAAACTTTCGGCAAGCTTATTGCGGAGGACAACGGTGTTGATCGCGGCTATTATTACTCCTATGACACTTCAAACGGTAGGCTGTTGTCGGTAATAAATCGATATGAAGCAACTGCGGTTTATTATGAGTACGATGCAAAAGGCAACCTTGTGCATATACGCCCTGCTGTATACGATGAGGAAAATTTAAATCTCGAAGTTGATATTATCCGCGTTGCTTATTGCTATAATGCCAAAAACTTTTTATCTGAGATTGAAACACCAAGTACCGTATATCAATTTGAGTATGATGAGTTTGGCAATCAAACGGTGGTAAAAATTGATGCGACCAACGAGGAAGATAACATAATTCTGGCAAGCTACGAGTATTACGAAAGCAATAGGTTTATCCATAAGATCGTATATGGAAACGGCTTGACCGTAGAATATGTTTACAATTCTCTTGACTATATTTCGGAGATATGGTATACTTATTCCGACGGAACACGCGAGCTGGCATACTCGTATGAGTATACAAAATACGGCCAGCTTTCCGAGTATGTGGATCATCGTAAAAAGGTGGCAACTGCCTATACTTACGATAACATCCGGCGTCTTACCGGCATAGTCGAGTACAGCACGGACGATATGGCTCAGGATTTCAAGGCGCGTGTTATTTACGGCACCAACTACGAGATTTCCTTGTTGTTTTACTACGTGGATTATCTTATGGTCAGCGATAACGAAACTACAAGGGATTATTCGGAGATATGGTATTCATATAACTATAATACCGATGGTTCGATGGAATCGGAGTTTCTACACGCGGACGGCGGACTTCGCGGTACGATTAAGTATCAATACGATGAGTACGACAGACTCTCGTCAGTCAATATGTCCGAATACTTCAATTCCGGAACCTTTACAAACAACGTAGCATACGAATATCGCACGTACACGGATACAACAGGAAACACATATACCGATTCGGCAGTAAGCAAATATACAAGTACGGTAGGTACTACGACAACAACGTTTAATTATACCTACGACAACGCCGGCAGAATAACGAAGATAACAAATTCAGACGGCGATGAAATACGGTATTATTACGACGATTACGGTCAGCTCATAAGGGAAGAAAACGACGTCATTGGTACCGTCTATGCTTATACCTACGATGACGCAGGCAACGTAAAGACTTACACCTTTACGTCAAGCTCCGGATACAGCTCGACAACGGAGTATAAGTACCAAAATACTGTCTGGGGAGACCTTCTTACTGCAAGAGGAGATAATGCCATAACCTATGACGAAATAGGCAACCCATTAACTTATAACAATGGGTATAACTATACGTTCGTTTGGGAAGGCCGAAATCTTATTAGTGCAACCGTAAGAAACAAGACCTACACTATGACCTATAACGACGAAGGTCTGCGCACGAGCAAGACGGTTAACGGTGTCACCACCTATTACTACTACGACGGAGATCTTCTTGTATCCGAGACAACCGGTGACGTTGTTGTAGTATACCATTACGATGCAGTTGGTTCTCCTATCGGTTTCCAATACCGTGACGGCTCGTATTCAAGGGATGATTGGGACGTATTCTGGTACCAGAAGAATCTGCAAGGCGATATAATTGCCATATACGACAACACGGGTAAAAGGGAAATGACCTATAACTACACGGCGTGGGGTCATATGGTTACAAACAACTGTCTTGATATAGATTTTGATAATCCGTTTACGTACCGCGGTTACTACTATGACCACGATCTGCATTTGTATTATCTTAATTCAAGGTATTATGATTCCACGAACTGTAGATTCATAAATGCAGATTCCGCATTGTATCACAAAATGCTCGGTTACAATATGTTTGCATACTGCAATAACGACCCGGTTAATTATGCGGATTACAGTGGAGAGAGTGCTACGGCGATTTTGGGATGGTGGTGTAGCACCGTAGGAACTGTAGCCGTTGCCGAGCCAACGTATATTGGCGAGATTGTTTTGGTTGCCGGTGTTGTTGTAATCGGTGCAATAGAGCTTGGGCTATGGCTTGGTGAGGAAATAATAGAGACAATAGATAATTCAAAAAAATCCATTCCCGAAACACTCCCAGACATAAATGGTAATACAAAAAACGAAACAGATCTCGAAAAAAAAGTTTACAAGGCAAAAAGCGGTTATAATCCCAATCCATATGCTCGTCCAGGAGAAAAAAAGCAGAACAGAGAGAACCGCAACAAATCTAGAGAAAGCGAAAATTGGAAACCAAGAAACAATAAAAGAGACGGAAAACCCGCCAAGCCAAAGTCGCATTCTCCGTCAAAGAAAGGCCATAGAAAGTATTTTGATGTGAATAAACCTACTAAGATTTTTTGAGGTGATTAATGGATATTTTTAGAATGGAGATATGGAGAAGATATTACGATTCACGGTCATACAGAAGTGGGTTAAGGGTGCGCTACGAAAACGGGGTTGATCCAGAAGTGAGACGCGCCATAGGAGAATGCGTTAATTGGTTGCGCCACGAATACATTTTTCCTAAGAGAGTCAATGTTTATGTAAAGGCAGGGAGAAGGATAAAGTCACAATTAGGCGATTCTGTTTGTGGAACATTTTTTAGACCTGCGGACAGGGACATAGAACCTTATGTTAGGATATCGACCGGTGATTATTTAGAACTTCTAGAAAAAAGGGGCAAAGATAATGCTTTAGCTGCAATATTGTCTACTCTTATACACGAGCTTGCTCACTATTTTCAATGGTTAAATGATTTGGATTTGACTTTGATCGGCGAAGAACGGCAGGCCACAAATTATGCAAGGCAAATAATGTATGATTACGCTCAAACACGCGACCATCCTTAAACAATACAAAAGCTCTTGGCTACATTTCGTGAAGCTTACAAAGAAAAGGGAAAAGAAATATTCTGGCCCGAATAAAACAAACAGCCAACTTCAAACCCGAGAGCCCGGCATTGCCGGGCTCTTATTTTCTTTGCCCCTCGCGGCGGTCAAAATTTTAAAAACTGTTGACAAGGATTTTGCGTATTCTGTGTATGTTAAATATAACATTTACGTATTTATTTTAACCTTTGAAATTTTTTAACTTTTTTTGAAAAAAGACTTGATTTTTTTCGTTAAATGTGATAAAATCTATCAGGTATGATAAAAAATAGGCGATCAGTTGTTAAAGCGACGTGCTCGGACCCTCTCAGCCGACAACCTCGTGTAAGCAAAATTGCCTTCTATTTAAATAAGGAGAATTAAAATGGCTAACATCAAGTCGGCAAAGAAGCGTATCCTCGTTAACCAGTCCAAGGCTCTTCAGAACCAGATGGTTAAGAGCCAGCTTAAGACTGCTATCAAGAAGTTCAATGCAGCAGTTGAGGCAGGCGACAAGGCTGCAGCATCCGAGCTTTACAAGGTTGCTGTTAAGAAGCTTGACCAGGCAGTTGCTCGCGGCATTCTTCATAAGAACAACGCAGCTCACAAGAAGTCTCACTTCACTCTTAAGTTCAACGCAATGGCATAATTTAAAAGGACGACTTTAACCCGGGTCGTCCTTTTTGTTTTGTCTATTCTATTTCTATCATTAACAAAGCGTTTCCCGTAAACTCAACGGGAATGCTTGCCTGATTGTCGAATATCATATCATATTCCGTTATCGGCTTCATTTCGCCGATCTCTCTTAATTCTGCTATTTGCTCCGCGTTGAATTGATCACCCCAATTCATAGCCCTTGCATATTTATAGGGATTCGTGTGTTTCTCGTCGATGCACCACACTCTTACGTGTCTCGCGCCACCTATTCCCGTGATGGTTACCGTGTCGCGCACGTTCGGTATGATCTTATCGAAATAATCAGACGCATAAGAGAGCATAACCTCATATCCCCCCGACGTATCGGCGCTCGCCAGAATGGTGAGTCCGTCAACGTCGGTTTTTGCATTTATGCGCTTCGTGCCAAGCTTGCTCATAAGCACGTATGCGTTGTATATGGGTTTTTTAATGAGATTGAGTCCCATAAAGTTTCGGCAGCCGGAAAAATCGCAGGGAAGATCATGCTGACCCGAAAGGCAAATCATCAGCTTGGATATACCCAGCTCTCTGTTAATCGCGCCCTCAACCAATTTCCCGAAATATGCAGCGTATTCGCTCCCCTCGCGGAAGAGAAGCTTTGGACACTCCTCGCGGTCGTAAAATCCGCAGGTTGATGCGCCCCACTCGTCGATCACCATCTCGGTACCGGGGAAGTGCTTGTCTAACACCTCGCGGTATTCCGTCATCTTTTCGATTATTTGTTTTGTGTCAAACGGACACGCGCCGCTATTGAGATGTACCGGCTCGGTGCCATAGGCGTGACCTGAGAAAAAGTCGAAATCGAGTCCCTCTGCTTTTATAGCTTCAAGAACCTTTTCGTAGAATGGATGCTGTCCGGCCGTGGCAGGTCCACCGACGCGCAAGCGTTTGCTGACGCGCTTGACTCCGCGTACGAAACCGCGATAAAGTCGCATATACTCGTTTGCTCTTGCTTCGCTATTCTTTGGCGGATGACCAAGCTCGGTCATAAAAAACACAGGAATATCCGGCTCGTTGTAGCATTGAAGATACCATTTTTCCACCGTTTCAAGACCGTAACGCTGAACGATGTGCTCTGTGTATCGATAGCATACCTCTTCCCAAAGACCTTCGTCCTTAAGACGTGAGGTGCATATCATCTTGCCCTTGTATCGCGTGCCTTTTTTGTTAGCGTGCTGGAATTGATTTGTATCCTCCGCAAGACAAGTCGGCAGAAAATTATATGAAAGGAAAACGTTAAAGCCTTTTGAGACCATATAGTCCATTCGTGTGTCGTTTTCGGTGAAATCAAATTGCAATTTTCCGCTCGCATCCATTGTTACTATGTCCTCAAGCATCGCGTACATTCGCACGGTTCTTGCCACACCGTCACGCGCTACGCAGTCAAGAATAGCCTGTCCCCATTCGTCCTCTATGGCATCCGTCGGGTGAAAGTGGATATTGTTCCAAAAATTATTAATCGGCTTCTCTTTTTTATCACAGTAGATCTTGATCATTTTCTGACTCCTTTTTCTTTGAAAAATATGATGTGTTTACTACAAAAATACCTATACCGACGGCAATTACCGCAACGATCTTGTTCCACTCGAAAATATTCTCGCCAAGCAAAATGGCGGAGAATATCATACCAAACATAGGGGTCGCAAACTTATAAACGCTGATGCACGAAACAGGGTTATGCTTCAGCAGGATGCTCCATAGCGTGTTTGCGATCGCGGCAGAGATTATTAAAAAGAGAATAACCGGTATTGCCAGTACTTCAAATTTTGTAAATCTTCCGCCACCGATTAACCCGACTGCTATTAGTACAGCACCACCGATGATCTGTTGTATCGAGGACACAGCGGCGGCATTCTGATCGGCAGATATTTTTTTGCCCATCAGAAATCCCGCGCTTGCCGCAACGGATGCGAGCAGCACAAGTAGCTCGCCGTTTGGGTTGAATGAAAAACGCCCACCACCTGTGACGTTGACAACAATAATTCCCGCAAAGCCGATTATACATCCCACAAGCTTTTTGACCGTTATAGAATCGTCATTAAAGAATAACGGAGATATAAAACAAAGCAGAAACACATTTGCTTGACCTATGATTGACGATGTGCTGCCTGTGGTGTTGCATATTCCGATGTATTGAAGCAGATATTGCAGTACCGTTTGCACCAGAGCGAGCATCAGGATCATAAGCACCCCACGCGGCGTTTTGTTTAACGAGCCTTGCTTCCACGGCTTCGATATCGGGAGCGTTATCATTCCGGCAAAGAAAAATCGGATGCCGGCAAACAGTATCGTTCCGAATGGGCTTGATGCATCTATACCGACGTATGTATAGCCTAATTTTATTATCGGAAATCCTGCGCCCCAGAGAAGAGCACATAAAATGCTGCACACGATGGCAACACTCCGTTTTCCGAATATTCTTTCTCTCATTGCGTCCCCCTTTAAACTCTTTCTTTGAAATCAATTATATATCCTTTTTGTCGATGCTTCAATACACGATCCGATATTTTTATTGAACTATTCGATTATATATAGTATATTTTTGATGTTTATATTGACTGATTCGATTTTTGAGTATATAATTATGATATCAATATTTAAAAGGTGTGCATCAGATGGAAGTAAAATTCATTACGTTTGAAAGACCGCGTGGACATCGTTTCCGTCACAAGTCTATACCGGATCGCGAGCGGCTGCTTCTCGTCAAACTGGGAAGCATAACCGTGCGCTCCGCGGAGCAAACGGTTACCGCAAGTCAAGGCGAGTATATAACTATCCCCTCGGGAATTGACACTGTTGCCGAATACACGGGCGATGATAACTGTATAGTGATGCTGTTGTTTTCGGGTGTCCTCGAGGATAAAGGAATAAGGGTGTATCCCCGCAACACCGAGGCGGCACTTCTGATGGAGTCAGCAACCGCTGCCGAGCAAAACACACCGTATCGACTCTCTGCCATACTGTACGGAGCTTTACATAACCTTGCCTTAAATGATAATTTTCACAGTCTGGGAAACATGCACTCGGTAATTCGTTATATAAACGACCATTATAGCGAGAATTGCCGAGTTTCCGAATATGCAGCAATGGCTTGTGTAAGCGAAAGCCATTTTCGCAAGCTCTTCCTAGCCGAGACCGGCATGTCTCCGATAGAGTATCGTAATTCCATTCGCTTGAAGGTTGCCGGAGAGCTTGTAGCTGAAGGGTATACCGTCTCGGAAGCGGCAGAGGCGGTCGGGTTTAACAGTACGTCCTTTTATTGCCGACTTGTAGCCAAGGAAAAGTGTAAATCAAACTCGGCAATTTGTACTTGACTTGCAATCTGTTTTATGGTAAACTAAACGTAGAAAGAAAAGAGAAAAGGAGTTATCTCTATGGAAAAAAGAAAATATGAGAAGCTCTCTCCCGAAATTACGGAAAGAATTAAAGAAGATATAAAGAACGGCACACGTCCGAATTTTGCCGCCGATTGCTCACTCGCTGTGCGCCGCAACCCCGACCACGATAAGGAGTCGATATGGCGCTCGGCATATATGCGCGATGCGGATAAAATTATGCACAGCCCGTATTATAACCGCTACACCGATAAAACTCAGGTGTTCTCCTTCTATAAGAACGACGATATCACGCGCAGGGCATTGCACGTTCAGCTCGTATCGCGTATAGCGCGCACCATTGGCGCGGCTCTTAATCTCAACCTCGACCTCATCGAGGCTATTGCACTCGGTCACGACATCGGTCACACCCCGTTCGGCCACGCAGGCGAGCGTTATCTCAGCGAGGCGTATCACGGCGAGACGGGCAGATACTTCAACCACAACGTGCATAGCGTTCGCGTCCTTGACGGCATATTCGATCACAACCTTACTCTCGATACTCTCAACGGTATCATATCCCATAACGGTGAGTTTGAGCTGAGTGAGTACCGCCCCTCGCCTATGACGTCCTTTGATGCTTATGATAAAATGGTAGAGGGCTGCTACGTAGACGAGCAGAATATACTTAAAATAATCCCCTCGACCCTTGAGGGCTGCGTAGTCCGTGTCTGTGATATCATCGCTTACCTCGGCAAGGACAGACAGGATGCCATCAGAGCAAAGCTCACTCCCTCGTATACGGGTGCCGCAGGCATCGGCACGGTAAACGCCGAGATAATTAACAATCTTGAGGTAAATATAATAGAGCACAGCTACGGCAAGCCGTATATAATGCTCGACGAGGAGCACTACCTCGGCCTCAAGGAGGCAAAGCGCGTCAATTACGAGCAGATATACAGAAACGAGAAGATATCCAAGGTTCTTGACAACAGCGTAAAGCCGATGATGCAACGCCTGTATGCGAAGCTCTTGAAGGATCTTAAGGAAGGCAACAAAAGCTCTCCCATCTTCAAGCACCACATCGATTTCGTAACGGCTAACCACTATGCCGCAAGTATGCCGTATCTTGAGACCGAGCCCAACCAGATCGTCGTAGACTATATGGCGTCAATGACGGATGATTACTGCGCGGAGCTTTACGGCATCCTTTTCCCGAACAGTAGCGTGCATATCGAGTATCATGGATACTTTGAGGATCTTGAAATATAATAAAAAGCCACGTTCTCGTGACTCAGATAGGGTCGGGAAGCGTGGCTCTTTATGCGAGTAGCTATTTGTATCTTTTTGTCTCGTTGGTCTCACCCAGCAAATAGTCTATGCTTACGTCGTAAAATCTGGCAAGCTTTATAAGGATACCGGTGGGGATGTCGTTTTCGCCGGTTTCGTACTTGGAATAGCCCGTCTGTGACATTCCGATGATTGCGGCGAGCGTTTTCTGGTTCAAGTCTTTGTCCTCGCGCAGGTCGCGTAATCTGGGATACATTATTTCACCTCACATTTGTTATCTCATCACTATTATAGTTTAATCTGTTTCAGGGTAATACAAACAACCTAAAACAGGTTAAAAAAATGTCGTTTTTTGTAGAAAAATGCGATTTTATGAGATAAAAACCGGCGGATGTGAGTAATTGCGCCCACGCTGTAAATAAGCGCCCCGTAAAACGTTCCTTCTGTTGTCAATTTCTGAGTTTTAATTTGAAAAAAGCGAAATGGTTGACAAAACAAAGCGGATATATTATACTGTTATTGGCAATTCAAAGGTTGTGCCGCATCTTCAAATGCTCCGTAGAAGATGCTACGACAGAATATAAAGGTTGGTTAGAATAAAATGTCAAAATTACTTGTTGCAAACGAGGCATATAAATTAACGTTAAATTACGGTGAGATAGAGCCAAAGGCACCAACTCACCTCGTCGCAGGAAAAAACGACTCTGCGGCGTTTCAGCTCATTCTCTCGTCCGAAAATCCGTACAGCGTAAGCATCGACACATCGGAGTGGTTCAGCAGTAATGTGATGCCGCAGTACAGACGCCCACACGAGCGGCTTCGTGTGGATATCGAGTCACCCTTTGCTACGGAGCTTCATATTGAGGAATTCGTGAAGGATGACAATGGGGTGGAGAAGGCGGATGTGCTCCTTAATTTCCCGGTGCGCGACTCGGCACCGGGCGTTCCTAGCGCCGTTTGGGTCGAGACTCACGTGCCTGTGGACGCCTCGGCGGGGGATTACAAGATCAAGGTCAGAGTTTATTCATCTTTTTACGCAGAGGACGAAACTCTTGTATCCGAGGCGGAGCTTTCACTCACCGTCTATGACGTAGAGATCCCCGACTATAAATCTTGGACATTTTACCTTGATCTTTGGCAGCACGTGTCAAACGTAGCGCGCCACTACGACGTTCCGCTTTTTAGCGATGAGCATTTCGTTGTGCTCGAAAAAGTTGTAAAATCGTTGGCTAAACTCGGGCAGAAATCCATAACTGTATGCGTTTCGGAAATTCCGTGGTCGGGGCAGTTTTGCTTTAATCAGAACATCCACGGCGGAAATATGTTTGAGTATTCAATCGTTGGTATCACGAGATCCAAGGATGGAAAGTACCGCTACGACTACTCTAAAATGCAGAGATATATCGACCTTTGCACAGAGTACGGAATGTCAGGCGACATCGAGGTTTTTGGACTTGTGAACCTCTGGAACAATGATGCACTCGGCAAGACAAAGGTAGATTACATCGAGCCTATCCGTCTTCGTTATCTTGATGAGGCGGATGGTAAGCTTAAGTACGTATCCGAAAAATGCGTTGTTGAGGACTATATAAAGTCGCTCGAAAAATACTTCACCGATACCAATCAGCTTTCCCGTGTTCGCATTGCGGCAGATGAGCCTGCTGATATGGTAAAATACAGAAACAGCCTCAATGCCTTCCGCACCATTGCGCCAACTTTTCGATTCAAGACCGCAATCAATCACGCCGAGTTTATTGACGAATTTGGTGACGTTATTGACGATTTTGTTCCTTATCTGTACTGCGTTTGCCAGAAATATGATATTTTAAAGGACTATCAAAAGCGCCTTGAAGGCAAGCGTTTTCTTTGGTACGTCTGCTGTGGCGAGGGACGTCCTAACACGCAGTACGGACAGCATCTCATCGAGAGCAGAATGATAGGACCGATGAACCGCTATCTCGGCTTTGACGGATTTCTTCGTTGGTCTTATTGCATCTGGCCTGAGAGTCCACGATATGAGGCGCGTTATAGTCGATTTGAGGCGGGCGACACGCAACTTGTTTATCCTGCATATAACGGCGATGTGCTTTTGTCTTTAAGGTACAAGAATCTTCAGCGCGGTATCGTAGATTACGAGCTTCTTATGCTTCTTGACGGAGCGAGACAAGGCGAGCTTGCGGATGAGCTTGTCGCTGGGCTTATTGAGGAGCGCGATCTTTTTAAGTATTATGAAAAGAGCTGTTCTTCGCTTCGCGGCGCGCACAGCCACGATTGGGAACAGTTTAATAATATGAAGGAAAGCGTTCTTAAGACGCTTTGTTCATAGAGGATGCTTCATTTAGGCATTGGTCGTAGGAAAAAGAAAAAAGCACTCTGCGTTTCGCAGAGTGCTTTCATCATTATTAAAATTAGTTTGACACGTAGGGAAGAAGAGCCATCTGTCTTGCTCTCTTGATCGCGGTGGTGAGCTCTCTCTGGTGAAGAGCGCAGGTACCGGATACGCGTCTGGGGAGGATCTTTGCTCTCTCGGAAATGAACTTTCTGAGCTTCGCAACATCCTTGTAGTCGATTGCTTCAACCTTATCCTGGCAGAAGATGCAAACCTTCTTTCTTCTGTGAACAGGGCGGAAGGGACGCTGTGTATCGTTTCTATCCATTTGAATAGTCCATAAACCTTTCCGACTCACGTTTTCTATATTGCTCGTCCGTTGTGAGCCAAAGGGACGAGGACGGCTTCCCGATTAAAAGGGAAGATCACCGTCGTTAGGAATTTCCTCAAAGTTAGCACCGGGCGTCGAGCTGAATGCAGGAGCGCCGTATGCCTCGGGAGTGTAGGCAGAGCCCGCGGGAGCAGAGGATGCCGCAGCAGTCTGTGCAGCGGAAACGACGAAGGAGACCTCGTCTGCGACTACCTCGGTCGCATATCTCTTCTGACCCTGATTATCGTTCCAGCTTCTGGTCTGAAGCTGACCGCAGATAAGTATGGGATTGCCCTTTTTGAAGTAGCGGCTGACAAATTCAGCCTGCTGTCTCCAAGTAACGATGTTAATGAAGTCAACATTCTGCTGACCCTGATCGGCTTTGTTAAAACGACGGTTCACCGCGATGGAGAAGGAGCATACCGAAATTCCGGTAGCAGTCTGCTTCAATTCGGGATCAGCCGTCATGTTTCCGATAAGGATAACCTTATTAAAACTTGCCATGATTCCGCCTCCGATTGTTTATAAGTGTTTGAATTAAGCCTCTTCAGTAGCTTCAACGGTAGCCTCTGCCTCTGCAGTCTCTGCAGCGGGCTCAGCCTTAGCTGCCTTCTCAACCTTAACGGTAGTCATGTAACGGAGTACACCTTCGGTGATACCGAATACACGGTTAAGCTCAAGAGGGAAGCTGGGTTCGCTCTTAAAGGTAACAAGCACGTAATATCCTTCGGTAATGTAGTTGATAGGATATGCGAGTCTGCGCTTGCCCCACTCGTTTACAACAACGTCGCTTGCGTTGTCCTTAACGAGATTTACGAACTTCTCAACGAGTGCCTTGCAATCCTCTTCAACAAGGTTGCCGCTTACAGCGAAGAGAGTTTCATAAGAACAAATCTTCTTTTCCATTTTGAATTGCACCTCCTTATGGTCTTTAAAAGGCCGTCAGCCGACGGCAAGGGGGTACGGACGAGTCGTCCGACCGTTATGGTATTATATCACATAAATATTTAGTTGTCAACCGAAATTTTAATTTTTTGCCGATTTTTTTGCCGATTTTTTCATTTTGCCTATAAAATGAAGCAAAATCTTGATTTTCTTCAATAAATGTGCTAAACTTAATGTATAAACGCTACTTGGAGCTGAGATGAAGACGATAAAAGAAAAGGCAAACGCCAAAATAAATCTATACCTTGACGTCCTTTCAAAAAGGGAGGATGGCTTTCACGATATCAGGACGGTTATGCACTCTGTCACCTTTGGTGATACGGTAACGGTGACGACGGCACCGGCGGATAAGACCTCCGTCACTCTGTCCGTTGAGGGCAATCGCTTTTTGCCCACCGACTCACGCAACCTCGCCGCACGCGCCGCATACCTCTTTCTTGAACGCGCTAAGATCACGGCAAGCGTTACGATAAGCCTCGTTAAGCGTATCCCGGTCGCCGCAGGTCTGGCGGGTGGCTCAAGCGATGCCGCAGCCGTGCTTCGCGCACTCAACAAGCTCTACGACCGACTGTTTTCCATATCTGCCCTCAATGAGCTCGCTGCCGAGCTTGGCAGCGACGTAGTATACTGTCTTTACGGCAGATGTGCCCTCTGTGAGGGCAGGGGCGAGATAATGACCAGGCTTAACGTCCGTATCCCCGCATACGTCGTTATCGCTATCGGCAACGAGCATATGTCCACCCCCGCCGCGTACAAGGCGCTTGACTCCCTCTACTCCGATTTTGACGGAACTCGCCCGACGGGCGGTGAGGAGCATTTTCGTGCTCTGATGCCTGCCATCAGAGACGCTAAGATCGATCCCGACGGACTTTTCAACGTGTTTGAGGAGGCGGTTTTTCCCCTTTGTCCTACCGCGGCGGCGATCCGCTCTCAGCTTATCCAGCTTGGCGCCCGCTCTGCGAGGATGAGCGGTAGCGGCCCCTCGGTATTCGGCATCTTTGATACGCAACAGGCGGCGATCGAGGCCTGCACGGCACTCAGAAAGCAGAGGTACAGAGCCTACCACGCAAAATTCGTGTAATATTTACTCTCATAAACCAGTGCATCCGAGCTTGGCCTTCGGATGCACTTTTTTATGATAAAACACCGTCAAAAATATTGACAATCTACGCCGCGTGTGGTATAATGTTTCATTGATGATTTGAATGAAGGGAGCAGGGAAAATGTCAGATATCGACAGAGATGATTTTTGGGACATAGATAAGCTCGTGCCAAAGAAAACGGCACCCCTAACGACCTTTTCCACAAAAGAGAAGGTGGTCGAGGTTGAGATCGACTCTACCGAGCCTGAGGAGAATGAAGCAACCGAGGCATCGGAGAGCCGCAGGCTTACCGCACCGCCGCCTCCGTCAGCAAGACCCACGGCCAGGGAAGAGCGCGTGTATTCCCCCGAGAGCGGACTTCTCAAGCGCGTCAGCGTGCGCCACGTTCCCGATAAATACGATTTTCACGCGAATTTCGTAAAGGCGGCAGAGCTTTATTTCGATTTCAAGACCGCACCCTGTGACTTCGTTTCATATTACTCCTATATGCCGCAATATACTCAGCTGAACCAGGCGCAAAAGAATTATTATTTCTATTGGCGCTCAATGGTAAGGCGCAAGAAATATATCAAGACCGACTATTCGTACTTGTATCTGTACGTTTATGAAATTATAAATCTGCCCGATCTTATACCCCCGAAAAAGGGCCTTGATATGCTGGTCGACGTCTGGTGCGAATATCGCAAGGCGTTGCCGAACATCGATGCGAATATGGCACTTTGGGTGCAGGATTATTGCCTCGTATATCAGCTTGAATGCCCGATGGATAGAATCCGCGAGTTTATCTTTTCGGTCGTCGGAGCATCCGGCTTCAAGGAGTTTTACCTGTCCGATGCCGAAACGCTCGGTGCTGAGGGTGCCGCGTCTGTAATCGCATATCTTTCCGATTACGATTGGCGCTCGGGCAAGTTCTCGGGCGGTGAAAACAAGGAGGCGTACGAGCGTCATCTTACCGGCGCTATGAGCCTTTTGGTCTCGCGCCTGCTTCTCGGCGGCAAGATCCTTTCCGAGGAATGGACGCCTGCAAAAATGGAGCGCTCGGCATTCCGCTCGGCTCTTACCACCTCGGCGGTCAAATACCGCATATCGGTCGATTACCGACCCATATCGGAGGAGGCTGAGCTTCGCGGCATCGTCACCTCTGCACTTAAGTACACCGAGAACAAGCTTCGCGCTCTTATGGGCGTAAAGAGCCGCCTTGCGGTTAAGGAGCTTCCGTCCGAATATCGCACGCTTATCGACGAGTATTTCGTTGAGCTGTTCGATAAAGTGAACAGGGAACGCCAGCGTGCAAATCGCCCCGAATATGAAAAAATGTATGAATTGCAGTCCAACGAGCTCTCCACCACCGATGCCGATGAGATAGAGCGCGCATCTTGGACGACCACGGCAAGACTGGTTGAGGATATCGAGGAATATAAGGTGGACTCCGATGCCGACGCCCCTGCTGAGCAGGCAGCCGAGTGCGAGCCCCGGAGCGATGTTGACACCTATGGCCTCGACGGCGTGCGCCTTCGCTTTATAAAGGCCGCCCTTGATGCAAATTCCGCCGAAATGCACGCGATAGCCGCGGAGCTTGGCGAAATCGAGGATTCCATCGCCGACGAGATAAACGAGGCGTTTGCCGACGGCTTCGGCGACGTTATACTTGAGGCCTCGGACGACGGCTATACCGTTATTGATGATTACAAAGAGGAAATAGAAACATGGCTTTTGAAAATACTGAAGTAAAAATACCGAAAAGGATACTTAATACGCTCCTTGCATCCCTTTCTGCCGGCGTAGTACCGCGTATTGGCGCGCCCTATATCGCCATCGGCCGTAAGGAGGAGATCAACTCTCTGCTTGACAATCTTGATACGGTTGCAGAGGGCGGTGCGTTCTGCCGTTTCCTTATAGGCCGCTACGGAAGCGGAAAAAGCTTCCTTATTCAACTGATACGCGGCTACGCGCTCGAGCGCGGGTTCATATGTGCCGATGCCGACCTCTCTCCTGAGCGCAGACTCACGGGCGGAAGCGGCGCAGGCCTTGCTACCTACAAGGAGCTTATGATAAATATGGCGACCAAGGCCGCCCCCGACGGCGGAGCGCTTGCCACCGTACTTTCCCGTCACTTTACCAAGCTTAAGACGGATCTCGTTGCAGAGGGAATACTACCCGACAGTCCCGATTTTGAAAAGGAGCTCAAAAAGAAGGTCTACGCGACACTCGCTGAGCTTGAGGGCGACGTTGGCGGCTTCGATTTTGCAGGCGTGCTGGGTGAGTATTATACAGCCTCTATCCACGACGATAATGAGAAAAAAAGCGCTTGCCTTCGCTGGCTGCGCGGTGAGTTCGCCACCAAGACAGAGGCAAGAGCGGCGCTCGGCTTCGGAGTCAGCACGGTTATCGACGACGATAACTGGTACAACTACGTAAAGCTTTTCTCATCGCTTTCCGTCAAGCTCGGCTACTCAGGCCTCATTCTGTTCGTTGACGAGTGCGTAAACCTGTATAAGATACCCAACCGCATCTCGCGTGAGGCAAACTACGAGAAGCTGCTTGCTGTCTTCAACGACACTCTCCAGGGCAAGGCAAAGAGCCTTGGCGTTATATTCGGCGGTACGCCTCAGTTCCTTGAGGATACCAGACGCGGACTTTTCAGCTACGATGCACTTAAGAGCCGCCTTACCGACTCTCGCTATTCCGAGATGGGCTACCAGAATCTCGCATCTCCCGTAATCCGACTTCGCCGCCTCTCTGACAACGAGCTTCTTGCTCTTACAAAGCGCCTCTCGAAGCTGTATATGCAAAAGGAGGGAACCGATATTCCGCTCGTCACCGATGCAGAGATCGAAAGCTTCATTCGCACCTCGACCGCGCGTGCAGGCGCCGACGAGATGATAACCCCCCGTGAGATCATTCGCGATTTCCTCACTCTCCTCAACATTTTGAGGGACAACCCCACAGCAACCTTTGACGAGCTCGTTAAGCGCGTCACCGCAGAAAGCAAGCCGGCCTCCAGCTCGGAGCTTGAGTTCACCCCCGTGCAGACTCCCGCAGCAGGAAAGGTCAGCTTGTTCGATATTGATATTTAATTTATTATCACTATTTAAAATTAGGCAGAAAGGAGAACTAAGATGACTGATGCAGATAGAATATTCGGCCGCTTTCCGGATTTTATAAAGGAGTATATCTATTCCCACGGCTGGAGCGAGCTGCGCGAAATTCAGCTTGCCGCCGCGCAGGCTATCTTTGAGACCGAGTCAAACCTTCTCCTTTCCTCGTCTACCGCTTCGGGCAAGACCGAGGCCGCCTTTTTCCCGATAATCGCCGATATCGTCGATAATCCGCCGGAAAAGCGTTCTGTCTCAGTGCTCTATATCGCACCGCTTAAATCTCTTATAAACGACCAGTTCTACCGTCTTGAGGAGCTGCTTGACACGACGGGTATCACCCTCACTCATTGGCACGGCGACGTAGGCGCGGGCCATAAGTCCAAGCTTCTCAAAAATCCCGAGGGCATTCTTCAGATCACCCCCGAATCCCTTGAGTCAATGGTCATAAACCGTGCAAACGACATTCCGCGTCTGTTTGGCGGTCTTAGATACGTAGTAATCGATGAAATTCACGCTCTTATAGGTGCCGATCGAGGCAATCAGGTAATATGCTTGCTTTCCCGTATCGCGCGCCTTATCGGCCACCATCCGCGCCGTGTAGGCCTCAGCGCCACCCTCGGTGATCTTGCCGAGGCTGCAGGATGGCTCGGCGCGGGCACGGGTCGCGATACCGTCGCTCCAGTCCCCCCGAAGACCGCCCTTAAGTGGCGGCTTGGCCTTGAGCATTTCTATATACAGAACCCCAATGAGGATCAGACCGAGGGCGCTAAGGTCGACCGCGGCAATAAATCAAAGCTCGACCCCGGCTATGAGTTTCTCTATGATGCCGTATACGGCAAAAAGGCGCTCGTTTTCTCAAATTCAAGGGAAGAGACCGAGTACGTTACAGCCACGATGCGCCAGATCGCAAAGCGCCGCGGCGAGCACGATATATTTCTCATTCACCACGGTAATCTTTCTGCATCTCTGCGTGAGGATGCCGAGCTGAAAATGAAGGAAGAAAACACAGGTGCCGTCGTCACCTGTGCTACCGTAACGATGGAGCTGGGTATAGACATCGGCCGCCTTGAGCGCGTTGCGCAGGTTGGTGCGCCCACCACCATCGCAGGCTTTCTTCAAAGACTCGGCCGTTCCGGCCGTCGCGGCTCACCGCCCGAAATGATAATGGTATACAGGGAAGAGGAGGCATTGCCGAACGCACCCCTGCCCGAGATCATACCGTGGGAGCTGCTCCGCGGTATTGCAATAATTGATCTGTATTCCTCCGAGCGCTTTATAGAGCCCCCGAAGATCAGAAAAATGCCTCTCAGCTTGGCATTTCACCAGACCTTAAGCACCCTCGCATCTCTTGGTGAGATGAGCGCTAAAGCGCTTGCAGACCGCGTGCTCACTCTGCCGCCCCTTTCGGCTCTGCCGAAGGAGACTTACCGTGCAATGCTCGTCTCGATGATCAATTCCGATTACCTCGAGATGACTCCCGAGCGCGGTATTATCATAGGTCTTGCGGGAGAGCGCATTATAAATTCATACAAATTCTACGCCGTCTTTAAGGATAGCGAGGACTATACCGTCCGCTGTGACAGCGAGGAGATAGGCACGATCACCAACCCCGTTCCCGTGGGCGACCGCTTCGCCCTTGCAGGCAGGGTATGGGAGGTCAAGGAGGTCGACGTACCCAGAAAGCTTATCTTCGTTAAGGCAGTCGAGGGTAAAATGGAGGTCTCCTGGCCGGGTGACGGCGGCGAGATCCACACCAAGCTCCTGCTTGCTATGCGAGATGTATTGCTTGGCGATAAGCAGTACGCCTACCTTGGAGATAACGCACGCCAACGCCTTGACAACGCGCGTGCCGTTGCGCAAAACGCAGGCATGGATAAAAGTTGCGTCGTATTCCTCGGCGGTCAGAGCTACGTCTTTTTCCCGTGGCTTGGTACACGCTCATTCCGCACTATGCGCCGTATAATGCAAAAAAACGCAGGTGAGCTTGGCATTTCCGATATACAGAGCCAGGGATGTGCCTACATCACCTTTAAGGCCAAGGACAGAAGAGCAGGTGAGGATCTGCTCGCAGCCATCGGAAACATCATAGAGCGCGACGGCCTTGATACTGAGCTGCTCGTTGGTGATGGCGAATGCCCGGTTTACGACAAATTTGACGAGTACATTCCGCCCGAGCTTCTGCGTCAGGCCTACGCCGCCGACCGTCTGCTCGACACGGAAATAATAGAAAGATTTAAAAGCGGGGAAATATACTATGATATATGATCTGCTCGCTCCCATCTACGACGAAATAAATAAGGATATAGATTACTCAGCCTGGGCAGATTTTATAGAGTCAGCCGTAAAGGCCAACTCCCAAACGCGCCCCGAGCTCGTGCTTGATCTCGGATGCGGCACGGGAAGTATGACCCTTGAGCTTGCAAAGCGCGGCTACGATATGACGGGCGTCGACCTCTCCGTTGAAATGCTCGACGTCGCAAGAGAACGCGCAAACGAAGCAGCACTCGGTGACAAAATGCTTTGGCTATGTCAGGATATGACCGGATTTGAGCTTTACGGCACGGTCGATCTCACCGTGTCCTGCCTTGACTGTCTCAATCACCTCACGAAAACCGCTGAGCTGGATAAGTGCTTCTCCCTCGTCCACAACTACCTCGTGCCCGACGGCCTCTTTATCTTCGACGTCAACGGCAGGGCAAAGTTTGAGAACGTATACGCCGACAGAAGCTACGTTATGGAGACCGAAGGCGCTGTCTGCATCTGGCAGAATGACTATAATCCAAGGTCGCACCTTTGCGATTTTTATATCACCCTTTTTAATGAGGAAAACGGATCCTACGCACGCTACGACGAGCTTCAACGTGAGCGTATGTATCCTCTCGCGACCCTTAAAAAAAGTCTGTCCAAGGCCGGCTTTGAATTTATAGGCGCATATTCCGATTATTCGTTCACCACCGCCATGGATGACGATGAAAGAATCTATATCGTGGCAAGATGTAAGAAGGAAACAATATGAAATCTAAAATTTTAAGAGCAATGACGAGGGATGGTTCTGCCCGGATTCTTGTCATCAATTCAAAGGAAATGGTCAATTCGGCTATTTCATCTCACCATACCTCTCCTACAGGTACTGCGGCGCTCGGCCGTCTCGTTACCGCCGCGTCAATGATCGGCACAATGCTCCCCGAGCCCAAGGATAGCGTCACCATTACCTTTGCGGGCGACGGCCCCGCGGGTAAGCTTATTGCGGTAGGCGACTACTACGGTAACGTAAAGGGATATATCCAGAATCCCCTTGTCAATCCCCCAAAAAAGGCTAACGGCAAGCTCGACGTCGGCGCGGCGGTAGGTCGCGGAACCCTGAGCTTCGTTAAGCAGGTCGGCGAGGTGGAGCCGCAGATAGGTATGACCGAGATCGTGAGCGGTGAGATCGCAGAGGACATCGCATCTTATTTTGCAACGAGTGAGCAGGTGCCCACCGTCCTTTCCCTTGGTGTCCTCGTTGACAAGGACTACTCCTGCCTTGCCGCAGGCGGCGTGCTGATTCAGCTTTTGCCCTTTCCCGATGATTCGACCGTTGACCTCATCGAGCGCAACGCGGCCGATCTTGTGAATATCTCACGTTATTTTGAGCGCGGAATGACTAACGAGCAGATCGCCGACATCGCCCTGCGCGACGTTCCGTATGATGTTTTCGATACCATCGAGGTTGAGTACAAGTGCGATTGCTCACGCAAGAGAATGCACGAGAAGATGCTCTCTTTAGGCAAAAAGGAGCTTGCAAATCTGCTTGATGAGCAGCAAGCTGAGGGAAAGCCGCGCGAGCTTACCGCCATCTGTCGCTTCTGTAACTCCGAATACACCTTTAGCGAAAAAGACCTTTTAGGTTAACACAAAGCCTCTCCTTACATAGATTGTAGGGAGAGGTTTTTATTATGGATTTTATTTCACGCACCAATTACGAAATGCACAGGGAGCACCTGCGCACCCTGAAGCTGAGAATGTCTATATTTGAAAAGAGCTATCCCGAAACGGCGGGGAAGACCTGCCGCGAGCTCTTGCGCCTGCCCATAAAGCGCTCCGAGCGCGAGGAGGCCGCCGCACTTAAGGCGGATATCCTTGCCCACGAGCTCTATTTTTCATCCTATTCGTCTCACAACGTCCCCTCTGTTCGAGTTCGCGATACATACGGCAGCGAGGCGAATTTTATATATCAGCTCTCACGCGCGGCAAACGATGCCGAGGGATTTCTCATCGTTATGACCGATCGGCACGGAGCGGTGACGTTTGGCGTTTATAAGGATCCCCTTTCGGCATTTTTGTCATCGAACACTCCCGCTCTTGCGCTTGATCTTTGCGAGCACGCCTACTTTTACGACTATTTCTTCGATAAAGCGGCTTATGTCAAAGCTGCCCTTGCCGCGCTCGATTTTTCAAAACTAAGATAAAATTGCCAAAGATGGTTGAAAAAGCTACCGAAATATGCTATACTGTGGTATAAAATATTCCATGGGAGCTTTTATGGACATCTTAAAGGGAAATGCGGTGGTCGGACAGTCCGGCGGACCTACCGCGGCAATAAATGCAACGCTTTCGGGCGTTATCAGAGGCGCGCTTCGCGCCAAGAAAGACGGACATATTGAAACGCTTTACGGAATGCGTAACGGTATTGAGGGCTTCTTGCGCGAGGATCTCGTTGACCTTACCGCTCGCTTTGCGGGTGGTGGCGAGCTCGATATACTCGAGCAGACACCGGCGGCGGCACTTGGCTCTTGCCGAAAGAAGATGCGCACGCCTGCCGACGACCCGGAGACCTATTCTCGCATATTTGAAATATTTAAAAAGTATAATATCCGTTATTTCTTTTACATCGGCGGTAACGATTCTATGGACACCGTTTCCAAGCTCTCCGCCTATGCCAAGGAGCACGACTATGAGATACGCGTAGTCGGCGTGCCCAAAACGATCGACAACGACCTTATGGCGACCGACCACACCCCCGGCTTTGGCTCCGCGGCAAAGTACGTCGCCACCATCGTCAAGGAGATAATGCGCGACGTGTCGGTATATACGATCAAGGCAGTTACCATAGTTGAGGTAATGGGTAGAGATGCAGGCTGGCTTACTGCCTCAGCCGCGCTCCCCGTGATCTCAGGCGGCAGAGCCCCCGACCTTATCTATCTGCCCGAGCGCACCTTTGATCTTGAAAGGTTCATAGCCTCCGTTAAATCTGCGCTTGATAAGCACCCCGACGTCCTCGTCGTGGTTTCCGAGGGTATCAGATATGCGGACGGCACCTATGTCGGTGCGTCTAAATCCACCGTCGACGCGTTCGGTCACGTCCAGCTCTCGGGTGCCGGAAAGGCGCTTGAATGGATAGTAAAGGAGCGCCTCGGCTGTAAGGTTCGTTCCATAGAGCTCAATCTTCCTCAGCGTGCCGCAGGTCATCTGCTCTCGCGCACCGATATAGAGGAGTCTGTCGGTGTCGGTAAGGGCGCCGTCAACGTCGCTCTGCGCGGCCGTACGGGAGTTATGATGACGATAGATCGCATAGAGGACGACGGCTATGCCTCATCCGTAGGCTGTGCTGATATTTCCACGATCGCCAATGCCGTGCGCGGTGTGCCCGATGAATACATTACCGAGAGTGCCGACGGCATTACCGATGCGGGAATTGCATATCTCGCTCCCCTTATCCAAGGTGAGATAAATGTCGTCTACGAAAAGGGAATGCCTAAGCATATAGTGATATAAAATAGGGCAGAATTGATTAATTTAAAATATGATTATAGAGCGGAGGAGGGCGGATTTCGCCCCCCTTCAACTTTTTTTGACTAACCTCTTGATTTTTTCGTGCGTATATGATACAATATACGAGAACTGAATAACGCTTATCAAGAGTGGCGGAGGGACTGGCCCTGTGAAGCCCGGCAACCTATATGAAAATATAAGGTGCTAAATCCCGATAGATGAGTTTTTTGTCGTACTCGGGAATTGCGCCGCAATTTTCGGGTGCTTTTTGTTGATAAGCGATCATAAACGAAAGGACAGTAAAATGGAAAAGATACTTTTTACTTCGGAGTCGGTGACCGAGGGACATCCCGACAAAATCTGCGACAAGATCTCCGATGCTATACTCGACGAGATCCTCTCTCAGGATCCTATGAGCCGCGTTGCGTGCGAGACCTTTGCCACCACGGGTATAATCACCGTTATGGGCGAGATCACCACCAATGCAAAATTCGACGTTCAGAAGATAGTTCGCAAGACCGTAAATGAAATAGGCTACAACAGAGCAAAGTTCGGCTTTGATGCCAATACCTGCGCCGTCCTCTCCTCGATCCACGAGCAGAGCGCGGATATCGCTATGGGCGTTGACAAATGCCTTGAGGCAAAGGGTGGCGATATGACGGACGAGCTTGATACTGGTGCAGGTGACCAAGGCATTATGTTCGGCTATGCCTGCGACGAGACTCCCGAGCTTATGCCCCTTCCGATCTCCCTTGCACACAAGCTTGCAAAGCGCCTGACCGAGGTCAGAAAGAGCGGCAAGCTCTCCTACCTCCGTCCCGACGGCAAGACTCAGGTCACCGTTGAGTACGTAAACGGCGTGCCCTCAAGAGTTGATACCATCGTCGTATCCACCCAGCACAGCGCCGAGGTTGACAACGCCACCATCCGCAAGGATATTCTCGATCAGGTTATTCTTCCTATAATTCCGAAGCACCTTATGGACGGCAAGGTTAACATATACGTCAACCCCACCGGCCGCTTCGTTATCGGCGGTCCTCAGGGTGATACCGGTCTTACCGGCCGTAAGATCATCGTTGATACATACGGCGGCTACTCTCGTCACGGTGGCGGCGCCTTCTCCGGCAAGGATCCCACCAAGGTTGACCGTAGCGCATCCTATGCCGCAAGATACGTTGCAAAGAACGTAGTTAAGGCGGGCCTTGCAAAGAAGTGTGAGGTTCAGATAGCTTACGCTATCGGTATCGCTCGTCCTGTTTCCGTAATGATAGAGACCTTCGGTACTGCCGTTTGCGACGAGGAGAAGATCGCCAATGCTGTAAATCAGCTCGTAGACCTTCGTCCTGCCGCAATAATCGAAAAATTCGATCTGCGCAAGCCCATCTACAAGGAGCTTGCCGCATACGGCCATATGGGCAGAGAAGACCTCGGCGTAAAGTGGGAGCTCTGCGACATCGCAGACGAGCTCAAAAAGCTTTGCCTCGGTTAATTTAAAAAACAAAAGCGGAGAACTCACAGCTCTCCGCTTTTCTAATCGCCCCATTGCCCGCCACTTGACAGCGCCAAGCAGGGTAGTGTATAATTGGAATTGTTTTAGGTATAGTATTCGATAATATTCAAGAAAACTACATAGAGGATATTTTGGAGAACAATTGAAATGACAAGAGAAGAAATATTGGCTTTTTTAAATGCTGACAAGGGAAGCACCGCGGACAAGTTTTTCATGAAATTAATGCTAGGGTTTGATTGCGCATTTTACTTTGCGATTGCGATATTTGGGGTGCTTTTAAGAGCCATAGGGTTTGATGTCATTAATTCGACGATAAATGCCATTTTCATTTTGCAAATCGTTGGTTTTTTGGTATGGTACAAACTTAGTAACAACATTTCGCAAACCTATATGTTTGTATTTGTAACAACCATTATGACTACGCTGAAACTAATATACGGATATGTAATTTTCCAGATACAGGATTCTGCTAAATTTGGAACAAGTCTTTTTGGTCCATTTCATATCATCGTTTTGATTTTAATGTTGATCTTGGCGGCTCATATGTCGTTAGGGATTTTTAAAGCATATAAGTCGATGGGATCAAAAAAAGAAACTAAAGCTTCAAAGAAAACTGTCATTATAGGTTCGATAGCAGCCGCTAGTATCTTATCACCATTATTGCTTAATTTGCTTGGTGACGATATAAAAGAACACCTCGAAATCTTAGGCTTGGGTATAGGATTTTGTTTATGGGCACTCGCTTGCATATGGTTGTTTCTAGCAATTATAATTATTCCAAAGCTTGTAATTTCACAAAAGTATAAACATTTAATTGCAGAAGAGAAGTAACGACAAGTTTTGTATGACTTTTACGCAACAATAATGCTTGATTTTCGCACACGCAGTCACCCCGACTGCGTGTGTTTTTAATCTAGACCTTGAAAAATCTGTAGAGGTATGTTATACTGTATTAAGCAGATATCTCACACGGGTAACAGCTTCATTATCTTCGGCTACAACGGACGCGACGGTGTAATAACCGACGTAAACGGTCTTCTCTATATGAGATCCAGATACTATAGCCCCGAGCTTAGAAGATTTGTAAATGCCGATATTCTTCACGGCAGTATCTCCGACTCTTCTTCACTTAACAGATATGCGTATGTAAACGGTAACCCTGTATCTTTTGTCGATCCGTTTGGTCTTGAAGGTGAAGAGAGTTGGTGGAGCAAAGTAAAGAGTTGGGCTAGTGAACACAAGGGATGGGCAACGCTTATAGGTTTGGTTGCTGGCTCTCTTGTAGCTCCTGGAGCGTTTGCGGGTGTAACAACATTAGCAGCCAATATGTTTGCGGCAGCGACTACAGTTGGAAGCATGGCTTTTGCTGCATTGC
>CAZQTN010000008.1:0-31006 GCA_964596195.1 uncultured Ruminococcus sp.
TATCGAGGCTGCCGATGCTATGGTAAAGGCTGCTAACGTAGTTCTCATCGGCTCCGAGAAGATCGGTTCCGGACTCGTAAGCGTTATGGTACGCGGCGACGTTGGAGCGGTTAAGGCTGCAGTTGAGGCAGGATGCGCTGCTGCTACCTCTCTCGGTGAGGTTATCGCTACTCACGTAATTCCCAGACCTCACGCAGACGTTGAGAAGCTTCTTCCCTCTATTAAGTAATTATAATAGATCGACAAAGAAGCGCGTATCCAAAGGGCGCAAGCCCTTTGGATACTGCGAAAGGGTCGAAGAAGGCATTGTCTTGGGCACTTTCGCAGTATAAAAAATGCGCTATTTCAGGAAAGGAAATGATTATGGAATACACGACACAGCAGATAGCCGAAATGGTAAGGGCGGTGATCTCGGGAATTGAGAAAAACGCCGTATGCACCACCCCGTGTAATGAAAAAGACGGCATACCCGTTGGAGTATCAAACAGACATATCCACCTCTCGCGCGAGGATCTTGACACTCTTTTCGGACGTGGGTACGAGCTCACTCCGATAAAGGAGCTCTCACAGCCGGGGCAGTACGCCGCAAAGGAGCTCGTCACCATAATTGGTCCGTCAATGCGCCCAATAGAGGGCGTGCGCGTGCTCGGCCCCATAAGAAAGAAGAGCCAGGTGGAGATATCCAAGACGGATTCCTACACCTTAAAGGTAAAGCCGCCCGTGCGCGAGTCGGGTAAGCTTGAGGGCTCCGCACCCATTACCGTCATAGGCCCCAAGGGAGTCGTACAGCTCACCGAGGGATGCATAATCGCAAACAGACACATTCATATGTCACCCGACGAGGCGGCAGTATACGGACTTCGTGATTACGATTTCGTAACCGTCGACGTCGAGGGTGCGCGCCGCACCAGATGGTATGACGTACAGATAAGAGTACACAAGGATTTCAGACTTGAGATGCACGTTGACACCGACGACGCTAACGCTGCGGGAATCGGCAACGGCTCAAAGGTAAAGATCGTAAAGGAGTAAAGAGAAATGCTCAGAGGAATTATCAGAGGCAACATAGTCTCCACAAGAAAGCAGGATTCCCTCGTTGGAAGCAAGTTTATGGAGGTACAGATTATGGAAAACGGTCAGCTTACCGATAGATATATCGTGGCTATCGACTCCGTAGGTGCAGGCATCGGCGAGACCGTGCTTATCACCACCGGCTCCTCCGCGCGTCTTGCGCTTCACAACACCTCGGCACCTGCCGATGCGGTAATCGTAGGTATCGTAGACTGATAAGGTAATTGAGATGGAACTTAAAAGGCTTATGAAGGATGCCGGTATTATCGGCGCCGGAGGAGCGGGGTTCCCCTCTTACGCGAAGCTGGCGGAGGGGGCAGACACCCTCCTCGTAAACGGAGCGGAGTGTGAGCCGCTTCTGTATACTGACTACATAATTTTAAAGCGAGAGCTCTCCATGGTGCTCTCGGGCATCAAGGCCGTGCTTGAGGGCACGGGTATATCACGCGCCGTCCTCGCGATAAAGGAGCATACTGCCAAGCGCCTTTCCTTCAAAGACGGCGAAAAACTCGACACGGGTATCACCGTTAAGGTCTTACCGGACGTTTATCCGCTTGGCGACGAGGTAGCGCTCATATACGAGGTGCTCGGTCGTCTTCTCAAGCCGGCAAGCCTGCCGATAACCGTCGGAGTCATAGTCTACAACGTCGAGACTATGTACAATCTCGGTCGCGCCTTGCGCTACTCCGAGCCGGTAACCATGAAATGGCTGACTGTTGGCGGTGATATTGAAAAGCCTGTAGTTGTGCGCGTGCCGATCGGTACTCCGATAGAGGAGATATTTGAAAGGCTCGGCATCGAGGTCGACGAGGATCATTCGGTGATAGACGGCGGACCATCAATGGGAAAGCTCATAAATCATATCCGCGCATCGGTCACCAAAACTACCAAGGGCATACTCGTGCTCCCGAACAATACGCAGGCCGTCGCGAACAAGCTTATGAATGAGCGGATGGCGGTCGCCAGAGCCGAGACCGCCTGCTGTCAGTGCACGCGATGCACAGATATGTGCCCCAGAGCTCTTCTCGGTTATCCGCTTGAGCCGCACAAGATGGTCAGGACGGCAATGCAGGTCGCCGAGGCGATGCCGCAAATGGTTATCAGCGCAACTCTGTGCTGTGGATGCGGAATATGCGAGTCGATCGCTTGCAGTCAGGGCATATCTCCAAAGGCAGTAATAAACAACTACAAGACCGTCCTTGCAAAGAACGGTATGCGCTTCTTCAGCACCCGATCAAGAGAGGTCACCGCAGAGCGCGAATACAGAAAGATACCGTCCGAGAGATGGACGTCGGCACTCGGTGTCGCGCGCTTTGACAGACTCCCCGGCTATATTGGCGAGATCTGTGATGTCGAGCGTGTATCCGTTCCTCTCACCAAGCATATCGGAGCGCCCAGCATTCCCACCGTCCGCGACGGCGACCGGGTAAAGCGCGGAGATATCATTGCCGCGGCGGCAGACGGGCTCTCCATACCCCAGCACGCCTCAATCGACGGCAGGGTAACGGTTGAAAACAGAAAAATAATTATTGATAGGTAACAGATAGATGTATAAGTCCATAGGTGTAATAGAACTGAAAAGCATACCGAAGGGCGTTGAGGCCGCAGATGCCGCACTCAAAAGTGCGGGCATAGATATGGTCTCCGCGCACCCGGCTTGCCCCGGAAAATACGAGATAATACTCACCGGCTCGATATCCGACGTTGACGCGGCAGTCACGCACGTGAGGTCAAAATTCGACGCTTACGTCATTGACTCCTCGGTAATGGGTCGCATAGACGAGCAGGTCATAAAGGCTCTCTTCAGTACCAATCAGGGAGAGCGCAAGGGCTCACTCGGGCTTATTGAAACGTTCTCCGCCGCAAGCGCAATAAAGGCGGCAGATATAGCCGTTAAAACCGCACGGGTGGCCATATACGACCTTCGCGTATCCCGCGGAATGGGCGGCAAGGGAGTAGTTATGATAACCGGAGATATAGGCGACGTGACCGCCGCAGTCGAGGCGGGCGCTAAATACGCCGCGACCGTTGCGACCCTTTCGTCCTCGGCTGTTATTGCCGCACCGCATGAGGATCTGTGGCGGCAGATGTAATAAACCCGTTTGTGAGGTTGATTATGGAAAATATCAAATTCGTAATTGAAAAAAGTGCAAGAATACAGAAGCTTATAGATGCCCTGTACGAGAAGATGCCGGAGATCGAATCTGCGCGCGGAATCCTCGTAACGGAAAGCTACAAGGCGACCGAGGATCTGCCGCTCATCAAGCGCCGCAGCGCCGCCTTTGCACATATTCTTGAGAATATTCCGATCGTAATAAGAGATAACGAGCTTATCGTCGGTAGCGCCACGCTCGCACCTCGCGGCTGTCAGGTATTCCCGGAGTACTCATACGAGTGGCTTGAGGCAGAGCTTGATACCGTCGCTACCCGCGCGGCAGACCCCTTTTACGTAAGTGAGAAGACCAAGGCTGAGCTCCGCGAGATATACCCCTGGTGGCACGGCAAGACCTGCTCCGACCTCGCAAGATCAAATATGTCTCCCGAGGCCTACTCCGCCTTCGCCGAGCACGCGGTATTCACCCCCGGCAACTACTTTTATAACGGCATCGGCCACGTTTGCGTAGATTACCCAAAGGTGCTCAAATTCGGTTACCGCGGCATCATTGCCGAGGCTACCTCAGCTCTTGCAAAGCTCGATATATCCGATCCCGAATACACCGACAGGCGCAACTTCCTTGAAGCAGTTATCGAGAGCTGTAAGGCGGTCATAGATTACGCACGCAGATACGCTCGCCTGGCCAAGGAAATGTCGATGAGAGAGTCTGACTCCGAGCGCAAGGCTGAACTTGAGAGGATCGCGAAAAATTGCTCACGTGTGCCGGAATTTGGTGCCACGAGCTTCTACGAGGCCTGCCAGACGGTATGGTTTATCCAGCTGCTTCTTCAGATGGAGTCCAGCGGACATTCGATATCCCCCGGCCGTATAGATCAGTATCTCTATCCGTTCTACAAAAAGGACAAGGACAACGGCAAGATCACCACGGAGGAAGCACAGGAGCTTATCGACTGTATCTGGGTAAAGCTCAATGATATAAACAAGGTCAGAGATGCCGCATCGGCAGACGGCTTTGCCGGCTACGGTATGTTCCAGAACCTCATCGTCGGCGGCCAGGATATACACGGAATGGATGCCACCAACGATCTCTCCTATATGTGTCTTGAGGCATCTATGCACGTGCCCCTGCCACAGCCCTCCATTTCTATAAGGGTTTGGAACGGCTCGCCTGAGGATCTGCTTATCAAGGCAGCCGCCCTTACCAGACTTGGCACGGGCCTGCCCGCATACTACAATGATGAAATAATAATTCCCTCAATGATGGCTCGCGGCGTTTCGCTTGAGGACGCGCGCGACTACTGCATAATTGGCTGCGTCGAGCCGCAAAAGGCCGCAAAGACCGACGGCTGGCACGATGCCGCATTCTTCAATATGTGTCGCCCGATGGAGCTTGCGTTTTCCAACGGCTACGACAAGGGCAAGAAGATAGGC
This sequence comes from uncultured Ruminococcus sp., assembly GCA_964596195.1. Classification (GTDB taxonomy): domain Bacteria; phylum Bacillota; class Clostridia; order Oscillospirales; family CAG-272; genus UBA1740. The sequence goes on from CAZQTN010000008.1 coordinate 4,619, forward strand.
CCCGACACAGGCGACGTTGCCAAAATGCAGACCTTTGAGGAATTCTACAACGCCTATAAGACCCAGCAGGCGTATATGATCAAGCTGATGGTCAACTCACTCAACGCTATTGACCGCGCCCACGCAGAGAGATGTCCTCTGCCTTTCCAGTCCTGTATGGTCGACGACTGTATAGGCCGCGGCAAGCCCTTGCAGCAGGGGGGTGCTATCTACAACTTTACGGGCCCGCAGGGCTTCGGAATCGCCAACAACACCGATGGACTCGTAGCGATAAAAAAGCTGGTCTTTGATGAGAAGAAGGTGACTATGGCAGAGTTCCGCGATGCCATCATGGCAAACTTCGGCTACGGACTTTCGGGTGCTGCTGCAGAGAAGGAGACCGTCGAGATCGTTACACAGCTCGTCAAGGAGGGTCTTGAAATGAGCGACAAGGCCGTACGCACGGTCTACGAGGAGGTAACCACCCTCGCGTCACTCGATCCGACCCTTAAGGCAAGATACCGCGAGATCAAGCGTATGATCGACGAGGATTGCCCCAAGTACGGTAACGATATTTACGAGATAGATATGTTTGCGCGCGACGTTGCGAACTCCTATACCAAGGAGGTCGAGAAGTATAAGAACGTGCGCGGCGGCGTATTCCAAGCAGGACTTTATCCCGTTTCTGCAAACGTTCCGCTCGGTGCGGCTACGGGTGCTACCCCCGACGGCAGACTTGCATATACCCCTCTTGCCGACGGTATAGGCCCCGCATCGGGCAGAGATACCAAGGGTCCGACCGCAACCGCAAACTCGGTTGCCAAGCTTGAGCAGGCCGTTGCATCTAACGGTACGCTTCTTAATCAGAAATTCCACCCCTCTGCTCTTGCAGGTATGGCAGGACTTTCAAAGTTCGTAGCGCTCATTCGTTCCTACTTTGATCAGAAGGGTATGCACGTTCAGTTTAACGTAATAACGCGCGAGACACTTATAGACGCTCAGAACAATCCCGAAAAATACAAGACGCTTGTTGTGCGTGTTGCAGGCTACTCGGCGCTGTTTACAACCCTTTCCCGCTCGCTTCAGAACGATATAATCGCAAGAACCGAGCAGGGATGGTAATAAAAATAATATTTAATTATTTAGGAGGTAAAATGAGAAATAAGGAATCCTTTTACACCTTTAACGATGCGGAAAGAGAAATAATTTTCCATAGATACGATATGCCATCGCCTTGGATGAACTATCTCACCAACGGAACGTTTTTCACAATGATGTCGCACGCGGGCGGAAATCTTTCGTGGTACAAGACCCCCGAAACCTGGCGTATCGGTAGATACAATTTCTATAATATGCCGGTTGACGTTTGTGGAATGTTCCTTTACGTCAAGGATGAGAAAACCGGCAAGGTTTGGAACCCAAGTGGCATCCCGTGTAAAGAAAAAGCAGATAAATGGAGCTCAGCGCACGGCCTTGGATATACCAAATTCAATGCGGAGCACGACGGAGTCGAGGCACGGGTCAAGTGCTTTGTCGGAAAAGATAACGCACTGATATACAACGTTGTATTAACGTCCGACTGTGATAGAAAAATCAAGCTTTTTGCCGCACAGGAAATAGGCATGATGGAGTATATGCGTGAGGTTCAGTGGCAGTGCTATTGCAAAAACAGCCAAAATATACTCTACGATGAGGCGGCAGATGCGCTCGTTTACGAGTATTTTACCGACCTTCAGCCAAGGGGCGACGAGACTCCCTTCGTGACCTTTTTTGCCGACAGAAAATGCACTTCATACAGCGGTGTGCGTGCGGACTTTATAGGTCCGTATCGCTCCCTTGTCGATCCTATTGCCATTGAGGAAGGCGAATGCCCGAATACAGAGCTTAGGGGCGGTGAGGCGATGTTCTCGATGTCCTTTGACATTGAGCTTCGCGCAGGTGTGCCGGAAGAAGTCAGCATATTCCTCGGTACTGTGGAGCGGGGTGAATCCGTGGTTGATATCGCTAAAAAATACAGAAGTGCAGGATATGCGGAAAATTCATTCGCACAGCTTCGTAAATATTGGGATGAAAGGCTCTCCGCGTTCACAGTTAGCACCCCGGATGCAGATGCGACGCGTATGATGAATACCTGGAACCCCCTGCAGGTGCTCGTTAACTTCTACGTTTGCCGTGAGATATCGTTCTATGCGACCGGTACGATACGCGGCGTCGGAATGAGAGATGCGGCACAGGACGCCCTTGGAAACGTTTTGTACGACATCGAGGCATCGAAAAAGAAGCTTAAGCTCCTTTTGACTCAACAGTATAATTCGGGAAAGACCAATCATTATTTCTATCCTGAAGAGAAGCTTCCACCAATCGAAAGTGACAGAAGCGACAACCACCTTTGGCTGATCTACACGGCTTATCAGATAGTTGTTGAGGAGGGAAAATTAGACTTCCTTTATGAAACCGTACCGTACTTTGACGGCGGCGAGGGAACTGTTTTCGAGCACTTGACACGCTCTATTGATTATACGGTGGCAAATCTCGGCCGCGACGGATTGCCGCTTATGCTTCGCTCTGACTGGAACGATATGCTTACCAACGTATGCAAGCGCGGCGAGGGTGAAAGCGTTTTCGTATCGCAAATGCTCGTGCTTGCCTGCCGTCAGATGACGGAGCTTTCACAGCTTATCGGTCGCTCGGATGATAAATATGAAAAGATAGCTGCCGATCAGATAAAAATACTCAACGACTTCTGCTACGACGGCGAGTGGTTTATCCGTGCCGTTACCGACGAGGGAATGAAGCTCGGAAAGAAGAGCGACCCGTATGCAAAGATCTGGATCAACTCGCAGAGCTGGGCGGTCATCTCCGACTCTACGACCGAGGAACGCAAGATATCCGCTATGGAAAGCGCGGTGCGCCATCTCGATTGCGGCTTTGGACTTAAAAAGCTTTCTCCGTCCCTTGTAAGAAATTATCCCACCCCCGAAACCGAGCTTACCCCAGCACAGCAGGGAATCGGTGAGAACGGTGGTGTGTTCTGCCACGCAAACACTTGGGCGATAATTGCACTTTGCATGATAGGCAAGGGCGATGAGGCGTACAGAATTTACAGAGAGCTTATTCCTGAAAATATCGTATCGAAATTCGGTGTTGACAGATACAACGCTGAGCCGTATATCTATTCCTCTAATATACGCTCACCCGAGGCTCTTCGCGCAGGATCTGCGGGAGTTTCGTGGCTCTCGGGCACATCGGCTTGGATGATGATAGCGGTAGAGGAGCATATCTTTGGAATAAAGCCTCGCTTTGAGGGGATAGAGATAAGCCCTGCACTTCCCAGCGGTTGGACAGAGGCTACTGCAACTCGCCGTTTCAGAGGACATACGGTGACGGTAAAATACCATAACGCAGGACCCCGTGTAACGAAAATCAAGGTAAACGGCAAGGAAATCTGCGAAAAGATCATAAAGGTAGACTCGGATATTACGGTGGACGTATATACCGAATAAAAAAACGAAAGGGGTGGCAACGTGAGGGGAAGAATATTCAATATTCAACGTTTTTCTATACACGACGGACCGGGAATACGAACTATAGTCTTCTTTAAGGGCTGTTATATGCGCTGTGCTTGGTGTTGTAACCCCGAATCGCAAAGATGGGAGATCGAAACTCTTATCGAGGGCGGCAAGCAAAAGACGGTCGGTCGCGACGTCGCCGTCGACGATATAATGCCGGAAATACTCGCAGATATGCCGTATTATCGTAGGAGCGGCGGCGGTGTGACTCTGTCGGGCGGCGAGGTGCTTTGCCAAGCGGATTTTGCCGCAGAGCTGCTCGCGCGCTGTCAGTCGCGCGGCTTGCATACGGCTATTGAGTCTGCCGCCTCGGCCTCATTTGACAAGATAGAGAAGATCCTGCCGCACCTCGATCTTTATCTTATGGATATCAAGCATATGGACCCCAAAAAGCACAAGGAATACACGGGTGTGGATAACTCATTGATCCTCGAAAATGCAGTACGTATTGCAAAAAGCGGTACCGAGCTGATAATTCGCACACCCGTTATCCCCGGATTTAACGATACGGCGGGAGAAATTCGCGCCATATCCAAATATGCAGCATCGCTGCCGGGTGTGCGTGAGCATCACCTGCTTCCTTACCATCGTCTTGGCATGGATAAATATGCCGGTCTTGGCAGAAACTACTCGCTTATGGATGTTGAGCCACCGACTAACGAGCGTATGCAGTATCTCCTCTCTGTTGCGGAGGAATCGGGACTCAAGTGCCAAATTGGCGGTTAGTCACCACACGTGTAAAATTAAAACAACATTACAGTAAATATAAGTTTACATATTGGAGATTGTTATGGAACTCAGAGAGAATATGAGAATAGTTCAGGAGCTCGTCCCCGGCAAGCAGGTGACCCTCTGCCACATTATTGCCAACCCCGACGACGTCCTTTATACCAAGCTCGGACTCGATCCCAAGACTGACTATTCGAGAAGTGCTATCGGCGTGCTCACAATAAGCCCTGCGGAGAGCGCGGTCATTGCCGCCGACATTGCAATCAAGTCCTCGGGCGCGGATATCGGCTTCGTCGATCGCTTCACGGGCACGCTTATCATTTCGGGTAGCGTATCGAGCGTTGAGTCCGCCTTTACCGCTATACGCGAGTACGTGATCAACAAGCTCGGCTACGTTTGCTGCGAGATCACCCGCACTTAAATATGAGAAAGATAATTCTTATCGGCCGTGTTGCCGCAGGTAAGACAACACTTACTCAGGCGCTTCGCGGCGAGGAGATACATTACTATAAAACGCAATATATAAATTATATGGATACCGTCATAGATACGCCCGGTGAGTACACCGAGCTTCGTCAGACGAGCGGTGCGCTTGCGCTTTATTCCTATGAGGCTGACGTCGTCGGACTCGTGCTGAGTGCAAACGAGCCGTATTCCATTTTTTCGCCCGGCATCACCAGCCTTGTTAACCGCGAGGTCGTCGGTATCATCTCGGGTATAGACAAGCCTGATGCAAACGTTGAGCGCGTCGAACGCTGGCTCAGACTCGCAGGCTGTAAAAAAATATTCCCCGTAAGTGCTGTCACGGGCGAGGGCTTGGCCGATATTATAGCCTACCTCGAAGAACCGAGCGACAGAGAAAAGCGGGAAAAGGAGAAGTGTAAAAAATGAGCAGAACGACGGTCATTGCGTTCGCCAATAACAAGGGCGGAAGCGGCAAGACCACCACGGTTTCAAACGTTGGTCTCGCTATTGCCAAAATGGGCAAAAGGGTGCTCCTTATCGACGGCGATATGCAGCTGAATCTGACTCTTTCGTATTTTGACGAGGAGCGTGCGCTTTCCTTTGCCGAGAACGGCAAGAATATATACACCGCAATCAAGGAGGAGCGCGATCTTACCGACTTCGTCACACCGACAGGCTATGAGGGGCTTGATATCATTCCCTCGTCCTCTCTTATGTCGGCGATCGAGTTTGATCTTTTTACCAAATGGCAGCGCGAGTTTATCCTTAAAAAGTGTCTCTCACCGATAATCGCACGCGGATATTACGATTACGTGCTCATCGACTCGCCTCCGACCCTCGGCGGCTGGGTGATGAATATTATGTGCACCGCCGATCACCTCGTAATTCCCGTTGAGGCAAGCCCTTGGGGACTCTTTGGACTTGCAAATATGTTTGATTTTGTAAATCAGGTCAAAGCGATAGCTCCACGCCTTGAGGTGCTCGGCATTGCCATCACCAAGGTCGACGAGCGCAAGAATTACTTCAAGCAAACGATCGAAACTCTGCGCGAGGGTGACGTTGCACACCTGTTTGATACGGTGATCCGCGTTGACAGCGCGATAGAGTGGTCGCAGGACAACAGCCAGCCCGTCGTCGCTTATAAGAAGTACAGTCGCTCCGCCCTTGAATATAAAAAACTGGCAAAGGAGATCATAGAGCATGCCAATAGGTAAAAATTCGATAAAGAGAGTGGCTAACAACGGCTACTCCAAGGTGACGAGCTCCGCTCCCGATATGGAGAACGGCACCGTTATCGGCAACCCCTCGCCCGAGGTGATCGAGGTAATGATCCCCTCATCGGAGAAGATAGCGCCCAAAAAAACGGCGGCTAAGAAGCCCGCTGCAAAAAAGACTGTCAAAAAGACAGATAAGACTGAGGAAAAATCAACCGTCGGATATATCAACCTCGGCGGCGGAGATCTTCCGGTACATCTTCTTTAATAAAATAGCAGTCCTCCGGCATTGCTCCGCTTTTTCATTCATAGAATGTAAAAGAACGGATATCGGAGGGCGGCTATGCTTTTATATACAACACGCACGGCGGTTTTTAAAAATGGGGACAAGAGCGTTTTGCTGTGCAAGGTAACGCTGCCTTGCGGATCTGATGACGAGCAGATAAGCGGTGTTATTGCAGAATTTTATTCGGAAATATATCGGTCGACGTATGCATCTGCACGCGAGTATGCATTGCGTATAGAGCCGCCCGGCGGTCGCCTTGCCACACTTACGGTGAACTGTACTCACGATATAAAAAAAGAGGTTCTGACGGTTAGCAGAAGCTATATTGTGTCCCACTTGGGCAGAATAATAAAAGAACGTGTGTTTACAGACAAGTTTTCAAAAAATATGATAAAACAAAGAAATATTCCTTAAAGGAGCACCGAAAATATAAGAAAACCGTCCTGCACGCAATATGGTGCAGGACGGTTTTTATTTTTGCTTCCAGAACTCGTCCAGCTCGGCGCGAAGCTCCTTTGGATCGGCAATAAATTTCATACCGTCCCATAGCTTCGGAATGACCGAGCGATATACAGGGTCGTCAAAGCGGTCGTCTATAAGCACGACCACGCCCTTGTCGTCCTCTCGACGGATGACTCGCCCCGCCGCCTGCAAAACGCGGTTCATACCCGGGTAGATATAGGCGAATTGTTTGCCCTCCTCGTACTTTTCGTTATAGTACGCCGAAATAGCCTCGCGCTCGTAGGAAAGTGCGGGAATGCCGATGCCGACTATGATCGCGCCGATAAGGCTGTCACCCGCGAGGTCGATGCCCTCGGAGTAGATGCCGCCCATCACGCAAAAGCCGATGAGGTAGCTATCACTCTCCTTCTCAAACTCGCTAAGGAACTCGCGCTTTTCTGCGGCCGTCATATTCTTTCTTTGTTCAACTACTCTTATCTTCGGGTACTTAGCGCGGAAGATGCGGCTGAGCGCCTCGGAGTAGGCAAACGAGGGAGAGAATATCATATAGTTTCCTCGCTTTGCGGAGACTGTTGCGGCAATTACACGGCACACCGCCCCAAGCGTGTCGTCGCGCTCGGAGAGACGCGTGCTGATCTTGTCCATTATAGATACGGAGATCTGCGAGGGATCGAATGGGGATGCCACCTCAAGCATATCCGAGGTCCTGTCATCACCGAGCACAGCTCGGTAGTAGTACATTGGGGAAAGCGTTCCCGAAAAGAAGGTCGCGCTTGATCCCTTTTCAAGCCTTTTTGCTATGTTTTTAGCAGGGTCAATGCAGTAGCACTTTGCGCGCAGCTTGCCCCTCTCCATAAATATGAAAAGCTCGTACGCGGAGTCGAAGGATTCCATCGCATTTCTGAATTTTTTAGCCTTGTAGTAGTATTCTCGCAGGGAGTGTGTGCGCGCCTCGGCGTCCTCGTCCTTCGCTGCAAAGCTCTTGAATATTGCATCCTCAAGCTGTCCGATCAGTGTGTCAAACACCTCGTATAGCTCACACGGCACCTCGGATAGATGCACGGCGCCAACGCGCTCTCCGTTCTCGTCTGTGTATAGCTCGTCGCCAACACAGGGTAGGAGTATCTCGCGAAAGCTGTTAGTGGCCACCCGTGTGATTTCTTTTATTGCGGATCCAGCGGGAAACAACTCGTCGTTCGGCAAGGTCTCAAGCTCCTGCTCTGTTATCTCTGCGGAGTACATCTCGCGCGCTCTGTCGGGCAGGTTGTGCGCCTCGTCTATCAAAAAGGCATAGTCGCCACCCGTGTCAAAAAAACGCCGTATATAGACTACCGGATCAAAGAGATAATTGACGTCGCAAATAACCACGTCGCACAGCTCTGCGTATGAAAGCGCAAGCTCGTGCGGGCATACTGTATATTCCTTGGATGTCCCCCATAGCTCCTCCAGCGACACCACGCTTCTTCCGCTCTTGTAAAGCGCCAGCACCGCATCGGCAAGCCTGTTGCATTTTGAATTGGTGCACATAAGGCGTGAATTTTTGCAAATGGTCCTGTTTTTGCACGCACGTTCCTTGGAAGGGATGACTACAGCACGAATTTTAGCTCCAACCTCGCATAACCTTTCAATGCAGTCACAGGCGGCGTTTGCGGTCGTTGTCTTGGGGGTGAAGTAAAATATTTTGTCGCATCTTCCGTCACCCATAGCGCGCACAGCAGGGAACATCATTGATACCGTTTTGCCCGTTCCTGTGGGCGCTGCCGTGAATAAAGTGCCACCCCGTGCGACGTTTTTGTACACGGCGCGTATGATCTCGTGCTGTCCCTCGCGCACGTTCGAGTATGGGAACTTTATCGCTTTCATCGACGGCAAACGCTCGGTCACACGTTCTATTTCGGGAGTTGCGTAAACTTTTATTGACGTTTTGCATTTTTCAAAGAACGTCGCAAGCTTTTTTCTCGCGACTCTCTCGCTGACCTCGTTTTTTTCGCCCGTTGCGCGGTTGATATAGAGGTAACGTATCTCTATATCGGAGTCTCCCACGTTTTTCGCGAGGATAAAAGCCGTTATATATCCCTCGCCTCTTGCCTGCGCCGTGACCTCTTTTCTCGGTCTTCTCGGCGAGGAGTCAACGGGTACGGTAAGGGTGACTGCCCCGTCCTCGATAACGCAGGTATCTGCCACAAGGGTGAAGGTGTATTCGTCGATCGAGAACTCGTAGCAAAGCGGTGTTGTGCTTGCTGTCTTGCACTCGATGCTCGGCTCGTCTTCGTCGCGGGGAAGTATGGCACAGATGCCCCTGCGCGCGCTTTGTACCAGCTCGCGACAGCTGACGATTATTCGGTTGCTTTCGGCATCGTATCTCATACGCTTCTCCTTCCTTCGTTTTCATTTTTTATTGTATCATATCACGCACGCAAAGTCAAGGCAATAACCGTATTGCCACATACAAAAAAACGGGCACACAGAGGGGGTCTCTGCGTGCCCGCGCCGCTACTGTGCGACTCGCGTCAGTTCATTTTAAAGGTGCGTAATATTCGCGTTTTGGTTTCAAGCCAAGTGATACAGTGGCCGCGCACGTGCGCATATCCCGATGAGTAGCCGCGGAATCCCACTATTGGGAGTGTCGCGAGCTTTAGAAGTCCCTCGATCACGCCCTCGGCGGTAAGTCCGTCCTTCATAGTCAGCATAACGGATACGGTGATGAACATTCCGACCGTAGTCGGTAAAAGTCCAACCGCCATTCTTGCTATCTTGAATTTCTCGGGGCTCGCAAGCTCGCTTCTTTCTGCCGCCTTGCCACTGGATAGCAGGATCGACGGAGTGAGGGGGATGGCCTTCATTTTGGCGACCCTTTTGAATATGCGGCGTGACCGCCTGTCGACCGGCTCTCCGCTCAGCCATTCCTGCATTTGCTTCTCTGTAAGACCGGCGGATACGAGTGCCGACCTCTTTCGGTACTCAAGCTCTCCTTCAGAGTATTCCATACAGAAGTCGCGCAGTCTTTGCGCATCCTCCGCTCCTATTGACGAGCGTATTTCCTCGTACTCCGCGGCCGCCTTTTCGTATTCCTTTGTCTCCTTGCCGAGCTTTTCTCCCGCATCCTCAAGCGAGAAGTACATAAGATAAGCCGCCACCAGCATCATAACCAGCTCGCCCGTGAGATCATTTCCGGCGAGCGAGCCGAGATGTACGTCCGTGAAGGTCAGCAGTATCGCTACGAGGACGGTCACCAGGGCGATAAGCTTGCCTGCGTTGCGTATCACCGTGCTGCCCGTTCTTCGCACGAGCTCGTCAGAGCTTACGAAGCCGTTTTCAAGCGCGTTCATTTCTTCTGCCTCCCGCCGCACGGAAGAAGATCGCACCGACCAGGTTCGACACAAATCCGACGAAGGATATTACCGTCATTTCATCGGCAATGCTCGAAAGCATAAGAAATGCGACGAAGATGATAAACCACATCACGGGCGCCGAGGGGGTCTTGAGCGCTCTTTTTATAAAGCTGAACAGCGGCACCGCCGCAAGCACGAGCAGCAGAAGCGTGAAGCCTGAAAGCACGGTTACGATGCCGCGCTCGCGCCATATGGGGAAGTACAACAGTATGCATGTCGCCGCAGGGACTGTCGAGACGGCAAGTCCGACGAGATTTAAAACGGCCTTGCGCAGTGATACGTTATTCATCACCGCTCACCGGCTCCGCGAGGGCGGCCTTCATTTCGGATATCCTCTCGCCTACCGCATCCTTTGAGTACTGGGGCAGGGAGCTGGACATAAAGATGCTGTAAAGCATATCCACCTGCGCGGACATTATAGTCTTCATCGCTTTCGTCTCATTCATCTGCTCCTCGCTCGCCGAAAGGCGCTTGTCAAGGTCGGCAACCGCGCTGCACAGAGTGTCAAGTCCCGTGCCGACAAGCTCCATGCTTGACTTGACGTCGGCAATGGCACACTCGCTACCCGCAAGCGTCTTTTCAGCCGTGTCACTGATAGATTTTACAGATGCGCGTATATTGCCAAGCGCCGAGGAAAGCTGAGGCATAAGTCCCTTCTTGTAAATGAATGCAAGCACGAGCGAGCCAGCGAACGCAAGAGCGGAGAACAGGTCGTCCGCGTGCTCGGAGATGTATTCGTAGCATTGAGCAAATGGGTTGGAGCTGTCCTCGACGGGCACCTCGTTTTCATATACGTTATCGGTTTTTTCGGTCGCATCTGTGTTGGTGTCAGCCTCGGTTGCCGATGCGACAACGCCGCAAGAGATGAAAAGCATTACTGTGATAAGTACGACTAACAGTTTTTTCATAATTTCTCCTTTCAAAATATAGCTTTGCCGTAAACGGCATTCTTGAGCTTTGCGAGCTCCGTTTCGATATCCTGTACGCGGCCGCGAACCTGGACTGCGCGCTTGCCAAGGTCTGCGTATATCTCATACGGATGCGCAATCATTATCTTTCCACACAGTAGGCGTATCGGATAGAGAAAAATGCTCCTGTCCCTGAAGACCACCTCGGGTGTTATTACACCGTCACAAAGGGTGGATAATTTGACACGCCCCACGCCGTTCTTGATGTTAACGCAGGTATTTCCGAGGTGCAGGGTGACTTCATCGGGCGTGTCGATCCTTATCTCAAGCGAATCGGCGCGCCCCTCCTTGAATGCGGTAAGATATGGCTCGTTGTCGACAATTTTGTAAATGATAGTTGTCATTATTCTACCACCTCCTAGCCTGTGGTTGCATTTGTGAGCAAGAGGTCAACGTCGGCTCTCAGCTTATCAAGGAATGTCGTAAGCGTCGTGTCGTGAAGCATAATTACCGAGGCGATGCTTCCGTCTGTGAAGGCGGCAAGCAGGGCGGCGAGAGTCGGTGCGTTGTCTATGCCCGTGGGTATCGAATCGCACACCTCACCGCTGGTGATATCATCTATCAGCAGGTTCAAGCGGTCTATTATATGGCTGGGCAGCTTATCAAAGGCCGCTTTCATCTGGCTGGCGGTGTATCCGTTTCCGCCAAAGGCGCTCGGTGCCGTTGGTCGGGTTGGCAGTGAAGCGATGAGCATCGGATCGATCTCACTGCGTGTAATTTTAGTTGTTTTCATAGTTTATCCTTTCTTTTTGATCCTTCCTTTAACGGTGAAGCGGTAGCTCATTGAATATATAGCGATCGGTGCGCCGTCAGCGGATGAGATGGCTATCTCCTTCTCGATCCAATTCTTCTCTTTTTCTGAGATCGGTATCGTAAAATGCTCTGCCGTCTCGAATGCAAGATATGCAAAATCAAGGCTCGAAAAATCGATCTCCGCATTCGGCACCTCGGCGCGCTCGGTGTATCCCGATCTGTCCGTACCGACCTCACACACAACCGAGCCGGCTCCCGTGGCGGACATCTTTACGGCCAACGAATGCTTGACGGTGCTTTTGGTAAGATGAGGTATCCCGCAGTTGTCGAGCACGGTTTTTGCGGCATAGGTGGGCAGGTGGTTGTCAAATCGGTAATAGTACGGATGTATACGCCTGCCGTACTTTCGCTCGTATTCCTCCCCGTCGAAGTCGCTATCCTCGGCGATATAGGGTGGCGGCGTGCCGCGCATATCGTTATTGAATATGCATACGCTTCCGCTCTCGGTGCCGAACAGCAACAGATCGTCGTCTGTCGTGAGGATCACCGTCGCGGGATAAAACGTACCGCCCTCGTATTCTTCGGTCGGGTATACGGCGTATTTTACGCCGTCCTCCTCCGTGTAATAAACCGTCACGCCGTCAGCGCCGGATACACTCATTACCGTGCCCTCAGCCTTCCTCTCCGGGTGCGCGTGCACAACGTAACCGTCAGGTGCAATGCTTGTATAACGGTAGACCCGTGTCGCGTTTTTGTAGCTTCCAACGCCCGAAAGGCAGTACCATTCATACTCGTATGCACCCGTTTCGTGCAGGAACATAGCACGCGAGTCGGCGAGGTACATTCTGCCGCCGACCGAGAGCACCAGATACCCGCACCATTTTCCTAGCCTTGCCGAGGCGAGATCCTCGGAGAGCAGGCGCGAGTTTACGTTGTGCGATCGGCATACTATGCTTCGCTCGAGGCTTATCGTTTTTTTGTTCAAAGCGTTGAGGCCGCTTTTTGATATGAACACCGGGTCGTCAAAAAACGAGATGCTCTCACCGACGGCGCCCATGCCGCTGTGAACGTACGAGACGGGATAAATGCGGGGCAGGATGCCGGCGGAGGTGTTTTGCGGAGTATGGTAGAAAATGCTTCCGTTGCCGTCGTCCTCTGATTTGAATACCGCAAGCGAGTCGCCTGCCGCCAGCATTGATACTATGGGAAAGGCACCGACACCGTCGTTGAAATAGTTGAGCGTGCCGTAGTAAAGGGGATCGTTGTTTCCGCTTTCGTTTCTTTGAGAATATATGACCGTGTTTGGCAGGCTTGGGTTGCCGGAGAGGAATATGCGCCCGTCGAAGCATTCGCATATTCTGCATCCCTCTACGGCCTCCTTGCCCGTTCCGACGTATCCGGGAGTCGAGAACAGGTCTTGTCCGTCCTCGCTCTTCGTATATTCGTTTGGCAAGGCTATTCCGTTTACGATAATACGCGCGCCCTCAAGGGTACGTCTGTCACTGACGGATATGATCACCGAGGAGATCCTGTCGCCGTCCTCGACGCTCGAATACGAGATCTCAAGGCCGTTTACGCTCACGCTTTCTACCTCCATTGTGGGAGTATAAAGCGGAATGTCAAGCATCGCGCTTTTAGGTGCTTCCCCCTTGGTCAGCCTTGCCGTACCGATGCACGCGCAGTTCTCGATAAGGTCAAAATCGTCCGTGATTCCGGAGTAATAAACGCTTGTAAGTCTGTCACAGTTCAAGAAGACGTCCGCGCCAAAGCGCTCAAGACCCCTGCCCAAATATATCTCCTCAAGTATTACGCATCCGGAAAACGCCTCGGCGTCTATTTCGCATAACGTCTCGGGACAGTATACCCTCAAAAGAGAGGTGCATCCGCTGAAGGCCTCTCGGCCGATCCTAGTTACACCCTCGCCAAGTCGGACGAAATTTATATTCGCGTTGCCAAGGAAGGCTCCGTCCGCTATCTCGGTCACTCGGTATTTTTCGCCGCCGATATCAACGTAAGAGGGAACGTGCAGGGGACCAAGCTCAAAATCGTCGCTCACTCCTACTGCGGCACAAAATCTCTTTTCCGCATCGGTTATCCTGTAATATATCTCGTGAGAGCCGAAGATGAAGGTGTCGGTCGCCGACATCAGGGTCTCTTCCTTAAAACGGTCGGTGAGCAGGTTTCTCTGCTCATGCTGTACGCCGTTTAAGAACGTCGTCGGAACGTAGGGCATAGCTCCCTCCTCACCCACGGCGATCGCCATACCGCTCTCGGGTATCCTCCACATTTTTTCGCCGTCGAGCAGGTAGGTGTCGTATCCGTATGCAAAGGCGTGGCTCTCGAAATCGTTGACCGTGCCTATTTTTTCTGCGTCAACAACGTTGTTTTTGTCGTCTAGTGCCAAACGGTAAAGCGTTGTGCCTGCGTGAATCAACAGGCGCTTTTTGCCCGCGGAGGTCTTTTGCATAAACAGCAGATGCACGTTCGATGCACAATTGACGAGATTTCTGAAGCCGGGTACGCTTTCTACGCGCGCACCCCCATCGGCATCGTAGTCGCGGTACATATTTTCAAGATAGGCAAAGCGCGTGCGGTCGGAGTCTGAGGAGGCGCCGAAATCAACGCCCCTCATACCGGAGTAGGTCACGGTGTACTCGTTCCCCGAGCCAAATCCGTTTTTCGTAACGCCCATCACGCCCACCTCGCTACGTCTGTGAACGCCGTGTCAACGCCACTGCGTGCATATACCTTGAGCGCCGACATTCCGTCGCGGTAGAGCGACATATAATATTGTGCCTTGTCTGCATCGTCATCGAGCCATACGTACGCCGCCGTAAGCAGAAATACGAGCTGCTCAAGCTCGGTGGGAACGTCAAGGGGTGCATCGGGCACGTTGATAGAAACCTCAGGCGCTCTTTTTCGGTACTTGATCACGATCTGCCCGACGTAGTCGTAGGGTACGAGCAGTCTGCCGGAGCTGATCGACGCGCCCGCGATTTCGATACCGCGCGCATCGGTTGGCAGCGATGAGCAGAAGAGAAAATCGGGCAGGTATTCATCAAGCGCGTACTCGCGCATTCTTCCGCACCTCGGCGGTGCTTCGCCGTCGGCAAATTTCTCGTCATAGATGCAAAGGTCGTATACCGTGTAACGAAATTCGCCCGTAAAGCGTATCTCGCCCGAGCCGTTGATCCTGCCGAACAAATAGGTTGATCGCGTGTCGAAATCCTGTGTGCGCACGCCGAGATCATCACTTATCTCAAATGTTCCGACACCCGAGATCACGAAGGCGTACGAGCAGTCGCCGAGCTCTATTACCTCATCTTTTCCCGCCGTGTGAATTATCATAGGCAGATGCTTTATGGGCACAGGGGAATTTTGATAAATGCTCCCGACGGCGTGTACGCCGTGCTCGGTATAGATCGTAGCCAGGGCCCGCCTTGCCGCACACTCAATGCTGCTATCGATCGCCGACTCGTTTTCAAAGCCTAAGACGGCCACTTCTTTTTTAATGTCGTTGAGTGTCATTGTGAACTCCTTTCAAAATGGGCTCCCCGCACGGGGCGGAGAGCCCCGTGTATTAGAGCTTCGTTGCCGTGGAGAGTGAGCTCTCGGAGTCTACGGCGAGAAGAATGTGCTTGTAGCTGCCGAAGCCTACGCCGAAGCGGCATCTGCCGTTCCAGATGTAGTTGCCGGTGTGGTGGTCGACCCAGTTGGAGACCGTAAGGGGAACTCTGTTGAAGAACATATTTCCCGAGAGGTTCTTGTTTGCCTCGGAGGACATAATAATGCACATATCCTTTTCGGCAACCCAACCGGGCATAACTACGATATTCCAGTTGCCGTAGTTGATGTTGATGTCGTTGTTGCCGCTGCCGAGTGAGCCGAGCGAGCCGCACACCTTCTTAGCAATTATCTCGGCGGTCGGACGGTTTCCGGGGAGAATAATGGTATCGGCAGTGTAGCCGAGTATCTCGCCGTTCTCGCCCTTCATATTACGTATCTTGAAGGCAAGCTCGGTAAGTGCCTCCTCGAACGCCGCGGTGCTTGCTACACGAGAGCCGGATGTACCTGTGGAGAATATGTCGCCGTAGTAGTAGTTTGACTGAGTGCCGCTGTTTGCATCAGCACCCCAGGTGTGGTACTTATTGAAAAGAGAGTAGCCGTCCGAGGTGGTAAGATCGATAGTGCTCTTGGCGTAGGTAAGGCTCTTCTCAGTACCCGATGCGAGCGCGAGCGTACAGAGGTTGTTTATGGTCTTATAGTAGGCCCGTGTGAAATTTTCGGCCCTGCGTCTCGCCTCTGCGGCAATGCCGTTCTGCGCATCCTCGATCATCTCTGCGGTGACGATGAACTCCTTCATATACTGTACGTGCTCGATGAACTTCTTGCCGGTGTCGTATACGGTATCGAGCTCGGCGCCCGCGCCCTCTGCCGCCGCCTGGAAGACGTCAAAGTCCCTTCTGGTGATTATGGTCTCACCAAAGCGAGAGCTCTTTTCTACGTTGAAAAGGGCAGAGCAAATACCGCCCTTTTTCGAGAGGATATCGCTCTCGTGCTCGATGATCATTTTGATGGGGGTCTCGAGCTTGCCGATAGCGGAATTGGTGTTGGTTGAATTTTTAGTGTAGATTATCATTTTCTTCTCCTTTTAACAATGGATAGTTACGGTGATTCTGCCCGTATCCTCGTAGGACGACGCGTCAACGACCTCGATGGTGCCCGCGTCGCTGTCCTCACAATAGATGTAGCTGCCGTCGCCGCCGATAAGGGGGGCAACGAGCATACCTGCCGCAAGCTCGCTTGGATCGCCGGTAAAGTCGGCCTCAAGCAGCATGCCGGGAAGTATTCTTACGCACTTCAGCGCATCCTTGCCGTCCTTTGCCGCCTTGTCCTCAAGCACGAGGAATTTTGATTTTCCAGCGGTGTAGCTGTTGGCAAGATAGCCTGCGTTCATTTCGCATATACTGCCCTTGGCAAAAACGTCGAATGCCGCAACGGGCATACACTCGGGCTCGGGGGCGCCGCAGTGTGCGCCGATGGTTTTTAAGTAGTTAAACATTGATTAAATCCTTTCTTTTCTTATTTCGTTACCTTGCGGTAAAGTCTTTGGATCTCGCTTTCGCTCATTCCGTCAAAGAGGTCTCGCGCCATGTCGAGCTCCTGTCTTGAAATGCCGTCAGCGGCACTTCTTGCACCGCCGGGAACGCTTGAGACGAGATGCGTGCGGTTGTCGTAGGTGCGCTTCTTTCCGCCGCTGGCGAGATATGCCTCCTTGGCCGTGAGACCGAGATCGCGCAGGGCGCCGAAGCGTACAGGGTCTGCAAGCTCGTCTATGCTCTCCATTCCTCCAAGCTCGGGGAAGGTGGTCTTGAGCTCCTCGATATCGGCGTTAAGCACCGAGGCATAGTCCACCTCGTCCGGCGCCGGCTCCGCCGTCACCTCCTCGGCATTCTCGGAGATCCCGTCGGCCTCGGGGACGAGAGTGTCCTTCTCCTCCATTACTTCTTACCTCCGCGCATATCCTTGCCTGACTTGGTCACGGTGGCGCGTGCCCCATCCTTGTCGGTACGCTTGGGGGCGGCGGTCATATAACCGAGATTTGCATAGGTAGTTGCGATTTGTTCTTTCTTCATTTTTCTTATCCTTTCTTGTTAAGTAGTTCTTTAAGATAATTGAGATAGCTTTCCGTCATTCCGTCAGAGTCGACAGATTCGTTGAGCTTGTGTGCGTATTCGGCAAGCTCGTCTGCAATCTCCTCATCAAGGCCGAGGGTAAGCGCGTAGGCTCTCGTCGCCTCCGAGGTCATCCTCTTGGTCGCTATCTCGGTGAGCAGCTTTTGCCTTAAGGTGGATTTGACGGCCGTGCTCGCTTCGGTGGCGGCCTTCTTCGCACTCTCCTCGTCAAGCCCGAAGGATAGCGCGCGGTCGTACGCCGCGCCGTAGGCTGCGAGCTTGTCCGACTGTATGGATCTGACAGCCTTTTCGTATTTTTCAAGCCTGTCCTTTTCGACCTCGTCAAGATATCCCTCGTATTCCTTTAAGCCCTTGGCCACGCTCTTTTGCTCGGCGAGGGCTGCGCCCGTCACGGCAGATTTCTTTTTATCCTCTGCAAGGGCGTTCAGGTATTCTGCGTAGCCACTCCTTGCAAGTCCCGCCCCTGCAAGACTCTCGGCGTTTTTGCCGTAGCCCGCGAGGGCGGTGCGGTATGAGGTGTCAGCCTTTGTAACGGCCTCGGCACGCTTTATCGACGGACTTGAGGCCTGCTCGGATATCCACTTGGCATATCCCTTTGCACCTAAAGCGGCCGACCTGTCGGATAGGTAGTCCTTGATGAAGTCCTCAAGCATCTTCGCCATACGGTACACCTCCTCTGTCCTGCTCCTCGCGAACCGCCAGAGCAAAGTATTCTACGTTCTCCCTTGCGTGGGGGTAGTGCGCCCTCTCCTGGCATTGCCAGTAACGTAAGAGTGTGATCGCACTCGTCGGGTCGCCGAGGGTACCTGCCTTGAGATTTTCAAGATTTCTCTCCCAAAGCGCTTCGCGCTGATACTCAGCTCCGCCGTTCAGATCGACGGAGAACAGATATCCGTCGTCGTAGTAGAACTCGCCGCTTGTAAGATCAAACTCTATAAAATCGTAGCGGTTAAATTCGGCGTTGTGCACTCTGCCGTAGGCATCGCGGTACACCAGGGCACGCGGCTCGTCGGCAAACGCGAGATAGAGCTCGAATATTATCCTGTCAATATCCGCGTAGGCAGTGTGCTTCATCTTCCTCTTTGATTCAAGACGGCCGGTCGCCTGCGAGATCTTGAGCTGTCGCGAATAGCCGGATTCGCCCGAGGATGCATCAAGGCCTTGAAGCGCATCGGAAATTCCGAGTATCCTTTTCGAGTGCTCGTAAAGGCGCTCTGCCTCGGCAATATCCTGCGAGACGTCGGGGGTCGTGTCAACTTTTCCGTACTGTGAGGCGCTTTCACCGGGCTTCATTCTTATCACCTGTCCGAACACCGAGTTGTTGACCGATATGGTCGCATCCTCCGGCACTACGGGCGTTACCGCAGAGCGAAGGAGCTTTTGGAGTATGCGTGACTCTATCTTGTTTATAGCCTGTTGCTCAGGCCTTACGTAGTCACAGTCCGACTGGCCGAACAGCTGTGCATCTGCCGAGGTGTTTTTGCGTATAACGATAGGGAAGGAGCGAGGTGTGTAGTAGGGTATCTCCGTTTTTCCCATAAGAAAGCCGCCCTCGCCCTTAACGGGCATGATCTCGCTTATCACACCTCCGTCGCTTCTCGTGATGCGTGAGGAGATGGTCTCGTACAGCTCGTCCACGGTCCTAAGGCGCTTTTTCTCACAGCGGCAGGCCGCCTCGCTCTCGCCGCAGCTGCGGCAAACGGTGATCTTGCGCCTGTATGCATTCGGCAGATCGTAAAGGGTGAGGTCTCCCGAAAAGATGAACTTTCCGATCTCGCCCTTTTCATCCTTATAAAAGGACACGATCACAGGCACCGTCTCGCCTTCTTCGCACACTCCAGCACATTCGGGGTCTGAGTCTACGAGGGCGAGCGTGTCGCCGTCTACGCCGTATTTTCTCGCAAGCTCGCTTTTTGTGGTAGTAAAGCGGAGAAAGCAGTACTCCATATCGTCGATGGAGCATACGTTAGGTTGGGGGATAAAATCCCGCGGAGGCAGGCAATAAAGTCGCACGCCCCCTACCTCTTTGCCTGTTTTGATGCTGTTGTCCCACTCTGCGTACCATACGCTTCCGCCATAGATGTAGGTGTATCGCTCGTCGATATCGTTCATTTCCTCATACGACAGCTTGTCACGCACGGAATAGAGCAGCCGCTCAATGCTGGTTGCGTTACGCTCGCGCCTCTCGCTGTAGCAGGCTGCGTCTACCTTTGGCTGGGGGATATCGGAGGAGACCTGGCTTTCTATGATCTCGTAGGTTATGTTGCGCACGGTGCCGGCCCTTACCGCGCTTCCGTCAAGCTCGTCCGAGCCCTTGTATTGGCTCATTTGCCGCTCAAAGGCGTCAAGGGTGGGGGCGTAACAGTTTTTTGCATTTTCGTAAAGGTCGCGGAAAAAAGCGAGCCTTTTCGATGGTGATGATCTTTCTGTTTTCACAATGGTTCTCCGTATTTGCGTTTTAAGTATTTCTTTTCCTCCTCACCTGCGGCGTAATAGTCCTCCCACATATCGGGCGTCCACATCATTTTGATCGGCTCGCTTTCCTCCCTCACAGGTGTTGCGTAGAAGATCGCAAATCCGCGTAGCGCATCGGGCGCGTGGGTGATCTCGTGCGGCTCGGTCGCGCAGTCGCTCGTTCTTATCCTGTCTATCTGCAACGCCGGTAGGCATTTTATGATCTCGCGACAGACCGAAAAGATCTTAAGGCGCGGCTCCTCACCGCGCAAAAGCTCCTTAAGCGAGAGCCAGCCGGCCTCGCGGTCGTTAGAGGTCTTGGTGAAGTTTATGCCAAATTCCGAGAACAGGGCGGCCTTGCTCCTGCCTGTTTCCTGACTTCTGCTCCATAGGTCGGGTGGCGCCAAAGTGGCGTATACGTCCTCGGATTTTGGTGTCCTTTCAATGATTGCACGCGCCGCCTCGCTTATCGGTAGATCGGATTCGCAGTATTCGCGGTAGACATAGAAGCGCCCCTCGGGGCTGACTGCTATCCACAGGCAGGCGAGGCGGTCAAGGCCGTAATCTATCGTGCGGAATTTACGCCATCCGCTCGGTATCTCGAACGGCTCTATCACGTGCCTTGCCGTGGAAAACTCGGTGAAGTACTGTCCCTCGAATATATTCCAATCTCCGTACAAGAGGGCCTTGCGCTCCCGACTCGGCAGGGCGAGCAGTCGCCGCTTGTAATCGGGGTCTCCCTCGCGCAGAAAGCGGTTATCGTCGAGCAGGGCGGGGATGAATATGCGTGACATTCCGTCCCCGCCGACAAACGCCTGACCGCACTCCCCCGCATCGATAAAGCGCTCCTTTACCCATCCGTGCCCAACGCCGCCGGGGTTGGTCGATGATTTTATCTGCTTCGGATAGGAATTGGCACCTCTGACTCGTGAGATAAGGTAGACGTATTGTGCCTCGGTGAAGTGTGTCAGCTCGTCAAAGCGGATGACGTCGTATTCCGCACTCTGGTACTGGTATACGTCGTTTTCCGTCGCACAGTAGCCAAAGTCTATGATCGAGCCGTTTTTGAATCTCCCCGTGTGGGAGGATGAGTTAAAGGTGTAAATTCCGTGTGGAAAAAGTGACAAGGAGGTGCGGATCAGCGATTTTTCGAGCTCGGGAAAGGTGCGGCGAAGCACAAGCTGGCGCGAATTTGGGTATCGCAGTGCAAACAGTAGCGCATCTACCATCTGCCCGTACGATTTTCCGCCGCCCGCCGCCCCGCCGAAAAGCACCTCGCTCTCATCGGCATCTATAAATCGCTTTTGCTTCTCGGTTACCGAGATGCTATACTCCATTTGCGCCCTCTACGACCTGTAATGTCAGCTTGAAGTCCGAGGTGCTATCGGCCGTCTGCTCCTCGCCGAGGAGAAATTTGGTGAACGATGCGTCGAGACGCTTGCATAGTGCGTTGTCTATGAGGTAATCCCTTCTGATTTCACTGCATTCACGCCACGCCGCATCAAAATCCTTTTTACTCCTGAAGCTCTCGAGCTCGGCTACCGTGATACCTATCCGTCTTGCAAACTTTGAGAAGCTAGGCGCTCCGTGCGGCTCGTCGTAGCCCGTAAAGTAGAGATACATCATTCTCGGATATCCCTTTTTGTACCTTGCCTTTTTCAACTCTTCAACTCCTTTTGCCAAGCCGTTTTGCGTTCCGGACCGCTTCGTTTTGCTCGGCTGATACCATTCTAACAGCATTTTGCGGCGTTGTAAGTATAGTCGTCTTCCAAAAATCACCTATCAGGTGACAAAATATTTGTGCACCTTGACAAAGAAACGGAGCCGTGCTAAAATATATAAAAATAAAGTTTTATGGGAGGCGGCAGATAATGGATATACTCGTTGTCGTTGATATGCAGAATGATTTTATAGACGGTGCGCTTGGCAGCCCCGAGGCACCCGAAATCGTCGAGGGAATAAACGCACTCGTGCGCGACTTTAGCGGCAGGGTGATCTTTACGCGCGATACGCACGGCGAGGATTATATGAATACACAGGAGGGACGTAAGCTCCCCGTTGCGCATTGTATACGGGACACTCACGGCTGGCAGATCACCGACGGTATCACCATTCCCGTAGGCGCCGATATAATTGATAAGCCTACGTTCGGCTCGGTCGAGCTTGCTAAGCTTCTCACAGATCTTGATAAGCGCGATCCGATCTTGTCGGTCACGCTGGTCGGCCTTTGCACCGATATATGCGTTATCTCAAACGCCATGCTCGTAAAGGCGGCTCTGCCTGAGATCGCCGTTCGCGTTGTGGGCGACCTTTGCCGCGGCGTTACACCAGCGAGCCACGATACCGCCCTCGCTGCAATGCGCTCCTGCCAGATAGAGATAATTTAGTACAAAGCACTTGCGCCAAATATTTTAGTGTGCTATAATTAAGTGGAAATATAAAAAGAGCCCGCGAGAGGCTCACTTGAGGTAATAAAATGGAAAACAAGTTTATCAGTCTTCTGTATCCCGACGAGAGATCGATGGAGCACCACCAGGACAGGCGCAACCTGCCCGAGATCTCCGAGGCCGTATGCGACGAGCTTGGCCTGAATGAGATATTCGGCCTGCGCAACTCCTCGCTCACCGATTTCTTCACTATGGATACCGAGGTAATAAAATATCGCCAGCAGACTATCTCGGATATGCTGAATATCCCCGAGATAAAGAAAACTCTTGCCGAGGTGCACCCTATACTTGACGACATACGTCAGCTCCGCATCCTTGACAACGACGACGTCAATACGGGCGACTCATATCTTTACAGCATTACCGAAATAGAGCTCTACGTTTCCTGTATAGACACTCTGCGCGAGGGACTTGCACCCGTCAGAGATAAGATCAAGAGCCGCGCGTTCTCGGAGCTTTGTGACTTTATAACCTCCCTTTCGGAGTCGGATTATTACATCGAGCTCAACAAAAAGCTCGAGGATCTTTCCTCTCGCGTAAGAGAGGTGAGAAGCGTGACCATCGGCGTCAACCTCGACAGACAGCTTCGCCCTGAGTCCGCAGGCGTTATATCCGTCAACTCGGAGCAGTTCAAGTCGGGCAAAATGCTTGACAAGATACTGCGTATGTCCTTCAAGAACGATGCCTTCACCTGCATCTCGGAGCTCTCTCCTGTAAAAAAAGGGCAGAGCGAGAACCGCAAGGAGGCACTTATGGCCGCGTTCAACAACGCGATCGAGGACGTATTCAAGGGCTCGGTCAAGGGCTGGCGTAATATCGTCGGCGGCTACGTGCTCGACAACACCGACTTTCTCCTGAAGCTCCTTCCCGAGATAGAATTTGTAAGTCGCGCGACCGACCTTATGCACCGCCTTGCCGATCACCCCGGATGTAAGATCTGTATGCCCGCCGTCCATCCGATGGAGGAAAAGGTCTTTTCCGCTGTTGAGATATACAACCCCCGCGTTGCGCTCGCAATAGACGACGAGATCGTGACCAATGATTTCTCCTTTGACGACGACGCGCGCATATTCGTCCTCACCGGCCCCAATCGCGGCGGTAAATCGGTAATAACCGTTGCCGTCGGCGCCTCGCAGGCGCTTTGCCAGCTCGGACTGCCCGTGCCTGCGGCAAGTGCCGAGATATCCGTGGCCGACGGTATATTCACTCATTTCCCGGAGGGCGCCGACGATACGATAGATAAGGGTAGACTGGGCGAGGAGTGTGCAAGACTCAAGGAAATATTCGATGCAGTCACCCCCGACAGTATGATACTGCTTGACGAGTCGCTCTCGTCCACAGGCGCGTATGAGGCTACCTACATTGCCTCGGAGATACTCTCCGGATTTGCCGCTCTGCGCTGCCGCGGTATATTCTCGACTCACCTGCACGACCTTGCCGCAGGCGTTGCCGACATCAATGCACGCTCCGCAGAAAACGGCGGCATAAGGATCGACACCCTCGTTGCGGGAATAGAGGAGGGAAGAAGATCGTTTAAGATATACAGGGCGAAGCCGGACGGAAAATCGTACGCTAAGGATATAGCCGACAAGTACGGTCTTTCGTTCGAGGGACTGATGCAAAGAGCAAGGGAGAATGTAAAATGAGCGTAGTTATAGGCATTGACGTCGGCGGAAGCACCACGAAAATAGTCGGCTTCCGCACCGAAAACGGCAAAAACAAAATAATAGCACCGCAGTTCGTCCACGCAAACGATCCCCTCACCGCTACCTACGGCGCCTTCGGTAAGTTCACCGACGAAAACGGGATCGCGCTTAAGGATATCGACAAGATAATGATGACGGGCGTTGGATCTGCCTACGTTAAAAACGGCATATACGGTGTCGAGTGCTTCGGCGTTCCGGAATTTGAGAGCATCGGCCTCGGCGCAATATATCTGTCTCACCTTGATAACGTGCTTGCTGTCAGTATGGGCACCGGTACCGCGCTCGTACACGCGACCTCAGGCGGTAAAATGAGCTACCTCGGCGGTACGGGTGTCGGCGGCGGAACGATAATCGGTCTGTCAAAGCTGCTCCTGCACGCCGAGAATATCGAGAACATCTCGGAGCTTGCCGAGGGCGGCGATCTCTCAAAAATAGATTTGCGCATCGGTGACATCACAGCACAGAATATGCTTACCTCGCTCTCGCGCGATCTTACTGCGGCCAACTTTGCCAACGTCTCCGACCTTGCAAGCAAGGAGGATATCGCTCGCGGTGTCATAAATATGGTGCTTGAGACCGTCGCTATGGTTTCCGTCTTCGCCGCAAGACAGTGTAAGGTAAAGGACGTAATTTTAACCGGAAATCTCACACGCCTCCCCCTGTGCGGGCAGAAATTCAAGGAGCTCGGCAACTTTGGCTACGGCGTGGATTTCATAATCCCCGAGAACTCGGAGTTCGCAACCGTAATAGGCTCTGCCCTTGCGGGAATAACCCCCTGATTGGAGAAAATAATGAATATCGTTCGATTCCTTCTTCCCAAAAGCTCTGTCGTTTACCTTTACTCCGACGCGACGGTGCGTCAGGCGATAGAGAAGATGAAATTTCACCACTACGTTGCCGTGCCTATCCTCGATAAGGAGGGGCGGTATCTCGGCTCAATTCGTAACGACGATGTGTATAAATATTTCCAGGATAACGGAAGGTTCGACTATAAGGCCGCCGAGCGCGACGGCGTTATGAAAATTCTCGACCCCGATTACTCAAGGCCGCTGTACCACAGCGCACCGATAGACGATATGATAGAGTACGTAAAGGAGCATAACTTCGTGCCCGTGGTCGACGACCGTGGGTGCTTTATGGGTATAATACTCCGTCGTGACGTGCTTAGCTTTTTATTTAACTATTATAAAAAATCAGAGGCGGAGAAGGGCTGATCGCCCGTCCGCCGGTGAAGGGAGGTGCGGTGATGCACGACTTGAATAAGAGCCTTGATGACGTAGCGCGCAGCATCGACCGCGCCGAAAAAAAGAGAAAGGCGCACGAGGGCGCAAAGCCAAACGCACCGCAGGCCGCCCCTGTTGATTATGAGCAGCGTGCGCGGGATTTGGCAGAGCGTGAGCTGTACGCCGCAAGGTACAGAGAACAGCTGATGACCGAGTCACGGGATAATACACAGACGGTCGACGGCGATGAGCCAAATGTCGGTGATATCCCACCCCGTGTAACGGAAATCGCCCATAATGAGCCGAGCACCTCCGACTCATACACCGCGCCCACAGCGCCCGACGGGCGCGTGCTTACAATACCCGCCACGGTATATCGCATTTCGGTTGAGCCACAGCAGTATCCACAGGCCGCCGCATCTGACGCTGCTGTGCCCGTGAGCGCGTACCAAACGTCTGAGGCGCCATTGACGGCGTATACCGAGGCTGTGGCGGACGAGGTGACGGACGATCTGCGCACCTACGCGCCCCTGCCACCGTATGAGCCGCAGTCCAAAATATCTCACCCCACCGTCGCAGATGCTCAGGCGGATGAGCTTCACCTCGAGGATGCCGATTACGGCCGTGCGCACGTCGCCGATGACGCCGGCAGCTACGCCGCACCGTCGGAGTATGAGAGGAATGAGCCGATATCAAGTGAGCCGCATCCGATAGGCGTGCCCTACGACCCCTCGCACGAGGAGCAGGAGTACGCCCGCTTCCTTGCCGAGCAGGAGGAAAAAAAGGCGAGTGACCGCACCAAAAAAAGAGTCTCCCTTGAAAGTGACGTACATAATTTGTACCTGCCCGTTGATGCGATAGATAAAAACGTGCGCCTTGTCGAATCAAGAATGCTTTACGAAATAGAGTCGATGAAGGCACAGCACAGGATGCTTGGGTACACTTTTTCGTCAGACGTACTTAAAAGAGAGCGTACCGAGCGCCGACTTCGGCGGCAGATCAACGACAGAATGTATCGTCTCTCCCGCGCTCTTAAGCGCGAGCG